>JBFJZW010000296.1:0-5913 GCA_041621875.1 Pseudomonas sp. | reverse complement strand
CCTGTACCCGACCACTGACATAGGCATGCATACACAACTGCGCCATCGTCTACTCCTCGGCCTTGAGGGCCAGCAGGCGGGCGTTCAACCCCGCCGCGCTCTGCTCGCCGAGCAGGCGCTCACGCATACGGCCCTGGCTATCGACGATATAGGTCACCGGCAACACCTCGTTGCGGGGCAACTCATAACGCGGGGCCGGGTCCTGTTCCAGCACGGTGAATTCGATCCCCAGCGCCTGCACGGCACGGTTCAGCGCCTCGCCCTGCAGACCATCGAAGTTGACCCCCAGCACCGTCACCGCCTGCGCCTCGTGCTGGCGCGCCAGGGCATTCAGTTCGGGAATCTCGGTACGGCAGGGCCCGCACCACTCGGCCCAGTAATTAATCACTAACCACTGGCCATCCAGGCGCTCAGCCGCTACCTTTCGTCCATGCTGATCGACGCCCACATCCTCGGTGCAAGCCACCAGAATCAGCGCCATGCCTATGCCTGCAACAGCACGAATGACCGTCTGGAACCGCATATCCATGCATTCGCTCCCGCTTACCCAAGGTTGATATGACAATAGATGCCTTGCGTCTGGAAGTGCCAGACATCGTCGAAGAAAGCCCGGTCTCGCTCGCCGAACTCAACCAGCTGCTGGCCCAGGCACGCGTGGAGAAGCAGGCCGTCGCATTGCAGCAGGTGCTCAGCCTGCTGCTGCGCTGCAACCGCAGCGCCATGACCTTACTTGAAAGGCAGCGCGCACTGCAAAGCTTCAGCGATGAATACCGCCACCATGCCAAGGCCTGCCAGGCCGACACCACGCCGCCGGCGCTGTTTGTGCACCTGTGCAGCGAGCTGGCCATGGGCTTCAAGCGCCTGCTGCTGCAGATTCTCCAGGGTCGCCAACCCTCGCAGGCGCACCTGGCCTGGTGCCTGTATATGGCGCAGCACTTTCTCGGCCAATGCCAGCTGCGCCATTACCAGCTGTACCAGGAGCCGCCCCCGGGGCTATGGCGCGACAGCCACCTGCTGTACTGGATTGGCGAACAGCAGAACTGCCTGGACGACCCCATAGCAGCGGCCTTTCAGCCCGCCCCGGCGAGCACCCTGCGCGGCCTCTACCAGCAGATGCTGTTGCTGGCCCTGAGCAACCCGTTTCACCTGGCCGAAGGCGAATGCCTGACTCTGTTTGCCGCCCTTTCGCCCCTGGCAGGGCTGGCGCGCCTGCTGCCCTGGGACGACGAGGACGGGGCCGAAGGCCCCGCCATCGACCTGACCGAGTCTTACCCCTGCCTGGGCCCGGAACAGCTCATCGACGGCGACCACGACACGCTGCGCCGCTTCGAACTGGGCGCGCTGCTGGTGGCCCTGTATGAGCCGGCCCCACTGCAAAGCCAGCACGAACGAGCCGTACTCGAACGCGTGCAGCAGCACTGGCTGGGCCGCCAGCAACGACGTCATCCGCGCGCCGAGCAGGCCAGCGAATGCCGACTGGTGGTCGGCCTGATTGGCATTCACGCGCAATTGCTGGAACAACGCCCGCAGCATGCGACCGTGCAGATGCTCGATACCAGCCCCGGCGGCGCACGCCTGCTCTGCGACAAGGAACAGGCGGCGCAGCTCGCCGTCGGCCAACTGGTATTGCTGCTGACCGCCAGCGATACCCCGACCCTGGCGCTGGTGCGCTGGCGTCACCTCAATAGCCTGGGCCTGCATCTTGGCCTGCGCTATCTGAAGGGGCTGCCCCAGCCGGCCTGGCTACGCCGGGCACCGAGTGCACAGACCCATCCCGGCATCCTGCAGAGCACCCCGGCCCCCGGCAATGGCTGGCATCACGGCCTCTGGCTGCCCAACGGGCAATTCGTCGAAGGGGAAAATGTCTGGCTGCAGTTGGCCAGCGCCAATAACCAGCGCGCCCTGCCGCTACCCACGATCAACCTGAGCACCAACGCAGTGACCCGTTACCCGCTGCAGTTGGCATAAACAACGGAAACTGCGAGAGCGGTCACGCTCAACCCCGGCCGAGCGCACAGTTTGACCGGCAAAGCCACGCTTATAATTCTTCGGACTCGTGCTTGATACGATCTGTTATTAGCCTGGAAACGCAACCATGACCCAAGCCCACGACAAGCTGATTGGCCCGGTACCTTCACAGATCGTCAACCTGGCCCGCTTGCAGGTCACGCCTTACGAAGGCCGCGTCGCCGAGTTCAACGTCGCCGCCTGGCTGCAATTGCCCGGCCTGGCCAACCTGCCGGTTTCCCTGCTGGTCAGCTACCTCGACGGCACCACCCGCCGCGAGGTGATGATCGATCACGGCAAGGTCAGCCAGCACAACAAGATCCTCCTCTCCGGCGTCGCCCGCCTGCCGGTGAAACAGAAGATCGAAGACATGCAGGTACGCCTGCGCTCGGCAGTCACTACACAAAGCCTGGCGGTCGAAGAGCTCTTCGTCCAGGCCGTCGAGCTACCGCAAGCCAGCACCCGCCAGGCCACGGCCTGAAGCGATCTCGGTACTGCCCCAGACCCCGCGCATCGACGCGGGGTTTTGCATTCAGCCTGACACCCCGACGACCTGGGTTGCGTCCTGCACCAGAGGACAGACCTCGGCCTGCTCCTGCTCGGCAGTATCGCGCGGGGGCACCAACGACTGCGGCCAACTCGAAAAACGCAAACCGGTAATCCGGTTAAGCCGCTCCAGCGCCTCTTGCGGGTCGCGCAGATACAGATGAATCACCTTGCCTTTGCTGGTTGTCATAACGCCCTTCGCACTCCGTCAATCCCTGCCATGCTGGCAATCTGATTGCAATCAACGGAGTGATTGCCAGAAGCGTGCCAGCCTCCCTTACCCAGGTTTAACGCTTCTCCTCTCACTGCGCGCCGCCGCGGCCCCGGTAGCGCGCCGCAAACTGACGTTTTTTGTCACCTACTCGACCGGCTCCACTTCGGGGTGCAGCCAGTGCGCGAGGCTCTCGCCAAACAGCGCCAGTTGTTCTTCATGGAGTTTTTCCAGCCCGCTGCGCAATGCCGGATACCAGGGCTCGTCGAGCTGCTCGGGCAGCTGTGCCAGGCGCGGCAGCGGCCAAGGGCTGCGGCTGAGCAACTGGGCCAGGGTGTAATGGCCGAGATCGCGGCTCAGCACCCAGGTGCCCGACCCGGTCGAGGCAATCAGTTGTTGCTGCTCGAGAAACTCCAGGACCTCCTCCCACTCTTGCTCGGCCAGCATCCAACCGCGGCGCTGCACATCGAGCAGACGCACCTTGAAGCCCGACTGTTGACGCTCATGGAACACCCGCAAGACCCCCAGCACGACCAGCAGGCGCGGCACCGCGCGTTTGCGCCACTGGTGTGAAAACCCCAGGTTACACACCACCTCGGCCCCGAATAGCACGATCAGCCAGGACAGATAGATCCACAGCAGAAACAGCGGCACGGTGGCAAACGCCCCGTAGATCAGCTGATAGCCCGGAAAAAGCCGCACATAGAGACCGAACAGCATCTTCGCCACCTCGAACAAGACCGCGGCGAACAGGCCGCCCAGCAAGGCATGGCGAATCGGTACCCGGGCATTGGGTACCGTGGCATAGAGCAGGGTGAAGGCCGCCACACTGAACAGCAGGGGCATAAACTTCAGCAGGGTCTGCACCCCAAGCAGCGCATCGGGCCCGGAAATCAGCGAGAGCGAGGCGATATAGGTGCTGATGGCGAAGCCGCCACCGAGCAGGATCGGCCCCATGCTGAGGATCGCCCAATACAGCAGGAAGCTCGACACGCCACGGCGCGGCTGGTGTACGCGCCAGATGGTGTTGAAGGCCTTTTCGATGGTCACCAGCATCCAGAAGGCCGTCGCCGCCAGAATCACCACCCCGATCCAGGTCAGCTGACGGGCCTGGGTGGTGAAATCGCGCAGGTACTGCTGCAGGGTCTCCCCGGCCGAAGGCACGAAATTGCGGAAGATAAAACTCTGGATCTGCTCGCCGGTGTCCTGAAAGGCCGGAATGGCCGAAAGCATGGAGAAGGTCACGGTCATCATCGGCACCACGGCGAACAGCGTGGTGTAGGTCAAGGCCGCGGCATTGTTGGCACCGCGGTCGGCAAGAAAGCGCTGCAGCAGAAAACGCCAGAACTCCCACAGGTTGTTAACGCGCTGACGCATGCCCTCTCCTTAGCCATTTGTACCGCGACAACCCACTTCAGACACAGGCGCAGCTGTCGTTAGCGGTTAGAATAGCCGCCATCCACGGCAACAAGCGACCCGAATATGACCGACCTCAGGCTCTACCATAATCCACGCTGCTCTAAATCCCGGGCGGCCCTGCAGCTGCTCGAAGAACGCGGCCTGACGCCTACCATAGTGCGCTACCTGGACACGCCACCCGATGTCGACCAGTTGCAGGCCTTGCTGCGCCAGCTCGGGATCGCCCCGCGCCAGCTGCTGCGTAGCGGCGAAGAAGCCTACCAGCAGCTCGGCCTGGCCAATCCGGCGCTGACCGATGCGCAGCTGATCGAGGCGATGAGCAAGCACCCGAAACTGATCGAGCGGCCGATTCTGGTCGCCGGTGACAAGGCCGTGATTGGCCGGCCGCCGGAAAAAATCCTGGAACTGCTACCGTGAGCGCCCCCTATATCCTTGTGCTGTATTACAGCCGCCACGGTGCCACCGCTGAAATGGCCCGACAGATTGCCCGCGGCGTGGAGATGGCCGGCCTGGAAGCGCGCCTGCGTACGGTCCCGGCCGTCTCCAGCGAGTGCGAAGCGGTCGCGCCGCAGATTCCGGCAGAAGGCGCGCCCTACGCCAGCCTCGACGAGCTGAAGAACTGCGCCGGCCTGGCCCTGGGCAGCCCGACCCGCTTCGGCAACATGGCCGCGCCGCTCAAGTATTTTCTCGACGGCAGCAGCAGCCTCTGGCTGACCGGCGGCCTGGTCGGCAAGCCGGCCGGCGTGTTCACCTCCACCGCCAGCCTGCATGGCGGCCAGGAAACCACCCTGCTGTCGATGATGCTGCCACTGCTGCACCACGGCATGCTGATTACCGGCCTGCCTTATAGCGAAACCGCGCTACTGGAGACCCGCGGCGGCGGCACGCCTTACGGGGCCAGCCACCACGCCGGGGCCGATGGCAAGCGCGCGCTGGACGAGCACGAAATAGTCCTGTGCCGCGCCCTGGGCCAACGCCTGGCGCACACCGCAGAAAAACTGGAGAGCCGCCGTGGCTAAAACCCCCAAGCCCCTGCCATCGCTGGAATGGCTCAAGCCGCGCCTGGCCATCAGCCGCACCGCCAGCCTGCTCAGCTTCCTGGCCCTGACCCTGCTGCTGGTGGTGTGGAATCTGCAGTTCGCCGAAATACCGGGCACGCTGCTCTGGGTGATCCTGGCTTTTCAGCTGGCCCCCTTGCTGTTGCTGGCTCCCGGGATACTCCTGGGCAACGCCCGCGCTCACGCCTGGGTCTGCTTTGTGGTCAACCTGTACTTTATCCAGGGCGTACTGGCCGCCTTCGACCCCTCCAAGGCACTGTATGGCTGGCTGCTGACGCTGCTCAGCTTCAGCTTGTTCTGCGCCGCCCTGATGTTCACCCGCTGGCGCTTCCAGTACGACCGCAAGTTGGCCGGCGAAGCCTGATGCGCCTGCTGTTGCTGCCGGGCCTGAACGGCAGCCATCGCCTGTTTGCCCCCCTTGCTGCCCTTTCTCTCTGGGCGGCAGGTGACAACCCTGGAGCTGCCGCAACAGGGTCCACAGGACCCCGACAGCCTGGCGACGGTGCTGTCAGGGCAACTGGGCGACAGCCCTTTCGTCCTGCTCGGCGAATCCTTTTCCGGGCCCCTGGCCTATCGCCTGGCCCTGCGTCAACCGCAGGGGCTGCGCGGGGTGATCTTTGCGGCGTCGTTCCTGCGCTGCCCGCATCCGCTGCTGCCGTTGACGCGCTACCT
>JBFJZW010000295.1:0-5928 GCA_041621875.1 Pseudomonas sp. | reverse complement strand
CTGGTCACGGCTATTGAGCAGGGTGGTGAAGCCGCCTGCCGCCCACCAGGCGCCGTCGGGGGCGCAGGTCGCGGTGAGCATTTGCTCCTGGGTCGGCAATGCATGGGCATTCCAGCTCAGGCCCTGATCGGCGCTGTGCCACAGCTGGTTGTCGAAACCGAGGGCGATGAAACTGCCGTCCGGGCAGGCATCCACATCGATCAGGCCGGGTTGCCCCGGCAGTTGCTGGCGCTGCCAGGTCAGGCCCTGATCCTGGCTGACCAGGACCACGCCATCGTTGCCAACCAGCACGCTGACTGCCGCGTTGCTGGCCAACGCCTGGTAATGATCGGTGCGCAGGCTGGCCTGGCGGGTTGCCTCGCCGACCGCCGCCAGATTCAGTTCGGCCTCGCAGCCGGCCAGTAGCACGGGCAGCAGTATCAGGGCGAGGGTGGAGCGCGCCAGACATGGAGTGGCCATAGCGCGGGTCAGGCCGTTACGCGGCTTGGGAGTGAAGCTCATTACGGGTCACCACTTGGATTGTTGTTGTCTTGCAGCGGTTGGTGACCCTAGAGCAACGCCTGTGCCAGTCTCCTGTTTATATTTTCAACCTACTGAAAAATATAGAATTTACTGCTATTTGAGGATTGTTCAGCGAGAGATTTGACTGCTGCAGGAAGCCTTGCCTTTGAGCAAATAATCAAATCGTTCGGGGCTTTATCCATTTGGTAAAACCGCCTCTAGAGGCCCGCCGGTCTGCCATTGGCCGAGCCAGAGGATGCCCGCTCGCTGGGCGTTTCTTGAGCATTTCCGCGGTGACGCCTCGGCATCGGGCAGGCCGTCCCGCTGGTAACCCGCCTAGTCCGGCGATATGCCGCCGCTGGCGCGGTTGATGCATCGAGCCTGGCAACGCAGCTGAAGCCCTTGATTAGCCAAGGGCTTCGCAGGTTGGAGCCGGCCATGAACAGCACCTACCCGTTTTTCCAGGCAAGCGCACCACAAGGGGCACGGCACGTGCTCTGGGATATCGATGCGGACGTCGAGCCGATACTGGGCGCACACCTGGTCACGCCACGTCATGGCTATTGCCATCACGGCATCTATGTCGGCAACGGGCGAGTAGTGCATTACGCCGGGTTGTGCGAATCGCTGCAGGCCGGGCCGGTGGAAGAGGTGTCGCTCGAGCGCTTCGCGGCGAATCGGCCGGTGTGGATCGAGTTCCGCCCCTTGCCCGGCTTCGCGGCCGGGCAGGTGGTGGCGAGGGCCCGTTCGCGGCTCGGCGAGAGCCGCTACCGGTTGCTGACCAACAACTGCGAGCACTTCTGCACCTGGTGCCGCTATGGCCGCCCGCGCAGCGACCAGGTGCGCGGTCTGTTGGCGCGTCCCCTGGCGGCGCTGGGCCTGCTCTGGCACCTGCTGCCCGGGCTGCTGGTGCGGGCCGCTCCACAGTTGCAGCGGGTCTGTCAGGCTTCGATACCGATCTTCTTCAACCGGTAGGCCAGGGCCGGGCGGGTCAGGCCGAGGAGGCGCGCGGCACCGGAGACGTTGTTACCCGACCGCTGCATGGCTTCGCGCATCAACTGTTCCTCGATGGCGTCCAGGCTCAGGCCGGTGCCCAGGATCTGTTCGATCCAGCCCTGCTCGGCGGCCGGTTGCAGCAGGGTGCCTTCGTTGGACAGCCGGCTCTCCAGCAGCTCCTCCAGCTGCAACTGCGGGAATAGCGCCTCGATACTGATGCTCTCGTTGCTCTCGGTGAGGATGATGCCGCGCTCGATGACGTTCTCCAGTTCGCGGATATTGCCCGGCCAGGGGTAGTGCATGCAGGCCTCCATGGCCTTGTCGGAAAGGCCCAGGGTCTTCTTGTTGTATTCGCTGTGGAAGCGCTTGAGGAAGTGCTCCACCAGCAGCGGGATATCCTCCAGGCGCTCGCGCAGGGGCGGGATGCTGACCGGGAACACGTTGAGCCGGTAGAACAGGTCGGCGCGGAACTTGCCCGTCTTCACCGCCTCGCTGAGGCTTTCGTTGGTGGCGGCGATTACCCGCACGTCGACCTTGCGCGTGCGGTTGTCGCCGACCCGCTCCAGCTCGCCTTCCTGCAATACCCGCAGCAGGGTGGCCTGGGCGCGCGGACTCAGCTCGATCACTTCGTCGAGAAAGATGGTGCCCTGGTTGGCCCGCTCGAAGCGGCCCATGCGCGACTGCAGCGCGCCGGTGAAGGCACCCTTTTCCACGCCGAACAGCTCGGCCTCGATCAGGTCCGGTGGAATGGCGGCGCAGTTGACCGCGACGAACGGCTGTTCGGCGCGGGCGCTGCGCAGGTGCACGCTGCGCGCAATCACCTCCTTGCCCACCCCGCTTTCGCCGAGCAACAGCACCGAAACCTTGCCCTGGGCGGCCTTGTCGATCATCTGGCAGACCTTGCTATAGGCCAGCGACTGGCCGATACCGTAGTACTGACCTTCCTGACGTTGCAGGCTGGTGCGCAGCGAGGCCAGTTGCGACTGCAACTCGTACAGCTCCTCGATGATCGGGTCGTTCTTGAAATACGCCTTGAACGCCTCGGCGTCGTCCCATTCCTCGGCCAGCTTGCCGACGATCCGACATTTGTCGTCGCCGCGGCCGCGGCAGGTGACCTCCTTGAAGATCACCTCGCGGCCCATGAACGAGGAGGAGTAGCTGCAGGCATAGCCGAGTAGGGTCCAGCACACCGGGTCGTCCATCGGCCCCAGTTCGCTCTGGCAGATTTCCACTTCGAAGGAGTCGACCCACTCCACCTCGACATAGAAACGTCCGGCTTCGATGTCGATATCCAGTTCGGTGGGAACCGCCTTGACCAGGCCCTTGAGCGAGTGCAGCTGCGGGCCGGCGAGGAAGATGTCCAGCTCGCTGCAGTGCGGGCGTAGCTTGCGCGCCAACTCGGCATCGCGCAGGCCGGATTGATAGCCCAGGCGCAGGAAGAAGCCCTTGGCTCGCTCGATGCCGAGGATGCTCACCAGCTCGCGGCGAAAGCTGCCCATGGCGGAAACCTGCATCAGCAACATGCGCTGTTCACCGAACCAGATCTTGCCTTCCATGCTTTGAAAACGGATCTGCTTGCTCAGATCCTGAAAGTCCGAGTGCTGCAGTTGTGGCTTGTACCTGATTGCCATGGCAATAGGGCCCCTGATTGTTTTTGTAAGGGGGAACCACCTCGGGCCGGTTTCCCTTCAGCCCCTGACGATGGCTGAAGTTACCTGCCGGTTGCCTGCTTTTGCCTGCATTTTCTGGACAGGCAAGGGCGTGGGGTGGTTGGCGGTCGAGTGCTGGCACAACGCCTGGGGGCTCGACTGGGCAGTCACCATATCCAGATCCAGGCGCGGATGAAAGTCAACCATTTGATGAAATCGGCACCGCCTGTCCGCCCATTTCCACTGGCTGAGCATTTGCTCAAGCCGGCCTGGGGCATTTGATCAAATCATCAAAAAAGCCCGTAGCGGCTTGGTCGTCGCGCGCCCTGCGGAGCGTCTTCTGCCGTCTTTTAATTTATATAAATCTTTATAAATCAATTACTTGAAAGTTTTTTTCGAGCATTGGCACAGCCGTTGCGTTAGGCCTGTCAGCCGCCACCAAGGGAGATGGCCCGAACATGAACACGCTTGAACCCCGTTTTGAAGAGTTGCCGCGCTACATCCGGGTGCGCAGCGAGCCAGATGCCCGCTTCGTCGAGTTCGATTTCGCCATCGGCTACCCGGACCTGTTCGTCGAGCTGGTGCTGCCGCAAGCCGCGTTTACCCAGTTCTGCCAGCACAACCGCGTGGTGGTGATGGACCAAGCGATGGCCCAGGCGGTCGACGACGACATGGTCAAGTGGCGCTTCGGCGAGGTCGGCAGCCGCATGCCGGGTAAACACGACTAACAGGCCTACGGCAGCCACACACAACAACAACAGGTACGGTCGAGATGAGCATAGAGATCAAGACGAACACGGTGGAGCCGATCCGCCAGACCTTCAGCCATATCCGCAGACGCTTCGGCGACAAGCCGGCCAGCCGCTATCAGGAGGCCAGCTACGACGTCGCCGCCACGCTGAATTTCCATTACCGCCCGCAGTGGCAGCCGGACAAGCTGCTCAACGATGTCACCCGCACCTGCCTGGTGATGCGCGACTGGTATGCGGTCAGCGATCCGCGCCAGTACTACTACGGCACCTACGTGCAGACCCGGGCGCGCATGCAGGAAACCACCGAGCACGAGTACGCCTTCTGCGAGAAGCGCGAGCTGCTGGCGCGCCTGAGCGATGAGCAGCGCGCACGCATCCTGCGGGTGCTGGTGCCGCTGCGCCACGCCGAGCTGGGCGCCAACATGAACAACAGCGGCATCGCCGCCGATGGCTGTGCCACCACCGTGGTGCAGATGCACATCTACACCGCCATGGACCGCCTGGGCATCGCCCAGTACCTGTCGCGCATCGGTCTGTTGCTCGACGGCGGCGGCACCGCGGCGCTCGAGCAGGGCAAGCAGCTGTGGCTCGATGACCCGCTCTGGCAGGGCCTGCGCCGTTACGTCGAGGACAGCTTCGTGGTCAAGGACTGGTTCGAGCTGAGCCTGGCGCAGAACCTGGTCAGCGATGGCCTGCTGTTCCCGCTGATCTACCAGAAATTCGACGAGACCCTGAGTGCCGAAGGTGCCGGTGACGTCGGCATGCTCACCGAATTCATGCGCCAGTGGTACGCCGAGAGCAGCCGCTGGGTCGATGCCATGGTCAAGACAGTGGCCGCCGAGAGCGAGAGCAATCGCCGGCAGATCGAAACCTGGATCGGCCACTGGTCGGCCCGCGCCCTCGAGGCGCTGGCACCCCTGGCCGAGATCAGCGCCGGTGCCGCGGCACTCGACAGCGTGCACCAGGACTTCCTCGCCCGGCTGAACAAGCTCGGCCTGAACATTCAATAAGGACCCAGACCATGTCGCTCGTTTACCTCGTCCTGCAGGACAACGACAACGCCCGCTACCTGGTGGATGGCATCAGCCATGACAACCCCCATGCGGTGGTCCAGCACCAGCCGGCAATGATCCGCATCGAGGCCGAAGGCCGTCTGCAGATCCGTCGCGACACCATGGAAGAGCGGCTCGGCCGCGCCTGGGACGTGCAGGAAATGCTGCTGGACGTGATCACCATCGGCGGCAACGTCGACGAGGACGACGATGCCTTCGTTCTCGAGTGGAAAAATTAGGAGCCAAGCCATGACCGCCAACAAGAAAAAACTCGGCCTCAAAGACAAGTACCGCTACCTGACCCGCGACCTCGACTGGGAGCCCAGCTACCAGGACAAGAAGGCCATCTTCCCCCACGAGGACTTCGAGGGCATCAAGATCACCGACTGGGACAAGTGGGAAGACCCCTTCCGCCTGACCATGGATGCCTACTGGAAGTACCAGGCCGAGAAGGAGAAGAAGCTCTACGCCATTCTCGACGCCTTCGCCCAGAACAACGGCCAGCAGACCATCTCCGATGCGCGCTACGTCAATGCGTTGAAGCTGTTCCTCGGTGGCATCAGCCCCTGCGAATACCAGGCGTTCCAGGGCTTCGCCCGGGTCGGCCGGGATTTCAGCGGCGCCGGTGCGCGGGTCGCCTGCCAGATGCAGGCGATCGACGAGCTGCGCCACGTGCAGACCCAGGTGCACGCGATGAGCCACTACAACAAGCACTTCAACGGCCTGCATGATTTCGCCCATATGCACGACCGGGTGTGGTTCCTCTCGGTGCCCAAGTCGTTCTTCGACGACGCGCGCACGGCCGGGCCGTTCGAGTTCCTCACTGCCATCTCGTTCTCCTTCGAGTACGTGCTGACCAACCTGCTGTTCGTGCCCTTTATGTCCGGCGCGGCCTACAACGGCGACATGGCCACCGTCACCTTCGGCTTCTCGGCGCAGTCCGACGAGGCGCGGCACATGACCCTGGGCCTGGAAGTG
>JBFJZW010000294.1:0-5954 GCA_041621875.1 Pseudomonas sp. | reverse complement strand
GCACACCAGCGACGACTAAGCCTTGGGCACTCTTTACGAAAGGTTTTAAGCCATGGCCAGAATTCGCAACAGACGCAAGCCCGTCGCCGAGATGAACGTGGTGCCTTACATCGATGTGATGTTGGTGCTGCTGGTGATCTTTATGGTGACCGCGCCGATGCTCAATCAGGGGGTCAAGGTCGATCTGCCGCAAGTTAGCAGTGAGGTCTTGCCGCAGGACAATAACGCCCAGGTGCTGACCATCTCGATCAAGGCCGACAAGTCCTACTTCTGGAATATGGGCACCGAGGTCGATGTCGACACGGTGCAGGACCAGGCCATGACCCTGGAGGAAATGACCCGGGCCGTCACCGCGATCATCAACCAGAGTCGTGCCACGGGTAAGCAGGTGCAGGTGTTCGTGCGCGGTGACAAGGCGGTCGATTACGGCACGGTGATGGCGGCCATGGGTGGCCTGCAGCAGGCCGACGTGGGTAACGTCGGGCTGATTACCGAGGCCCCCTGATGCATTACCAGCGCGAGCCTTCGCCTTCGGAAAGCCTGTTCTGGCCTGTGGTCTGGGCCGTGGGTCTGCACGTCATCATGTTCGCCATGCTGTTCGTCAGTTTCGCCTTTGCTCCGGATTTGCCGCCGACCAGGCCGGTGGTGCAGGCAACCCTGTACAAGCTGCAGTCGCAGAGCCAGGCGACCACCCAGACCAATCAGAAAATTGCCGGCGAAACCAAGAAAACCACTGCGCCGCTCTACGAGACCGAGCAGCTCGAGCAGAAGAAGGCCGAGCAGGAAAAGCAGCAGGTAGCGGCCAAGGCTGCGGAACAAAAGAAGGCCGAAGAGGCTCGAAAGGCCGAAGCGGCGAAGAAAGCGGATGCGGCGGCCAAGGCTGCCGAGCAGAAGAAGCTAGCCGATATCGCCAAGAAAAAGGCGGCGGATGAGGCCGCGAAGAAAAAAGCCGCTGAGGATGCCAAGAAAAAGGCCGCCGAAGAGGCCAAGAAGAAGGCGGCGGCAGAGGCAGCTAAGAAAAAGGCCGCCGATGACGCCAAGAAAAAGGCTGCCGAGGCTGCCCAGCGTAAAGCCACAGAGGACAAGAAGGCCGCTGCCCTGGCCGAATTGCTGTCTGAAGATGTGGGCCGCCAGCAAGCGCTGGCCGAAACCCATGGCGATCAGGTAGCAGGCAGTCTGGATGATCTGATCGTAAAACTGGTCAGCGAGCAGTGGCGACGTCCGCCATCTGCGCGTAATGGCATGAGTGTAGAAGTGCTGATCGAGATGCTGCCCGATGGCACCATTATCAATGCCAGCGTGACCCGCTCCAGCGGCGATGGCCCATTCGATAGCTCGGCGGTACAGGCGGTGCGCAATGTTGGGCGCATCGCGGAAATGCAACAGCTGGATCGTGCCACTTTTGATCGGCTCTACCGGCAGCGTCGCGCTGTCTTCAAACCGGAGGATTTAGGTCTGTGAATACCCTGATGCGTCTCGTTCTGCTTGGTCTGGCCCTGATGGTCGGCACCGTGCAGGCGGCTGATCCCTTGGTGATCAGCAGTGGTACCGATCGTGCGACACCTATCGCCGTGGTGCCGTTCGGTTGGCAGGGTGGCAACCTACTGCCCGAGGACATGGCCGATATCATCGGCAAGGACCTGCGCAATTCCGGTGTGTTCGAACCCATTCCGCGGCAGAACATGATCAGCCTGCCGACCCAGGCCAGCGAAGTCATCTACCGCGACTGGCAGGCCCTGGGGGCCCAGTATGTGATGGTGGGCAATATCGTGCCGAACGCGGGTCGCCTGCAGGTGCAGTTCGCCCTGTTCAACGTGGCCACCCAGCAGCAGGTGCTGGCCGGTAGCGTGGGCGGTGCGGTCGATCAACTGCGCGACATGGCCCACCATATCGCCGATCAGTCGTTCGAGAAGCTGACCGGGGTCAAGGGCGCGTTTTCCACCCGTCTGCTGTATGTGACGGCCGAGCGCTTTTCGGTCAATAACACCCGCTATACCCTGCAACGCTCCGACTACGACGGTGCCCGCGCGGTAACCCTGCTGCAGTCGCGCGAGCCGATTCTGTCTCCGTCCTTTGCGCCCGATGGTCGGCGTATCGCCTATGTATCGTTCGAGCAGAAGCGTCCGCGCGTCTTCGTTCAGCATATCGATACCGGTCGCCGCGAGCAGGTCACCAATTTCGAAGGCCTGAACGGCGCACCGGCCTGGTCGCCAGATGGCAATCGCCTGGCCTTCGTGCTGTCCAAGGACGGCAATCCGGAAATTTATGTGATGGAGATGGGCAGTCGCCAGCTGCGCCGGGTCACCAATCAGGGCTCGATCGATACCGAGCCGTTCTGGGGCAAGGATGGGCAAACCATCTACTTCACCTCGGACCGTTCCGGCAAGCCCCAGATCTACAAAACCAATATCAACAGTGGTGCCGCTGAGCGGGTGACCTTTGTAGGCAACTACAACGCCAACCCCAAGCTGTCCGCCGATGAAAAGACCCTGGTGATGATTCATCGCCAGGATGGTTACACCGTGTTCAAGGTCGCGGCGATGGATCTGCAGCGCGGCAATTTGCGCATTCTTTCAGACACCAGTCTGGATGAGTCGCCTACTGTTGCGCCCAATGGCGGCATGCTAATCTACGCGACCCGCCAGCAGGGTCGGGGAGTCTTGATGTTGGCGTCCACCAATGGTCGCGTAAGGCTCCCTCTGCCTACCGCTCAAGGCGAAGTTCGAGAGCCTTCTTGGTCCCCTTACCTGAACTGATGCGGCGCTTCACCGTTTTACTGCGACAAACTGCTTAACACACTGGGGTTCATTAGGAGTTACATGATGGAAATGCTGAAATTTGGTAAGTTCGCTGCACTGGGTCTGGCTCTCGCCGTAGCTGTAGGTTGTTCCTCCAAAGGCGGCGACGCTGCTGGCGAAGGCGCTACCGATCCTAACGCCGGTTACGGTGCCAACACTGGCGCTGTCGATGGCAGCCTGAGCGAAGAAGCTGCTCTGCGCGCTATCACCACCTTCTACTTCGAATACGACAGCTCCGACCTGAAGCCGGAAGCCATGCGCGCTCTGGACGTTCACGCCAAAGACCTGCAAGGCAATGGCGCTCGCGTCGTTCTGGAAGGCCACGCCGACGAGCGCGGTACCCGTGAGTACAACATGGCTCTGGGCGAGCGTCGCGCCAAGGCCGTACAGCGCTACCTGGTGCTGCAGGGTGTTTCCCCGGCTCAGCTGGAACTGGTTTCCTACGGTGAAGAGCGCGCAATCGCCACTGGCAACGACGAGTCCTCCTGGGCTCAGAACCGCCGCGTCGAACTGCGTAAGTAATTCGATATGCGTATTTGCCGCCGTGTCATGACCGTTTTAGCGCTCAGCCTGCCGTTCGCGGCCTTGGCTGAGATTCCCGTGGTGGATAACAGTGCCGGTTACGGCAGCAGTTATCCCCCAGCTGGTTATGGCACGTCCGGCACCTACGCCGATGCAGGGGCTGCGGCCCCTGTTTCGGCGCAGGGCATGCTGTTCAACCAGTTGCAGCAGATGCAGCAGGAGATCGCGCAGCTGCGCGGCCTGCTTGAAGAACAGCAGAATGAAATCCAGCGCCTGAAACAGGAGAGCCTGGAGCGTTACCAGGATCTTGATGGGCGTTTGCGTGGCGGTGCAACGGGTGCCGCGAGCAATCAGAATTCTTCAACCACTGGTGCTATCGATGCCAGTGGTACGCCGACCCCGCCAGCGGGTCAGCAAGCTTCGGCCGGCAGCGAGCCGGCCGATCCGGCGAAGGAAAAGCTGTTCTATGAGGCCGCCTTCGATCTGATCAAGGTCAAGGACTTCGACAAGGCCAATCAGGCGTTCAGCGCCTTTTTGCGCAAGTATCCAGATAGCCAGTACGCGGGTAATGCCCAGTACTGGTTGGGCGAGGTCAATCTGGCCCAGGGCAATCTACAGGCCGCCGGCCAGGCTTTTGCCAGGGTCAGCCAGACGTACCCGAGCCATGCCAAGGTGCCGGACTCGCTGTTCAAGCTCGCCGATGTCGAACAGCGTCTGGGCAACACCGACAAAGCCAAGGGCATTCTGCAGCAGGTGATCGCGCAGTACCCGGGCAGTTCGGCGGCGCAGCTGGCCCAGCGTGACTTGCAGCGTCTGCCGTAAAGGCTGAACGCCACATCGACAAGCCCGCGCCTTGCGCGGGTTTTTTGTGGCCCGCCATCCCTGGCGGCCACCCTTCGGGCCGTTGCTGCGCAACGTTAAAGACTGCTCCCGGCAGTTTTTTATGGCCTGCCATCCCTGGTGGCCATCCTTCGGGCCGTTGCTGCGCAACGTTAAAGACTGCTCCTGACGGTTTTTTATGGCCTGCCATCCTTGGCGGCCACCCTTCGGGCCGTTGCTGCGCAACGTTAAAAACTGCTCCCGGCAGTTTTTTCGTATACAATTCGCGGCCCTTTTCCCGCAACGGAGGCGGATGGCCTGTTTAGCCGTCACGCCCGTGGCTGATATGCAAGAAACCCTGCGCATTACCGAAATTTTCTATTCGTTGCAGGGCGAAACGCGCACCGCCGGCTTGCCGACCGTGTTCGTTCGCCTGACTGGCTGCCCCCTGCGTTGCCAGTATTGCGACACCGCCTACGCCTTCAGCGGCGGCGAGATCCAGTCGCTGGACGCCATCGTCGAGCAGATAGCCGGTTACAAGCCGCGCTATATCTGCGTGACCGGTGGCGAGCCCCTGGCCCAGCCCAACTGTATTCCCCTGCTCAAGCGCTTGTGCGATGCCGGTTATGAGGTGTCCCTGGAAACCAGCGGTGCCCTGGATGTGTCGGCGGTCGATCCGCGGGTCAGCAAGGTGCTGGATCTGAAGACCCCAGGCTCGGCCGAAGTGGCACGCAACCGTTATGAAAATATCGAGTTGCTGACGCCCAACGACCAGGTCAAGTTCGTCATCTGTTCCCGGGAAGACTACGACTGGGCGGTGACCAAGCTGATCCAGTATCAGCTGGACAAGCGTGCCGGCGAGGTGCTGATGTCGCCCAGTCACCACGAACTGGATGCGCGCTCTCTGGCGGATTGGATAGTGGCGGACAACCTGCCCGTGCGCCTGCAGATGCAGTTGCACAAGATTCTCTGGAATGACGAGCCGGGACACTGATATGAGCGACAAGAAAGCACTGATTCTTCTCTCCGGCGGCCTCGATTCGGCCACCGTGGTGGCCCTGGCCAAGGCTGAGGGTTACAGCTGTTACAGCATGAGCTTCGACTACGGCCAGCGCCATCGCGCCGAATTGCAGGCCGCCGAGCAGGTGGCCCGGCAGCTGGGCGTGGTCGAGCATAAGGTGATCGGCCTCAACCTCAATGGCATCGGCGGCTCGGCGCTGACCGACAGCAGTATCGAGGTGCCGGAAAGCCCCACCGAAGGCATTCCGGTGACCTATGTGCCGGCGCGCAATACCGTGTTTCTCTCCCTGGCCCTGGGCTGGGCCGAGGTGCTGGGGGCGCGGGATATCTTTATCGGGGTCAATGCCGTGGACTACTCCGGCTACCCGGATTGCCGCCCGGAGTTTATCGAGGCCTTCGAGCGTATGGCCAATCTGGCCACCAGGGCCGGCGTAGAAGGGCAGGGCTTTCGCATCCAGGCTCCGTTGCAGAATATGAGTAAGGCCGAAATCGTTCAGGCCGGTATGCGCCATGGCGTCGATTACGCGCTGACGGTGTCCTGCTATCAGGCCGATGACCAGGGCCGCGCGTGCGGCAAGTGCGACAGCTGCCGCCTGCGTGCGGCGGGTTTTGCGGCGGCCGGGTTGGATGACCCTACGCGTTATTTCTAAAAAAACTTTCGCAAAGTGTTGAATTACTGAATTAAATCAGTATCATGCGCCTCGCGTCGGGTCGTTAGCTCAGTTGGTAGAGCAGTTGGCTTTTAACCAATTGGTCGTAGGTTCGAATCCCACACGACCCACCATATTTCCTTCT
>JBFJZW010000293.1:0-5989 GCA_041621875.1 Pseudomonas sp. | reverse complement strand
GGGCAGCCGGCGGCGAAGGTCATGACGATGGCCATCTGTAGCAGCACCTTGAAGGTATCGCGGATTTTCCCCGCGGAAAACTCGGCGAAGCTCTCGGCGCAATCGCCGCCCTGCAGCAGGAAGGCGCGGCCCTGGGTGACCTCGGCGAACTGGCGGCGCAGTTCGCGGGCCTCGCCGGCAAATACCAGCGGCGGATAGCCGGCCAGGGTTTGCTCGACTTTGCCCAGATGGGCGGCGTCCGGGTACTGCGGTTGCTGCTGGATAGGCTTGGCTCTCCAGCTTTCAGGGCTCCAGGGTTGCGACATTGCGGTTCTCGGCTTCTGACAATTCGGGCGAATGGGCATGGTAACCGATAAGCCCTAGGCTTCAAGCCGATAGCCGCGATAGAGCGATTGCATAAGACCGAGCAGGCCGTTGAAAACGTAGGTGGTTTTTCAGTGGCCTGCTAAGCGGTTAGCAGCAAGGCCCCGGTACCCAACAGCAGGCCATAGATGGCGATACGGAAATGCTGTTCGTTAATACGCCGATGCAGGCGCTCGCCCAGCCAGATGCCGAGCAGCAGTAGTGGCGCATAGCTGGCGACTTGCGGCAGGGCAGGCAGCAGGCGGCCGTCGAGCAGAAAGGCCAGCGTCAGCAGGCTGTTGAGGCTGAACCAGACCGTCACCAGGGTGGCGCGCAGGCGCGCCTTGTCCAGCGAGGTGCCGGCCAGGGCGAACACCAGCAGCGGGCCGCCGGAGGCGAACAGGCCGTGGCTGACGCCGGCACCCAGACTAAGCAGGCGGCTTAGCCACAGCGGCCGGGCGGGTTGCGCGCCAGCGTGGCGCAAGCGCCACAGTTCGCGGGCGGCAAACCACAGCACCAGCGCGCCGAACAGGCGCTTGGCCAGGGCGGCGTCCAGCCAGGGCAGCAGGGCGTAACCAATCAGGGTGCCGAGCAGCATGCCGGGCAGAATCATGCCCAGCAGCAGGCGACGGTCGATCAGTTGCCGATGTCGCCAGGTCAGGTAACCGGTCATGCAGATATTCAGCGGCACCAGCACCGGCAGCAACTGGTCGATGGGCTGCAGCAAGGCACCCAGCGACAGGGCGATGACGATGCTGCCGAATCCGCTGATCGCCTCCAGGGTGTAGGCCAGCAGGATAAAGCCGGCCAGGGCCAGCCAGAGCATATCCATCAGTCCATCTCCGCGGCGAAGCGTGCGCTCATCTTGCGGTAGTAAAAACCGGGGGCGATGCGCCAGAGCAGGCTGGCCAGCCAGCTGCCACGGTCGGGAAACAGCCGCTCACGACCTTGCGCCTGGGCCTGGAGGATCTGCCCGGCCATCCAGTCGGCACCGCGCACCTGGCCGATGGTCGAGCGGCCGTGTTGCGCCGGCTGGCCGTCGCCGCCCAGAGCGTTCTGCTCGATGGGCGTGTCGAGAAAGCTCGGGTAGACCAGCAGCATACGGATGCCGTCGCGGGCGGCCTCGGCGCGCAGCACTTCGAAGAACTGACCGAGGGCGCTTTTCGCCGCGCAATAGCCGGCGCGGCCCAGTACCGGCATCCAGCCGGCCATGGAGCCGATGGCAATGATCTGTCCTCGGCTCTGGCGCAGCAGCGGCAGGGCGCTCAGGGTCAGTTCCACGGGAGCCTGATAGTCGACTGCCATGACCTTGCGCAGCACCGCCGGGTCGGTCTGCAGGGTGGGCGAGCGATGGGTGATGCCGGCGTTATTGATCAGCACATCGAGACGGCCGAAACGCTCGCTGCAGACCTGCAGCAATTGCTGGTGCAGGGCCGGATCGGTGATATCGCCGGCCAGAGCGATTACCCGCTCTGCGCCCAGCTCATTCACCCGTGCGGCCAGGCCGCTGGCGTTGATATCGGTCAGCAGCAGATTGCAGCCTTGGTCGTGATAGGCGCGTGCAAGCTGCCAGCCGAGGCCGCTGGCGGCCCCGGTGATCAATACGCTGTGCATTATTTTTCTCCAGCGTTAGCCAGGGCCACAACTGCTAGCGGCAGGCTTGCGGGTGGTCTACGTGACCAGATAAAGGCCAGGGTCAGGCCGCTGACCAGGTGCCAGCAGCCCCAGAACGCGGCGATCAGCAGCATGCCGCTGGCCTGGGGGAAGAAGGTGAAGATGATCGCCAGGCCCAGGGCCGAGTTCTGGATGCCCACCTCCAGGGTGATGGCGCGGCGGTCCGCGGCCGGCAGGCCGGACAGCCGCGCGCAGCCGTAACCCACCGACAAAGCCAGGGCGTTATGGGCCACCACCAGCCAGAAGAACAGATGGAAATGGCTGATGAACTGGTCGAAGTTGCGGCTGAAGGCCAGGGTCACGAAGGCCAGCATCACCAGCAGGGCGAAGATGCGCAGCGGGTTTTCCACCTTCAGTGACAGGCTGGGAAAGCGCCGACCGACCCACATGCCGGCGATCAGCGGCAGGCCGAGCACCAGCAGCACCAGGAGCAGCAGGCTGACCGGGTCCATGGCGATCTCGGTGAGCAGCGGCCGGGTCAGCGGATTGAGCCAGGCGTAAAAGCCGAAGTTCAGCGGCGTCAGCACGCTGGCGGCCAGGCTGGACACCGCGGTCATGCTCACCGATACCGCCACGTTGCCGCGGGCCATCCAGGTCATGATGTTGGAGAAGCTGCCGCCGGGGCAGGCCGCCACCAGCATCATGCCCAGGGCCAGCATCGGTTCGATGCGCAGGGCCCAGCAGGCCAGGCAGGTCAGCGCCGGCAGTAGCAGAAACTGCGCGAGCAGGCCGATCAGCGGTGCTTTTGGCGCGCGGGCGATACCTTTGAAGTCGTCCAGGCGCAGATCCAGGGACACACCGAACATCATCAACGCCAGGATCAGATTGATCAGCACCAGGCTGCCGGGGTCGAACTGGATGCTTAGCGTATCCACTAGCGGTTTCCTGGTGCATATGGGATGGGGGTGGCGGCTGTACGGGTCACCAGGTCGTTGCGCAGTGCCGCACTGTGCTGCGCGATGCTCTGACGATAGCTGTCCTTGTGCACGTAGTAGGCCATGCGTTCCAGTTGCAGGTAGTGATAGCCGCCGTCCAGACGCATGCTGGCCCGCTCGCGCTTGAGCGCCTGGAAGTCCCTGGCCGCCTGGCTGCCGGTCTGCAGGCCCTGGATATACAGCGCCACCAGTTCGGCCTGCTCGTCGCGGCCCTGCCAGCCCAGGCCCGAGGCTTCGACCATGCCCAGCATAAACAGATCGTCGTACTCGGGGTGGAACACGTTGAGGTACAGCTGCGGCGCGCCGGCGCTAGTCGGCCAGTTGAGGTGCGCGCGGTCGATAAAGGGGTAGTCGAGCTTGTAGCCGGTGCCTTGCAGAATCAGGTCGTACTCGGCCTGCTCGCCATCGCTGAAGGTCACCAGCCGGCCCTCGACCCTGGCCACATCGCGGCGCGCCTTGATATCGCCATGACCGAGATGGTGCAGCACCAGGGAGTTCATCACCGGGTGCGATTCGTAGAGCTTGTAGTCCGGGTCGGGCAGGCCGTACTGCGACGGCTTGCCAACCAATGCGCGCACCAGCAGGCCGTCGAGCCACTGCTTGAGCGGGCGCGGCAGCTTGATTGCGCCGCCCAGGGTGTCGGTGGGGCGACCCAGGGTGAACTTGGGCAGAAAGTAATAGCCGCGGCGCACCGAGAGGTCCACCGAAGCGGCGCGGTGTACGGCGTCCACGGCGATATCGCAGGCCGAGTTGCCGCAGCCGATCACCAGCACGCGCTTGCTGTCGAACACTGTCGCCGAGCGGTAGTCGCTGGAGTGCATCAGCTCGCCGCTGAATGGGCCCGGCAGCGCCGGCTGGTTGGGTGTATGCAGGGTGCCATTGGCCATCAGTACGCCGTCGAACAGCCATTCGCGCTGTACGCCGTCCTGCTCGCTGATCAGCTTCCAGCCGTGCTCCAGGCGCTGGATTTCGACGACACGGGTACTGAACTGGTAATGCGCATACAGGCCGAAATGCTCGGCGTAGTCGCGGAAATAGCGGCGCATCTCGCTGTGGTGCGGGTAGGGGGCTACCTCGTCGCGCATCGGGAATTCGGCGAACTGGGTGGTGCCCTTGGAGGAAATCAGGTGCGCCGACTCATACATGGTGCTGTGCGGGTTCTCGATATCCCACAGGCCGCCGACATTGGTGTGCAGTTCGAAACCGACGAAGTCGATGCCGTGCTTGTGCAATTGGCGAGCTGTACACAGGCCCATGGGGCCGGCACCGATAATGGCGTACATGGCAAACCTCGATCATCGTCTTATTGTTTTAATGATTCAGCGTTCGAGTCGCTGAATGGCGCTACGGGTAATTATTGCGTGACCCGGGGTGCTTGCCTCAATGACAATTAGCGCCTTTCCCCCAGCCGAAATGGTCGGGGATGTCATGGTGGAGAGTGCGGGATGCCTGGTTTACCCCCGGTGGAGCAAATGCCGGAGCCATTGCTGATTGCCGAAGTGCGCGACGCCTTCGGTGTGATTCAGGTGGTCGAGATGGGCGCATACCGCTTTCTCGAGTTCGGCGAGGCGATCGAGCAGAGCTGCGTCTATATGCCGGACCCGAGCTGGCTGGAGTACGACTACACCCGCGCCATGCTGCTCGGCGCCCTGTGCCATGAACAGCCGGAAAGCGCGCTGTTTCTCGGCCTGGGGGCCGGCAACCTGACCCAGGCTTGCCTGAAGTTTCTGCCACTGGACGATGTGGAAGTGATCGAACTGCGCCCGGATGTGCCGCGCCTGGCCATGGCGCATATGGGCCTGACCGACGACCCGCGGCTGACCATCCGCATCGGCGATGCGCTGGAGCTGCTAGGCAGTGCGGAAAAAACCGATCTGCTGTTCGTCGATCTGTACACCGACCATGGCCCGGCGACCGGGCATCTGGCCTGGCGCTTTCTGGAGGATTGCCAGAAGCAGCTCAACCCCGGCGGCTGGCTGATCATCAACCAGTGGGCGGGCAGTGATGGTAAGCCCCTCGGCGCACCGCTGTTGCGCGGCCTCTACCATCGACATTACTGGGAGTGCCCGGTGAAAGAGGGCAATGTGGTGCTGCTGGTGCCGGCGGACCTTGACCAGCAGCTCGATCTCGATGAACTGCGCCGCCGCGATGCCTTGCTGGCACCGCAGTTCGGTTATTCGCTGGAATCACTGATCAACGCAGTGCGTCCGGCGACCTGAGGCGGGGCCGGATGAGCCGGGTCAGCGATGGGTAGGGTGCGCCGTGCGCACCGACGCAGGCCAAAGGTTCCTGATGCGCACGGCGCACCCTACGGAGTTGGGCTGCTCCGCTCTTCAACATCCTTTAAAGTCGCCCGGGCGGCGCTCCAGCATGGCGCGTACGCCTTCCTGGGCATCCTCGCTGGCCATCAGCCGGGTGACGGTCGGGTGCAGGCTGGCGGCCGCCGCTGTCTGGCCTTCGACCACCGCCTGGCGCGCCGAGGCCAGGGTGGCCTGCACACCCAGCGGTGCCTGGGCGGCAATGCGTTCGGCGAGCCACAGCGCCTTGGGCAGCAACTCTTCGCTGGCCACAACCTCCTGGATAAAGCCCAGGCGATAGGCTTCGTGGGCATCGAACTCATCACCGGTCAGCAGCCAGCGCATGGCATTGCCCCAGCCGGCCGTCTGATGCATGCGCAGGGTCGCGCCGCCGAAGGGGAAGATGCCGCGCTGCACTTCCATCTGGGCGAAGCGGGTGTTGCTGGCGCACAGGTTGATATCCGAGGCCAGCATCAGCTCGATGCCGATGGTGTAGCAGTAGCCCTGAGCGGCCACTATTACCGGTTTGCTCACCCGCGGCCCGCCAAACACGCCCCAGGGGTCGCAACCGTCCTTGGGGATTTGCCAGCCGGCGGCAAACTGCGCCGCTACATTGGCCAGGTCCAGGCCGGCGGTAAAATGCTCGCCATGAGCAAAGATCAGGGCCACGCGGGCCTCATCGTCGCGTTCGAACTCACCGTAGGCCAAACACATGTCATCGAGCATGCTGATGTCGAAGGC
>JBFJZW010000292.1:0-5999 GCA_041621875.1 Pseudomonas sp. | reverse complement strand
TAGACGCGCGAGGTGAGGATCTTCTTGACGTACTGTTCGAGCATGGCGAGATCGCAGGCAGCTTTTCGGGGAGTCCGCGAGTCTACCCCAGGGTCGCGCCGCGCGACCATACAAGCTACGGGGGTTTTCCCGCCCCCGGGCCCGCTGGCAGTCCAGGCAGGCTATAATTCACGCCTCTCCCCACTCTCACGCCAGGCCCCCATGATGAACCAGGATCAACTCAAGCAAGCCGTTGCCCAGGCGGCCGTCGACTTTATTCTCCCCAAACTCGACGCCAAGAGTGTGATCGGGGTCGGCACCGGGTCCACCGCCAACTGCTTTATCGACGCCCTGGCCAAGCACAAGATGGAGTTCGATGGCGCAGTCGCCAGCTCCGAGGCCACCGCGGCACGGCTCAAGGGCCACGGTATTCCGGTGTACGAGCTGAATACGGTCAGCGACCTGGAGTTCTATGTCGACGGGGCCGACGAGAGCGATGAGCACCTCAACCTGATCAAGGGCGGCGGTGCGGCCCTGACCCGCGAGAAGATAGTCGCGGCGGTGGCCCAGACCTTTATCTGCATCGCCGACGCCAGCAAGCTGGTACCGGTACTGGGGGCCTTCCCGCTGCCGGTTGAGGTGATCCCCATGGCGCGCAGCCATGTCGCCCGCCAGCTGGTCAAGCTTGGCGGCGACCCGGTGTACCGCGAAGGCGTGGTGACCGACAACGGCAATATCATCCTCGACGTCTTCAACCTGTCGATCATCAACCCGGCAGAGCTGGAAGCCCAGATCAACGCCATAGTCGGCGTCGTCACCAACGGCCTGTTCGCCGCGCGGCCGGCCGACCTGCTGCTGCTCGGCACCAGCGAAGGCGTCAAGACACTTAAGCGCGCCTAAGCGCCTGCTCAAGGCAGCGCAGCCGGGCCCGCAAGCACACAGCCGGGCCCGGTAAAGCGTGCAAAACTGCATGGAGTCGGCAGACAAGCCGCAAGCCAGCGATCAAGCTGTCGGCTTTGCCGTTCGAATTACCAGGGAGCCCTATGTCCGCATTCGCCTCGTCCACCCAGGACCGTCCGCTGGACCTCAGTGACCTGTTGCGCGAACTGGTGGCCAAGGGCCGGGTGGCCCAGGACAGTGCCGAGCAGTGCCTGGCCATCCGCCGCAGCTCGTCGAACGCCCAGCAACACCCCCTGGAGTTTCTCGCCGCGCAGCAGCTCGACGACCTCAGCCGCCCTGGCAAGAAACTCGACCTGGAGACGCTCACCGTCTGGCTGGCGGAATTCGCCGGGCAGCCGTACCTGCGCATCGACCCGCTGAAGATCGACGTGGCCGCCATCACCCCGCTGATGTCCTATGCCTTCGCCCAACGGCACAAGATCCTCGCCGTGGCGGTGGACAGCGACAGCGTCACCATCGCCAGCGCACAACCTCTGGTGCACAGCTGGGAAGCCAACCTGATCCACGTGCTCAAGCGCCCGATCCAGCGGGTGGTGGCCAACCCGGCGGATATCCAGCGCCTGACCCTGGAGTTCTACCGCCTGGCCAAATCGGTCAGCGGGGCCACCGCCAACGACATGAAGATCAGCGGGGTGGGCAACTTCGAGCAACTGCTCAACCTCGGTGCCCAGGACCAGGAACCGGACGCCAACGACGCGCATATCGTCAATATCGTCGATTGGCTGTTCCAGTACGCCTTCCAGCAGCGTGCCAGTGATATCCATATCGAACCGCGGCGCGAGCAGGGCAGCGTACGTTTTCGCATCGACGGCGTGCTGCACACCGTCTATCAATTCCCGCCGCAGGTGACCATGGCGGTGGTCAGCCGCCTGAAGAGCCTGGGGCGGATGAACGTCGCGGAAAAGCGCAAACCCCAGGACGGCCGGGTCAAGACCAAGACCCCGGAAGGCGGCGAGGTGGAACTGCGCCTGTCGACCCTGCCCACCGCCTTCGGCGAGAAGATGGTGATGCGGATTTTCGACCCCGAAGTGCTGCTGAAAAGCTTCGACCAGCTGGGCTTCTCCCCCGACGACCTGAAGCGCTGGCTGAGCATGACCGGCCAGCCCAACGGCATTATCCTGGTCACCGGGCCGACCGGTTCGGGCAAGACCACCACGCTGTACACCACCCTCAAACAGCTGGCCACCGACGAGGTCAACGTCTGCACCATCGAAGACCCGATCGAGATGATCGAGGGGGCCTTCAACCAGATGCAGGTGCAGAGCAATATCGACCTGACCTTCGCCAGCGGCGTGCGCGCCCTGATGCGCCAGGACCCGGACATCATCATGGTCGGCGAGATCCGCGACCTGGAAACCGCCGAGATGGCGATCCAGGCCGCGCTGACCGGGCATCTGGTGCTGTCCACCCTGCACACCAACGACGCCCCCAGCGCCATCACCCGCCTGCTCGAACTGGGCGTGCCGCACTACCTGCTCAAGGCCACCCTGCTCGGGGTCATGGCCCAGCGCCTGGTGCGCACCCTGTGCCCACACTGCAAGGCTCCCCATACCCTCAACGAAGACGACTGGCAGAGCCTGACCAAGCCCTGGAACGCACCGCTGCCAACCCAGGCGTGCCGGGCCGTGGGCTGCCTGGAATGCCGCGACACCGGTTACCGTGGTCGCGCCGGGGTCTACGAGATCATGCTGATCAACGACGCCATGAAGCCGCTAATCAGCGCCGACACCGACCTGATCGCCCTGCGCCGCCATGCGTTCAAGGAAGGCATGCGCAGCCTGCGCCTGTCCGGCGCGCAAAAAGTCGCCGCCGGCCTGACCACCATCGAGGAAGTGCTGCGGGTCACTCCGCAGAGTGAGCAGAAATAGAGCTGAACGGGGTGCTTTCGCGATTGAGGGTCTTCTTGATCGTGGGGTCTTGAGGAGCCAGCTTGCTGGCCCTCATCAAACAAGAAATAACTCGTTGTTTTATATAAAAATTAAACCTGTACAAAGACCTGTAGGAGCGGCCCATGGCCGCGATGCGTTTCGCGGGCATGGCCCGCTCCTACAGGTACCCACAAGCGGATAATCGCAATTGCACCCCAGTTTACTGCGCGACAGCGCGGCGTCTGGGCGACGAGGGATTCCTAATCTCTACCTACCCGGCAGCCCTAACCGCGGGCCGCCAGCGCCGCCACCCGCTGCGGCTGGCACTCCAGGTAGGCCGAGCCTTGCAGCCAGCGCCGGTCGGAGTGCCAGGCGAAGAGGAACTGCCCGCCCTTGAGCTGATCGACCACCATCCGCGCCACTTCCGGACGCACCGCCGGACAACCCAGGCTACGACCGATACGACCATGCTTCTGCGCCCAGCGCGGGTTCACATAACCGGCACCGTGAATGACGATGGCGCGCTCGCGGGCCAGGTCGTTGAGACCGGGCTCCAGGCCATCCATGCGTAACGAATAGCCATGCTTGCCGCGGTAGCTCTCGGCGGTGCGGAACAGCCCCAGGCTGGTCTGGTGACTGCCCAGGGTATTGGAGAAACGGTCGGCGAAGTTCTCCCCCGACTGCCGGCCGTGGGCGACGAAATCGCGCAGCAGCAGGCGCTTGCGCTGCAGATCGAAGATCCACAGACGCCGCTCGGTGGAGGGTTGCGAATAATCGATGACCGCCAGACGCCGCGCCGGCGCGGCCCCATGGTTGACGGCACACTGCATGGCCGCCAGGGCATGCTGCAGGGCCTGCTGGTTGAGGCCGGGAGCGATTCGCGCCAGATCCCGGGCCAGTCCATCCGCCTGAGCAGCCGTGGCCGCCAGCGGTACGCCCAGCAGCCACAGGCCGGCCAGACACGAGCGAGCAATACGTCCCAACATGTGCGCAAACACCTCCAAAGCACGAATCCAGGACGTCCTGTCAGCAGATCCCGTTCGACCCGCCCCTGCCGCTCGTGGTACACCGCATCTACAGAGAGGTGTCACGCAAACCAAGGATCGGAGCCAGCTTAATTGTTCAATAAATGCACATCTTACCTGAGCGCTGCCCTGCTCACCCTGCCACTGGTCGTCAACGCAGTGGAGCAGCCGGCCAGCGCCGGCAGCGAGCCACGCCCGATGCTAGAGGGGCTGCTGGATTCCTGCGCGCCCCTTCCGGCAAGCCTAGACGAGAATGCGCGCAAACTCCTCACGGACTTTTACGCCCAGCACGAACACAGCCGCGCCTGGCGCGATGAGTCGCAGCTGCACCAGCTCCACGCACAGATCGAACAACTGGCGGACGACGGCCTACACCCCGGGGAATACCCGCTACCCCACAGCCTGACGGTCGCCGCCCTAGCCGAGCAACCCGACTGCAGCGATCTGCTGACCAGCCACAGCTACCTGCAGGCCCTGCTCCATCTACGTCGCGGCCGCCTGCTGCAGCAGCGCTTCGAACCCCTCTGGCGGCCCGCCGACTGGCCCATGTCCGACCCGCAACTGGCCATCCTGTCGCTGGCCCTGCTGCATCTGCACAGCCCGGCCGAAGCCTTCACCAGCGCCCGCCCGGGCACGCCGCAGTATCAACGCCTGCGCAGCGCCTACGCCCAGCAGCGCCAGCAACCGCTGGGGCACTGGGCGGAACTGCCCGCGGGCCCACTGCTCAAGCCCGAGCGCAGTGATGCCCGGGTGCCGGCCCTGCGCGCGCGGCTGATCGCCGAAGGCTATCTGGGGGCCCTGACGGACGATCCCGGCCTGCGCTTCGACGCCGCGACGGTCACCGCCCTGCAAGCCTTTCAGACCGCTCACGGCCTACAGGCCGACGGCATACTCGGCGCAGGCAGCCTGGCCGAGCTGAACCTCAGCGCGCAAAGCCGCCGTGACCAGCTACGCGCCAATCTGGAGCGCCTGCGCTGGCTGGCCGACGACATGCACAGCGCCGAACTGCTGATCAACGTGGCCAGCGCCGAACTCCAGGTCATGCGCCAGGGCCAGCCGCTCTGGCGCAGCCGCACCCAGGTCGGCCGCGCGGAACGCCAGACGCCGCTGCTCGCCTCGCGCATCGCGCGGCTGACCCTCAACCCGACCTGGACCGTACCGCCAACCATCCTGCGCGAGGACAAGCTGCCGGCCATCCGTGAAGACCTGGCCTACCTCGAACGTCAGGAACTCAGCGTCCTCGACCGCCATGGCAATGCCCTCGATCCACACCTGGTGGACTGGGACAACCCCGGGGTCATCCTCTTGCGCCAGGCCGCCGGTAGCCGCAACCCCTTGGGCCGCGTCGCCTTGCGCTTCGCCAACCCCTTCTCGGTCTACCTGCACGACACCCCCAGCCAGCAATTGTTTGCCAAGGCCCCGCGGGCCTTCAGCTCCGGCTGCGTGCGAGTCGAGGGCGTGGACAGCCTGCTCGCCTGGCTGCTATCCCCCGAGGAACTGACCACAGTGCAGACCCGCATCGCCAGCGGCAAAACCCAGGAATACCGCCTGCAGCAACCCGCCCCGCTGCTCATCGCTTACTGGACGGCCGAGGCCCTGGACAACGGCACGCTGCGCTATGCACCCGATATCTATGGCTTCGATGCGCGGCTGATCGCGGCGCTGCCGAGTACGCTCAAGGCCAACTGAGAGCTGCAACCACAGCACAAAATGGCCAACGGCAGCACAACCGCGGCCGGCAAACAGACGCGGTAACGCTTATGCACCCTCCGCGCGGCGACAACTGTGCTTAGATGTTCAGATAATTCAGACAATTGGAGTTGTTCTCTATGGAAATCGGCAGTGTGATCTTTCTCTTCGTCGGCCTCGCGGTCGCCGTCGTATTTATGGGCTTCAAGGTGGTGCCCCAGGGCTCGCAATGGACGGTGGAACGCTTCGGTCGCTACACCAACACCCTGACCCCGGGCCTGAACATCATCGTGCCGGTGATGGACCGTATCGGCCACAAGCTCAGCGTGATGGAAACGGTGCTGGATATTCCGCCCCAGGAAGTGATCACCTCTGACAACGCCACGGTGCAGATCGACGCCGTGTGCTTCTTCCAGGTGATCAACGCGGCCCAGGCCGCCTACGAGGTGAACAACCTCACCCACGCGATCCGCAACCT
>JBFJZW010000291.1:0-6076 GCA_041621875.1 Pseudomonas sp. | reverse complement strand
GCGCGGCCTTGACCGCGATGGAGGCGGAGTCCAGGTGGCGGATCTCGCCGACCATGATGATGTGCGGGTCCTGACGCAAAAAGGCCTTCAGGGCCGCGGTAAAATCCATACCTTGTTTGGGGTTGACGTTGACCTGGTTGATGCCCTCCAGGTTGATTTCCACCGGGTCTTCGGCCGTGGAGATATTCACATCCACGGTGTTGAGGATATTCAGGCCGGTATACAGGGAGACGGTTTTGCCCGAACCGGTGGGGCCGGTGACCAGAATCATGCCCTGGGGCTGCTTGAGCGCGGCCATATACAGGTCTTTCTGTGCGGGTTCATAGCCCAGGGCGTCGATGCCCATCTGTGCGCTGGCCGAGTCGAGAATCCGCATCACGATCTTCTCACCCCACAGGGTCGGGCAGGTGCTGACCCGGAAGTCGATGGACTTGGTTTTGGAAATACGCATCTTGATCCGGCCATCCTGCGGCTTGCGTCGCTCGGAAATATCCAGGCCGGCCATCACTTTTAGGCGCGCCGATATACGCGGGGCCAGCTGCACCGGCGGGCGGGCGATCTCCAGCAGGATGCCGTCGGTGCGAAAGCGCACCCGGTAGGTTTTCTCATAGGGTTCGAAGTGCAGGTCGGATGAGCCGCCCTTGATCGCATCCAGCAGCATCTTGTTGACGAAGCGCACCACTGGCGCATCATCGGCTGCATTACCCTCGCCCTTGTCCTGCGCCTCATCGTTGACCGCCTCGACATCCAGTCCATCCAGGTCGACATCCGCCAGGTCTTCCATGCCATTGCTGGCATTGTCGAAAAACTTGTCGATGGCGTCGCCAAGCTTGTCATCCTCCACCAGAATCGACTCGGTGGTCATGCCGGTGCTGAACTGCACATCGGTGACGGCTTGATGGTTGGTGGGGTCGGATACCCCGATAAACAGCTTGTTGCCGCGGCGCCATAGCGGTAACACGCGGTGCTGGCGCATCAGTTTCTCGGCCACCAGATCCTTGGGCAGGCTGTCCTTGTCGATCGCGTGCAAATCGACAAAGGCCACGCCGAACTGATCGCTGGCCAGCTCGGCCAGTGCGCGGCTTTTTACCAGCTTGTTCTGCACCAGGTAGGTCACCAGCGATACTTTGTTGCGCTGAGCCTGGCCTTGCGCCTGGCCCGCGGTTTTTTCGTCGAGCAGTTCGGCTAGCACCATCTGCCGGGCCAGGCCGGTAAGGGACACGCTATCGTTCATCGTAGGCTCCATAACAATGCCTGCCTTATAGCCTAGTTGGTTCTGGCTGCCAAATTACGTTGAGTTTAGGTGACAAAAAAAGTCAGTTAGTGCCAGCGTATTGCCCGTATGCAGCCGGCCTGCGCTACGCAAGTGCGGTCAGGTAAGGTATTTGAATAGTTGGCATGCCACCTGCATTGGCTGGCTTAGGTCATTGACCTGCCCATACTTAGGAGAGACTTCAATGAAAGCTCAAATGCAAAAAGGCTTTACCCTGATTGAATTGATGATCGTGGTGGCGATTATCGGGATTTTGGCTGCGATTGCGTTGCCGGCTTATCAAAATTACACAAAGAAAGCAGCGTACACGGAGGTCGTCGCTGCGATGGCTCCGTATAAGCTTGCAGTTGACCTTTGCTTCGTCGATGCATCTGGGGCTACCTTCGCTGACCGAATTGGTACATGCAACGCCGGTGCTGGCGGGATTCCTGCGGTGCCTGCAGCAAGCACGGATAAGGCATTCAACTCTCTGACCGTGGCCGCTGGGGTGATAACTGCCACGCCGAACGCTTACAAGGGGATCGCTACTACCGAGACATGCATTCTTACCCCCACCGCAAAAGGTGCAGGTCTTCAGTGGACTTACAGTGGTGACTGTCTCGCTGCTGGTTACGTGAAGAACTGATATAGAGCAGCAAGTAAGGTTCGAGCCGCTTAGCTTGCTAAGTAAGCTTGTAGGCTTATCTGATCTCAACAAAAAACCCGCCTTGTGCGGGTTTTTTGTTTGTTGGAGAAGTGAACAAGGGTATTAAGGTGGGGTATTAAGGGTCAGAGTCGATTTTATTGGGTCTTCCCCTGGATAGCGGTGCAGCGCGACGCGCAGTTATTGCCTCGACTTGAATGCGGAAGCGGTCATTGCCAAGCGCTCAGCCTTTGTTCGTCGCATCGCGGATTGTGGTTAGCAGCTCATTGGCAACAGCATCCTGAAACAGGGCTCGGTACGCGTCTTGGCGTTGTTCGTCGCTAAGTCCGAAATGCTGATACAGGTCATGTCCGGTAACCAGCCTATCTTCCTTGCCCATGGCATTGCAGCGATAACTGGACCCGCGATACTCGTCGGGCACCTTCGTCATGGCGGCTCTGACGCTCTATGGCCCCTTTCAAGATTCTTGGCGAAGCCGCCGAGAAACAACCCGCCTGATCACCACCTAGGGTGCCATTCGCCGCAGGCAATGCATCGATGGTTAAACGGCGAAGTCGGGTTTACAGGCTCAACCGCATCGACAAATCCACCGCCTTGATGTCCTTGGTCAGGGTGCCGATGGAGATGTAGTCCACGCCGGTTTCGGCCACTGCGCGCAGGGTGTTTTGGTTGATGCCGCCGGAGGCTTCGAGTTTGGCTCGGCCTTGGTTGATGGCCACGGCCTGGCGCATCTCATCCAGGCTTAGCTCGTCGAGCATGATGATGTCGGCCCCGGCTTCCAGTGCATGCTGCAGTTCTTCCAGGCTTTCCACTTCGACTTCCACCGGCTTGCCGGGGGCGATTCTGTGGGCGGCTTGTACGGCGGCGGCGATGCCTCCGCAGGCGGCGATGTGGTTTTCCTTTATAAGGAAGGCATCAAAGAGACCGATGCGGTGGTTGTGGCAGCCGCCGCAGGTCACTGCATACTTCTGCGCCAGGCGCAGGCCGGGCAGGGTTTTGCGCGTGTCGAGCAGCTTGACCGCAGTGCCTTGCACCAGGTCGGCGTAATGCTGGCAGCGGGTGGCCACGGCGGACAGGGTCTGGAGGAAGTTCAGGGCGCTGCGCTCGCCGCTGAGCAGGGCGCGGGCCGGGCCTTCCAGGTGAAACAGGGGCTGGTTCGGGCTGGCCCGCTCGCCGTCGCGTACCTGCCAGTGCACGGCGACGCGCGGGTCGAGCTGACGAAATACGGCGTCGACCCAGGCGGTGCCGGCGATCACCGCGGCTTCGCGGGTGATGATGGTGGCCTGGGCCAGGCGCTCGGCGGGAATCAGTTGCGCGGTAATGTCGCCGCTGCCGATGTCTTCTGCCAAGGCGCGGCGCACATTGGCCTCGATTTCGCTGCTGAGGTCGTCGAGAGTGAGGTTGGGCATGGCGGGCTCCATTGGCTGAGTGCGCCGATTATAGGGATTGGCGCGCGCCCGTGCAGTGCGATTGCCGATTTTGTCCCTACCAGCGGTAATGGTCGCCGGCCTTTATGGGGCTATGCTATTTGGATGAGGGTTGCCTTGGGCGGCCGGCTGGATGGCGTCAACCGGGTACGTTGGTCGCGCGTAGGTAACCGTTGGGAGGCTGCAGCGTTGCATCTGTGACTTGGGTCATGTCTGGAGGAAAAGCTGGCTTGGTATGCGCAGGTGCATCCCTATAATGCCTTTAATTATTGAAATATTGACGCCAGGGCTTTGACGTTAAGGATGACGCTCAGTTGATCGCTGTGCAGGCCTGTTCGCCCAAGGGGGGCAGCCTGCAGGAGGCTCGCAATGAAAACTGACGCGAAAGTGGTGCACCTTAACAAAGTGGCCGCTGAGCAATCGTCCACCTCGCCGGTAGGAAGACTGCCCGTGGCGCTAACCAATGTGCGTGACAAAGCGGTGCAGCAGCTGCGCAAGGCACTGCAGTCGCTCTTCGACAATGCCGACGATACGCTGTTCGAGATGGCTGATCGCGCCACCAGCAATACCGAGCAGAATGCGTTTTTCGAGACCATGCGCGATCTGCGCCTGAAGCGCAAAAATATCGAGCGCGGCTTTCTGCACAAGGTCCTGGATGCCTTTGCCGCTCTCAATCAGTACGAAATTGGCCGGTCAGTCCCGCTGGAGGCCGTTTCGTTCGACTCCCTGTCCCTGGTGCAGAACGACGAGCTGGAAGAGGCCGTGGCGCTGGAAGCCATGGTGGCCAAGGTCATTAGCCATGATGGTGTGGCCTTGAGCCATTTGACCGCGCGGCTGAATGCGATGGTCAGCAAGAAGCTGGACGACAAGACCAACCCACTGGGCCCCAAGTTGCTCTGCGAGTTCTTCCTCGACGCCTGCAGCAGTCTCGGGGTGGAGATCAAGGTCAAGCTGATCATTCTCAAGCTGTTCGAGAAGTATGTGCTGGCGGATCTCGATCAGCTGTATGCCGAGGCCAATCAATCCCTGGTCGCGGCCGGCGTATTGCCCGAGCTGAAGTCGACTCCGGCGGCGCAACGGCGCAACCCTTCGCGGCCCGCTGCAGCGACCGACAGCACGGCGGATGAGTCCGCAGGCGTCGCGGGCGACGGTTATGTGGATGAAGGGGTCAGAGAGGTCTTCGGCGCACTGCAGGAGCTGCTGTCGCAAGCCCGGGGCGCTGTGGTGCCGCGGCGCAACCGGCCCGCCGATGCCCGGCCGATTTCCAGCAATGACCTGATGCGCTTGCTGTCGCATATGCAGCAAGGCGTACCGACCCAGGCGAGTGACGACTTCGACCTGCGCGAGCAGCTTGAAAGCCTGCTGGTACGCGCCAGCGTCAAGACCGGCAAGACCCGCGTGGTTGGCGAGGTGGATGAGGATGTCATCAACCTGGTGTCGATGCTCTTCGAGTTTATTCTCGATGACCGCACCCTGCCGGACTCGCTCAAGGCCCTGATCGCGCGCCTGCAAATCCCCATGCTGAAAGTCGCGGTGATCGACAAGACCTTCTTCAGCCGTGGCAGCCACCCGGCGCGGCGGCTGCTCAACGAGATCGCGTCCGCCGCTTTGGGCTGGGGCGATCAGGACGATACCCAGCGCGACAGCCTGTACCAGAAGATCGAACAGGTGGTGCAGCGCCTGCTGAATGACTTCGTCGACGACCCGGCGATCTTCTCCGAGCTGCTCTCCGACTTTCTGGCCTTTACCGGCGATGAGCGCCGCCGCAGCGAGCTGCTGGAACAGCGTACCCGCGACGCCGAGGAGGGCAGTGCCAAGGCGGCGCTGGCCCGTCGCGAGGTGGAGCAGGCGTTGAATGAGCGGCTGCTCGGCAAGACCCTGCCCGAGGTGGTGGTGCGTTTGCTGCAGGAGGCCTGGAGCAAGGTGCTAATGCTTACCTGTCTCAAGCATGGTGTGGCGTCCGCCGAATGGCAGGCGGCCCTGGCGACCATGGATGATCTGGTCTGGAGCGTCGAGCCGCACGACGATCCGCAAGCGCGTATGCGCCTGCTGGAAGTGGTGCCAGGCCTGCTCAAGGCGCTGCGCGAGGGCATGGCCAGCGCGGCCTTCGACCCGTTCTCCACCGGGGATTTCTTCAATCAGCTGGAGGCCCTGCATGTGCAGGCCTTCCAGCGTTTCAAGCGGGCGCTGCCGGTCGAAGTGGAAGCCGAAGCGCCTGCGGCCGATGATGCCAATCAGCCGTCAGCGACCGAGCAGGATATGCCGCTGCTGGAACTGCCGCCCGAAGCGGCCGACGATGATGAGCCGGCCATGGTTGCGGTGGTCGAGGAAATCGTCCTGCTGGTGCCGGGCGAGAACCGCCTGGTCGAGCCGGACGTCAGCCTGCCGGACGACGACGAGGCGCTGCTGCAGGTGGATAATCTGCGGGTCGGCAGCTGGGTCGAGTTTCAGGAAGACGAAGAGCACAAGCTGAGCTGCAAGCTGGCGGCGGTGATCAAGCCGACCGGCAAGTATGTGTTCGTCAACCGTACCGGCATGAAGGTGCTGGAAAAGACCCGCATGGGCTTGGCGATCGAGTTCCGCCGCGGCGCGATCCGTTTGCTTGACGATGCCTTGCTGTTCGACCGGGCCCTGGAATCGGTGATCGGCAATCTGCGCAGGTTGAAGCACACCTGAGACGCTAGTTCGCGGGGAAAGTCGGGGTTGTAGGGCGCGCCGTGCGCACCGCTTGCG
>JBFJZW010000290.1:0-6087 GCA_041621875.1 Pseudomonas sp. | reverse complement strand
CCAGGCGTGCTCGGGGCCGATGCCGGGGTAATCCAGGCCGGCGGAAATCGAGTGGGCGTCGATGATCTGGCCATCGTCGTCCTGCAGCAGGAAGGTGCGGTTGCCGTGCAGCACGCCCGGTACGCCGCCGTTGAGACTGGCCGCGTGCTTGCCGGTTGCAATGCCGTAGCCGGCCGCTTCGACGCCGATGATCTGCACGTCCTGGTCGTCGAGGAAGGGGTGGAACAGGCCGATGGCGTTGGAGCCGCCGCCGATGCAAGCCACCAGGCTGTCGGGCAGACGGCCTTCCTGGGCGAGGATCTGCTCGCGGGTTTCCTTGCCGATCACCGCCTGGAAGTCGCGCACCATCGCCGGGTAGGGGTGCGGGCCGGCCACGGTGCCGATCATGTAGAAGGTGTTGTCGACGTTGGTCACCCAGTCGCGCAGGGCTTCGTTCATCGCGTCTTTCAGGGTGCCGGTGCCGGCGACCACCGGAATCACGGTGGCACCGAGCAGCTTCATGCGGAATACGTTGGCCTGCTGCCGATCGATGTCGGTGGTGCCCATAAAGATCACGCACTCCATGCCGAAGCGCGCCGCGACGGTGGCCGTGGCCACGCCGTGCATGCCCGCGCCGGTCTCGGCGATGATGCGTTTCTTGCCCATGCGCTTGGCCAGCAGGGCCTGGCCGATGCAGTTGTTGATCTTGTGCGCGCCGGTGTGATTGAGCTCTTCGCGCTTGAAGTAGATCTTCGCGCCGCCGCAGTGTTCGGTCAGGCGTTCGGCGAAATACAGCGGGCTAGGACGGCCGACGAAATCACGCTGGAAGTAGGCCAGCTCCTTGGCGAACTCGGGATCGAGCTTGGCCTTCTCGTACTCCGCGGCCAGGTCGTGGATCAGCGGCATCAGGGTTTCGGCGACATATTGGCCGCCGAACGAGCCGAACAGGCCGTTGGCGTCGGGGCCGCTGCGGTAGGAAGTCATGGCGTTCTCCTGCAGGTAAATGGTGTAGGAGCGCCCTATGGGCGCGATCGCGGGCATGGGCCCGCTCCTACGACAATGGCCACAGGATAAGGCTGTGGCGCGCGCGGTAAAAGCGATAAGATCGCCGCAACCTGTCAGGAAAACTCACATATGAGCCAGGACCTTCCGCCGCTCAATGCCCTGCGCGCCTTCGAGGCCGCCGCCCGCCTGCGCAGCGTCAGTCAGGCGGCAGATGAGCTGCATGTCACCCACGGGGCGGTCAGCCGGCAACTCCGGACCCTGGAGGAGCATCTGGGCCTCGCCCTGTTCGCCCGGGAAGGCCGCGGCCTTAAACTCACAGATGCGGGGGTGCGTCTGCGCGATGTCAGCAGCGAGCTGTTTGCCCGCCTGCGCAGCACCTGCGCCGAGCTGCAGCAGGGCCAGGCCGATGCGCCCTTCGTCCTGGCCTGCCCGGGCAGCCTGCTGGCGCGCTGGTTTATCCCGCGCCTGGATCGGCTCAACCGCGAGCTGCCGGAGTTGCGCCTGCAGCTCTCGGCCAGCGAAGGTGAGCTGGACCCGCGTCGCCCCGGGGTGGACGCCACCCTGTGGTTCGCCGAGCCGCCCTGGCCGGCCGATATGCAGGTCTATGAGCTGGCCGTCGAACGCATCGGCCCGGTGCTCAGCCCGCGCTACGCACGCTTCGCCGAATTGCACCGGGCCCCTGCCGCGGCGTTGCTGGGCGAGCCGCTGTTGCACACCAACTCCCGGCCCCAGGCCTGGCCGAGCTGGGCCAGCGGCAATGCCCTGGATAGCGGCGCACTGCGCTACGGCCAGGGCTTCGAGCACCTCTACTACCTACTGGAAGCCGCCGCCGCCGGGCTGGGGGTGGCCATCGCGCCGCAGCAACTGGTGGCCGACGACCTGGCCGCCGGTCGCCTGGTCGCGCCCTGGGGCTTTGTCGAAACCTCGGCGCGTCTGGTGCTCTGGCGGCCGCTGCGCAGCCGCGATAACCGCGCCGAGCGGCTGGCCCAGTGGCTGGCCGGCGAGCTCGGCGATCCGCGCTACAGAAACACGCCGTAGTGCACAGAGTGGGCGGCGTGCTTGTGCTTTCCCCCGGTTTGGCTAGCGTGAAGTTATGGCACTGACGCCTAACTGCTCCGAGGGAAATTCGCATGTCCGATCATCACACCTACAAGAAAATCGAAGTCATCGGCTCGTCCAAGACCGGTATCGAGGACGCCATCGAAAACGCCCTGGCCGAGTGTGCCAAGTCGGTGCGCAATATGGACTGGTTCGAGGTGGGGGAAACCCGCGGCCATATAGTCGACGGCAAGGTCGCCCACTACCAGGTCACCCTGAAGGTCGGCTTCCGCCTGAGCAACAGCTGAGCCCGGAGCGGCCATATGCCGCCAGTGGCAAGGCCTGCGACCTCGTGGGGTGGATGACACAGATCCCGTAGGGCCTTGGCGCAATCCGGGATTGAGCTGCGCTTATCCCGGCTACGAGAGCGGATAAACGCCGGTGATCATCCCTGCGTCGGTCCAGTGCCCTTGGAATCCGTAGAACAAGCCCCACTATCTAACTCAGGTACTGGTGCATTGTCGCGCCGTGCAGCGGATAACCAACAGGCAGGCCCGATGAGCACACTCGCACAGAGCAAATTCTCCACCCTCGACCTGGCACCGATCCGCGATGACGGCAACGCTGCCCAGGCCCTGCACAACTCCCTGGCCCTGGCCCAGCATGTCGAGGGTCTGGGCTTCGAGCGCTTCTGGGTCGCCGAACACCACAATATGGACGGCATCGCCAGCTCGGCCACCGCCGTGCTGCTTGGTTACCTGGCCGCCGGCACCTCGCGTATTCGCCTGGGTTCCGGCGGGGTGATGCTGCCCAACCATGCGCCACTGGTGATCGCCGAGCAGTTCGGCACCCTCGCCACTCTCTATCCCGGTCGTATCGAGCTGGGCCTGGGCCGCGCGCCGGGGGCCGACCAGTTCACCGCCCAGGCATTACGCCGCGACCGCATCGGCAACGCCGACGACTTTCCGGCCGATGTCGAAGAGCTGCAGCGCTACCTCGGCCCGCGCACCCCGGATCAGCGGGTGATCGCCGTGCCCGGCAGCGACACCAACGTGCCGATCTGGCTGCTCGGCTCCAGCCTGTTCAGCGCCCAGCTGGCCGGGGAAAAAGGCCTGCCCTACGCCTTCGCCTCGCACTTTGCGCCGCGCTATATGCACGAGGCGATTCGCATCTACCGCAACCACTTCAAGCCTTCGGCGGTGCTCGACAAGCCCTATGTGATGCTCGGCGTGCCGCTGATCGCCGCCGACAGCGACGAGCAGGCCGAGTACCTGGCCACCTCGGCCTACCAGCGTATCCTCGCCCTGATCCGCGGCCACAGCCTGGTGCAGAAGCCGCCGGTGGCGAGCATGCAGGGCCTGTGGCTGCCCCACGAGAAGGACGCGGTGGGCAGCTTTCTCGGTATGGCGATGATCGGCGGCCCGGAGAAAATCCGTGCGCGCCTGGAGGTGCTGCTGGAGCAGACCGGTGCCGACGAGCTGATCTTCACCTGCGACCTCTACGACTTCGCCGACCGCCTGCGCGCCTTCGAGATTCTCGCCCAGGTGCGCGCCGGCTAAATCGCCGCGAACTTGTCGCGCCTATAGCTCTCTGAACTCTGTAGCCCTTAATGCAATGGAGAACTCAGATGAAAAAGACAGCATCGGCCCACTGGCAAGGCGGCATCAAAGATGGCAAAGGCACTATCTCTACCCAGAGCGGTGTCTTGTCGAAAAGCCCCTACGGCTTCAATACGCGCTTCGAAGATCAGCCCGGCACCAACCCGGAAGAGCTGATCGGCGCGGCCCATGCCGGCTGTTTTTCCATGGCCCTGTCCAAGGAACTGGGTGACGCCGGAATGACCGCGGAAAGTATCGAGACCAAGGCCGAGGTGACCCTCGACAAGCTCGGCGACGGGTTCGCCATAACCGCCGTGCACCTGACCCTGCGCGCCAAGATTGCCGGTGCCGACCGCGCGGCCTTCGAGCAGGCGGTGGAAGCGGCCAAGAACGGCTGCCCGGTATCCAAGCTGTTGAATGCCGAGATCACCCTGGAAGCGGTGCTCGACGCCTGATCCGCTACTCGTCGTGAAGGTTTTCGCAGGCCGTGGTGCAACAGCCTGCTAGAACACCCCGCAACGCAGCACCTTGGCCCGCGCCAGCACATTGCGCTGCTCGTCGTAGAGCCAGGCCTGGGCGCTCATCGCCAGCGTCCGGGCTTCGATCCGGTAGCGCTGGCCGGCGGCGAAATCGTCGTAGCGCACGCGGATCTCGCAGGTGCGCTGTATCGGTTCGGCCATCAGGCTGCCGCCGCCCTGCACTTCGAAGCGAAAGCGCGCGATCAGCTCATGGCTGCCGGGGCTTACCTGGAAGTAGCGGCCATCGTTGAGGCGCTTGCCGTCGAGTTCTTCGGCCATCAACAGATCGCTGGCGGGGGTGTACAGATCGACCCAGGCCATCCCGGGGTTGCGCGGGGGCAGCGGCGAGGCGCATGCGCCGAGAAGCAACAGGCTGACAAGTAGGGCCAGGTAACGCATGGGAGCCTCCGGGGTGTTGGCGCGATGCGCTCAGCTTACGCCTGTTAGGGTCTTTTGCGTTTCGTTCGCGGCTCGCGATGAAACGGCAACAGACCCTAGTGCGGGCAGTAGCCGCAATGCGCTAATTTGGCGGGCATGACCACTCGCCTTGCTCGCTCCCTTATCGACTTCGCCTGCCGCCCCTGGGTTCCACTGGCCGCGGCGCTGCTGCTTGGCGGCTGTAGTACCCTGGATTACTACGGCCACCTGGCGAGGGGCCATCTGCAACTGCTGCAGGCCCGCGAACCCATCGCCGAATTGCTCGTCGATCCGGGCACCGATGCCGAACTCAAGCAGCGCCTGGCCATGGCCCTGCAGGCGCGCCGTTTCGCCAGCGCCGCGCTGCACCTGCCGGACAATCGCAGCTATCGCCTGTACGCCGATATCCAGAGACCTTTTGTGGTGTGGAATGTGTTCGCCGCCGCCGAGTTTTCCCTGGACCCGGAGCTGCACTGCTTCCCGATTGCCGGCTGCGTGGCCTATCGCGGTTACTATAGCCAGGGCCGTGCCCGGGGCATGGCCGTCCTGCTCAAGCAGCGTGGGCTGGATACCTACCTGGGCGGTGTGGAGGCCTATTCCACCCTGGGCTGGTTCGACGACCCGATTCTCAACACCATGCTGCGCTGGAGCGATGAGCGCCTGGTGGCGGTGATCTTCCACGAACTGGCGCACCAGCAGCTGTATGTCGCCAACGACACCGCCTTCAACGAATCCTTCGCCACCTTTGTCGAGCGCCAGGGCCTGCGCCAATGGCGTGCGGCCCGCGGCCTGGCCCCGGCGGACCCCCGGGGCGAACGCCAGCGCGAACAGTTCACCGCCCTGGTGCTGGCCAGTCGCGAGCGCCTGGAGCGGCTCTATGCCCGCGACCTGCCGGAGGAACAGATGCGCGCCGGCAAACAGGCCGAATTCGCCCGCCTGCGCGTCGAGTACCAGGCCCTGCGCGAGAACGAATGGGGCGGCACCGGCCGTTACGACGGCTGGATGGCCGCGCCGCTGAACAATGCCAAACTGCTGCCGTTCGGCTTGTACGATCGCTGGGTGCCGGCCTTCGCCGTCCTGTTCGAGCAGACCGCAGGCGACTGGCCGCGCTTCTACCAGCGGGTCGCGGCCCTCGGTAAACTGCCCGCAGACGAGCGCCAGCAGACCCTGCAGGCCTTGTCCGACGGATCTAGAACTTGCTCAGTCGATCAGCGGTCAAAACCCCACAACTGCCATTCCGGCAGAGGAGCGATGCAATGAACAAATGGACCCTGGCGATGCTGCTTGGCGTGCTCAGCAGCACCGCCCTGGCGGCCCCCAAGCCCTGCGAGGAGCTGAAGCAGGAAATCGAAGTGAAGATCCAGGCCGCCGGCGTTGCCAGCTACACCCTGGAGATCGTGCCCAACGACGAAGCCCAGGACCCCAATATGGTGGTCGGCAGCTGCGACGGCGGCAGCAAGAAGATCATCTACCAGAAGAACGGCTGAGACTGTCTCTGCGCCACCGTCCGTGGGAGCGGCTTTAGCCGCGAT
>JBFJZW010000289.1:0-6110 GCA_041621875.1 Pseudomonas sp. | reverse complement strand
TCAGGCCCTCTGGCTGGAGACCGACAGCACTTCGCCGGTCATATAGGAGCTGTAGTCGCTGGCCAGGAACATCATCACGTTGGCTACCTCCCAGACTTCGGCGGCGCGGCCGAAGGCTTCGTTGGCCGCCAGTTGTTCCAGCACCGCCTGCGGCGCGGATTTACGCAGGAAATCGTGCAGGGCGATGCTCGGGCTCACCGCGTTGATGCGGATGCCGTGCTCGGCGGCTTCCACCGCGGCGCAGCGGGTCAGCGCCATCACCCCGGCCTTGGCCGCGGCGTAGTGCGCTTGCTCCTTCTGCGCGCGCCAGCCGAGCACCGAGGCGTTGTTGACTATCACCCCGGCCCGGCGCGCCATCATCTTCGGCAGCATGGCGCGGGTCATGCGCATGGTGCCGGTGAGGGTCACGTCGAGCACCCGGCTCCACTCCTCGTCGCTCATTTCCACCAGCAGCCGCGAGCCGCCGAGGCCGGCGTTGTTGATCAGCACATCGACGCCGCCCAGGTCGCGCTCGGCCGCCGCGATCAGCGCCTGCACCTGGGCCTCGTCGGCGACGTTGCAGACCTGGCTTAACACCTGGCTCAGGCCGGTCTGTTGACGAATCTTCGCCGCGGCCTCGTGCAGGCGCCCTTCATGGATATCGCTGACAAACAGCGCCCGGCAACCTTCCTCGGCGGCGCGTAGCGCGGCGGAAAAACCGATGCCGGCGCCGGCGGCGGCGGTGATCAGCACGGACTTGCCGCGCAGCAGGCCGTGACCCGGTACGTAATTGGGGATGGACATGGGCAAACTCCTCGAAGCGGGATCAGCCGCGCACGCGCGGTTCCTTGGGCATGCCCAGGGCGCGTTCGGCGATGATGTTGCGTTGGATTTCGTTGCTGCCGCCGTAGATGGTGTCCGAGCGGCTGAACAGGTACAGCGACTGCAGGCGGGTCAGCTGGTAGGGCGCGGCCTCGAGCAGTTCGGCCTCGGCGCCGAGCACGTCCATCGCCAGCTTGCCGAGGTTGGCATGCCAGCTCGACCAGAACAGCTTGTAGATGGTCGCCTCCTTGCGCAGCGCGCCGTCCTGAGCGCCGGAAAGCATGCGCAGCGAGTTGTAGCGCATGATCCGCAGGCCGCTCCAGGCCTCGGCGATGCGCTGGCGCAACAGCGGATCGCGGGCGGCGCCGTTGGCCCGGGCTATGGTGATGATCTCGTTCAGCTCGTTGTGAAACTGCATCTGCTGGCCGAGGGTCGACACCCCGCGCTCGAAACCGAGCAAGGCCATAGCGATCTTCCAGCCTTCGCCGGGTTGGCCAACCAGGTTGCCGGCGTCGGTCTCGGCGTCGTCGAAGAACACCTCGTTGAATTCCGAGGTGCCGGTCAGCTGTTCGATCGGCCGCACCGTCACGCGTGCCTGCGCCATCGGCACCAGCAGGAACGACAGGCCATGGTGGCCGACGCTGCCCGGTTCGGTGCGGGCGATGACGAAGCACCAGTCGGATTCGTGGGCCAGCGAGGTCCAGACCTTCTGCCCGTTGATCAACCATTTGCCGCGGGCCGGGTCGAGCACCGCGCGGGTCTTGACGTTGGCCAGGTCCGAGCCGGCTCCCGGCTCGGAGTAGCCCTGGCACCAGAACTCGCGGCCGCTGACGATGCCGGGTAGAAAGCGGCGCTGCTGCTCGGCGCTGCCGAAGGCGGCGATGGTCGGCCCGGCCAGCCCTTCGCCTATATGGCCCATGCGTCCGGGCCCACCGACGCGGGCGTATTCCTCGTGGAAGATCACCTGCTGGTTGATCGTCAGGCCGCGCCCACCATGCTCAAGGGCCCAGCCGACGCAGGTCCAGCCGCCCTCTGCGAGCTTGCGCTCCCAGGCCTTGCGCTGCTCGGGAAACATATGCTCGTCGCCCGGGCCGCCGCGAAAGCGCAACAGCTCGAACTCGCCGCACAGGTTGGCGGCCAGCCAGGTGGCGACCTCCTGGCGAAAACGCTCGTCTTGCGCACTGAAACTGATCTTCATGGCTGTCCTCTCAGTTGCAGTTCATCCAGAGGTTGTTCATCCAGCAGCGCGCTGGCGATCCGCTCGCGCTGCAGCGCCGGCGCGCCGAACAGGTTTTCGCTGGCGCGGGCACGTTTGAAGAAGAGGTGCGGGTCGTACTCCCAGGTGAAGCCGACGCCGCCGTGCAATTGAATCGACTCCGCCGCGCAGTGGAAGAACGCCTCGGAGCACTGCGCCTTGGCCAGAGCCGCGGCCAGCGGCAGCTCGGCGGCCACCGCCGCGTCACCCTCCGGGTCGAACAGCTCCTGGGCCACGCAGGCGGCGTAGTAGGCCGCCGAGCGTGCGCACTCGACCTGCAGCATCATGTCCGCGGCGCGATGCTTGAGCGCCTGGAAGCTGGCGATGGGCCGGCCGAACTGCTGGCGTTCCTGCATATAGGCGACGCTCAGGTCGAGCACCTGCTGGGCGCCGCCGGTCTGCTCGGCGGCCAGGCCGATACAGGCCAGTTGCAGGGTGCGTTCGAGTTGCGGCCAGGCCGTGCCGAACTCGCCCAGCAGGCAGTCGGCATCGAGATACAGGTTGTGCAGTTCGATGCGTGCCTGGCGGCGGGTCTGGTCCATGGTCGGCAGCGCCTGGCGCTGGATACCGGCGCTGTCACTGGCGACAGCGAACAGGCTGATGCCCGCCGCGCCAGTCGAACCCGGGGTTCGCGCGGCGATGATCAGCAGGTCGGCGCTGTGGCCATCGAGCACGTAGCTGAGCGTGCCGTTGAGCACGAAGCCCTGGCCTTCGGCGACCGCCGTGGCCTGCACCGTCTCGGCATCCCAGCGGTTGGCGCTGGCGAAGGCCAGGGTGGCGGTGTGGCTGCCCGCGGCGATGCGCGGCAGCCAGGTGGTTTTCTGCTGCTCGCTGCCGGCCAGCAGCAAGGCTGGGGTGGCCAGGCAGGCGGTGGCGAAGAACGGTGAACAGAGCAGGCGGCGACCCATCTGTTCCAACAGGATCGCCAGCTCGACATAACCCAGGCCCAGGCCACCGTACTGCTCGGGGATATGCAGGGCCGGCCAGTACAGCTCGCCACACAGGCGCTGCCACAGCTCGGCGTCATAACCGCGCTCACTGACCATCGCCGTGCGTACCGCGGCGGAGTCGGACACCTGCGCGAGAAAACCCTCGGCGGACTCGCGGATCATTTCCTGCTCGTCGCTGAATGCAAATTCCATAGGCGCGCCTTCTGCTCGTCTGGCGGGGCGCACAGGACTACGCCCCCTTCGCCGACGAGTCTGGCGGCTCATCGCCGCGGCGGAATCGTTACCGCTGCCTAGTCCGAATGGCCGATGCCCGGACCGCCCAGGCGATTGCCACGCCCCCCCGCCCAAGCCGGGAAGCGCCGTGCGGATGGCCGATGGGATGGAGGACGTATTGGCCTATATGCAATGCCAGCCGAGGTCCTGGACGGGTCAAGCCGGCGGTGCTGGTGGAGCGGAGGCAGAAGACCTTCCCCCGACGTTTCCCGCGAGCGGATCGTGCACTGCTTCAACTAGCTGGACTCGTCGCAGTTCAAGCGATGAAGGAGGCGAGGCTTGAGGCGATGCGCAGGTACGGGGAGCGCTACATGAGTCTATCTTCGATGTGGCGGGGAGGAATCGGCCAAAAGGTGACATAGCCGCCTGATGGCCATAAGCTAGCCTTTATGACGGTTTAGCTCCTAAAAGTATCACCAAAGTTAATTCTTAGTTCTACAAAGGGAATTTCATGGAAAAGATATGTGGTATCGAGCTGAAGGGTTCCGAGGCAATTATTGTTCTGCTGGAAAAGAAAGATGCAGGGTATGTATATCTTGATATCGAACCCCGCAAAATCAAGCTTGGAGATGACGAGTCCAGCGATCACATTAAGTCGTTTTTTGAAACATTTCAAAATTTCGTCAGGCAGCACCAAATCGACTTGGTAGTAATCAAGAAGCGCGCCCAAAAGGGGCGAATGGCGGGTGGCGCAATCTCCTTCAAAATGGAATCACTTATTCAACTCAACGAAATTGCTAAGGTCGGATTTGAAACGGGCCAGGGCATAGCAGCCGCCGAAAAGAAAAATCCATTTAAACTGCCGGCAAATCTTAATAAATATCAAGAGGACGCATTTAAGTCTGCCATGTTGTGCATTCGGAAGCTGGATGCATGAGCGAGATCCTCATTGATAACGTCAGTGCCCCACTACGAATAAAGGCGCAACTCATCGTCTTAAGCAAGGACATCAAGTTCACAAGAGAAATAACCAAAGGTGGAAACGGATATCTTTTCTTCGGTGAAAATAGGATTCTGAAAAACGAGGTTGCTGTGAAATTTTACTACTGGGGAGGCGACGCAAAGTACCACGCAGAGCCCAGCACCCTAGCAGCAATCGAGGCGCCCAACATACTTCAAGTCAAAAATGCTGGTCTGCTTGATGGGGAGTGGGCGTATTTTGTGACTCCTCGCTGTTCAAGTGGTGACCTTGACGATGTGCTTGAAAAGACCGAGCACAGCAATCTGCATGCCGTTGAACGCACTAGCCAGATTTTGAGTGGTGTAATTCATCTGCACCAACGCCGCTATCTGCACAGAGACTTAAAACCGTCCAACATCTACGTGGGCGAGGACGGAAGATCCATAATCGGTGATTTTGGGTCAATTAAGCACATCCCGGAAGGACTCTACTCAATCCCCGCATCCAGCCATGCTGTGCTGTATAGACCACCTGAATCGATTAATGCAGATTCCTATGGATTTGAGGGGGATATATATCAGTGCGGAATGGTTCTTTATCAACTCCTAGGGGGTTACTTACCTTATGAGGAAATGGCGTGGCTGAGCAAAGCTGAAAGACGCAAGCATGATCGCCTAACGTCCAGAACTGACAAGACCATCTTTATTGATACATGTATTCGAGATAAAATCCAAAGAGGGAAAGTTCTAAATATCTCCTCGCTCCCCTCATGGGTGCCTGAAAATCTCAGGAGAACAATAAGAAAGGCAACCCATGTCAATCCAGCGAAAAGGTACTCATCAGCATCTGCCTTTCATACCCATCTTAACAATATTAAATCGGATATCCCTGACTGGTCTGTAATCGGAGGGCAGCCAGTGCTTAGAGGTACCACTTCGTTTAGGATCTGCAATGACGATGGGAATCTTTATGTTCAGAAGTCCAAGAATGGGGGCGACTGGAGGCGAGACAACTCAATTACGGGGGATAGCATTTCCGAGATTGTCGAGAAAATCGAAGTGAATATCTGAGTCACACGTCTTGCTTACCTCAGGCCACTACCGCTCATGAGCAACGTCCGGATGGCGTCCGATCCTGACCGATTCTGTTGAAAAAGTCGCTTGCCCAAACTGCCCCAATAATGACCGATGAAAACGCCTTCTCTGCGCGTCGCTACGTGAAATCTGAGCCCACAAACCTCTGCCGAATTTTAGGATTTCAATATCAGACGCCAACTTTTCCGCCGTGGTAACCAAGGTCGACTTTTTCAACAGAATCGACCGGTTCTTGCCTGTCGCGACCGGCCACTGTGGGTTAACAGGCGCCAGTCGGGGTCGGAGTGATTGTTTTTTGATCACTCCATATCTGCGTTGAACGCTGCGCTTGACCCGAACAATGACGGTACTCCGCCGTTGGTCCCAACTGCCTATTTCGCCCTTATGGCGAGTTACTTGACTCGCTTCGCTCACCCTTCAGGCCAGCCTGCGGCTGTTACTCGCGCGAAAGAGAAAGTAACCAAAGAGAAAGCGCGCCCGGCATACGGGTCTGGCTGCGCCAGACTCCCCTCGCTCCGGCGCTGCTCCGAGGGTCCTCACAGTGGGCCATCCCTGGCCCATCGTTCCTCGTTTGGCATCCATGCCGAACGCCCCTCTCCGCAGCCCCTCCACTCGGCCTCCTGAAGGGATCGGGGCTCGCGTCGTCTAGATGATTTGTGGACGCACACAGCAAAAATCCTGAGCTTTTGATCGTGCTTTTGGTAATTCGCCGCCGAACTATCAGGCGACAGCAAACGCCCCTTCAGCAGGCCGAACGTAATCGTTGTGTAGAGGGTTGAGCGGCATGGATGCCGCGAGAGCCGCGATGGGCCAGGGACGGCCCTTGTACGCCGGCC
>JBFJZW010000288.1:0-6129 GCA_041621875.1 Pseudomonas sp. | reverse complement strand
TGCTCAGGCACCCCTTCGACGTTCCTGCACTGCCCCTTTACCCGCTTTGTTTCGCCCTCTGAACAGCGCTGTGCCCTTGCCCTGAAGCGGCAATAGCCCGTATCGACTGGCCTGCACCCGCATTGACTGCGTGTCGCTCGGCCGCTTGTTTCAGAGGCTGGACAGCCTGGCGCGCGAATGCTCAAGGATGTTTCAACAGGCCTTGTCAGCTCCTCGATCAGAATTAAAAAATTGTCTCATATCAATGACTTGGATATATGGCACGGAAATTGGACTCCTGTGGTCGAGAAGGCCGCTTGGTCTTCGGGACGGTTCCGGTTCCACCCCCATGCTCTATCAGGACGAACGGGAACCCTGTGCAAGCACTACCTGGCTGCCGAAGGCGGTTGTGGCTATGGCTGTGCCCGGGCGAACCGCGGCACCAGGGCGTGGCGTTGATAGTCGGCAGGAAACGCCGAAGCAACGCTTGGGAGCAAAAAAATGTTCACGAATAACTTCCTGCAAACGCTGATGCGCGTTCTGCTCAGTGCGCTGCTGGTGGGCGGTATGACGATCACGGTGGTCAACGCCGTGGACGGCAATCCACCGGGGCTGTTCGAGCTGGACGGCAACACGGTAGACGACGCCGGCGGCGGCGACGACTGGGATGGGCTCTACACCAGCCCGCCCGGCAGTTCGGTCGCCTTCACCGGCATCCTCGCCGACCCGGCACCCTTGTCCATCTATACCGGTGGCGGGTCGAAGGACGTCAACGACATCACCCAGTGGCGGCATACCAACGGCAGCGTGCCGGACAAGAACGACATCACCAACGCCTATGCCGCGGCCTATATCAACCCGAGCGACGTCGAGAGCGGCGGAGAGGTGCTGCACAAGGCCGGCGATCTGATCATCTACTTCGGTCTGGATCGCTTCGCCAACAATGGCGACGCCTTCGCCGGTTTCTGGTTCTTCCAGGGTGAAGTGGGCCTGAACCCCAACGGCACCTTCAGCGGCCAGCATGCGGCTCGTGACGATGCCAACGGCAAGCGCGGCGACCTGCTGGTGCTGGTGGAGTACCCGCAGGGGGCCAATGCCCAGCCGGAGGTGAAGGTCTACGAATGGGATCCGCTGAAGCAAGGCAACGTGGCGGCACCCAATCTGAGCCTGCTGTTCAGCTCGGCCGATGCCAAGTGCGACGGTAGCGGTGACAAGCTGGCCTGCGCCATCACCAACGTCGGCAACCTGCCTGGCGCGCCGGCCTGGCCCTACACGGCGAAGAATGGCTTTGCCGGCCTGCCGCTGGAGAGCTTCTTCGAGGGTGGCATCAACGTCAGCGCGCTGCTGGGCGGCAATGTGCCCTGTTTTAGCAGCTTTCTCGCCGAAACCCGTTCCTCGCGTTCGGAAACCGCACAGCTGAAGGACTTCGTGCTGGGCAACTTCGACGTCTGCGCCATCGACGTGACCAAGGAGTGCGTGGCCGCAGTCAACACGGAAGACGGCGGCAACAGCCTGGTGGTCAACTTCAGCGGTACCGTGACCAACAGCGGTGCCTTGCCGCTGAATGACGTGACCGTGGTCGACGATATGGGCACTCCGGACGATGCCACTGACGATGTCCAGGTGTTCGGGCCTGTTACCCTGGCGGCCGGCGAAAGTGCCGACTACTCCGGCGACTATGTCACCACGGCCATTCCGGCCACGGATGTGGTGACAGCCACCGGCCATCGTAACGGTACCTCGGTATCGGCAACCGCCGAGGCCAGCTGCTCTCCGGATCTCGAACCGGAACTGACCGTGGACAAGCTGTGCACCGCGGTGGTGAACGCCGACGGTGATGGTATCGATGTCAGCTTCAGTGGCACCGTGACCAACACCGGTAATGTCGCCCTGAAGGACGTCGAGGTGGTGGACGACGGCGGTACGCCGGGTGACACCAGCGATGACCAGACCATCCCGATCGGCAATCTGGATGTCGGGGCCTCGGCCAACTATGACGGCGGCTTCGGTGTGCTCGGTAGCACCAGCTCCAGCGACAGCGTGGTGGCCAGCGGTGCCGATGTGCTCAGTAATACGCCGGTACAGGCCGGTGCCAGCGCCAGCTGCGCCGCCGATACCAACCCGGCCATCGCCGTCGACAAGGTCTGCACGGCGGATATCAATGCCGGCGGTACCGGCATCGACGTCAGCTTCGGCGGTACGGTGCGTAACATCGGTGATGTAGTGCTGACCGGTGTGACCGTGACGGACGACAACGGTACGCCGGGCGATACCTCCGACGATGTCATGGTCCTCGGTCCGATCGATCTGGCTCCGAACGAGTCGGCCGACTACAGCGGTGCCTTCGGTGCCAGCGGTAGCAGTTCGACCGATACGGTCACCGCCAGCGGTAGCGACCTGCTGACCGGCACCCCGGTCTCGGAAACCGCCTCCGCCACTTGCAGTGCGGATGTCAATCCGGTTCTGGACGTCACCAAGCAGTGCACCGACGCACCGGCCTTCGGCATGCCGATCCTGTTCGACGGTAGCGTGACCAACAACGGCAACGTGGCCTTGCTCGATGTCATCGTCACCGACGATAACGGCACCCCGGGGGATACCTCGGACGATGTGGTGTTCAATATCGGCGACCTGGCTCCGGGCGAAACCGCCAACTACAACGGCAGTTACGATCCCGGCGTAGCCGGACCTTCGACCAACACCGTGGTAGCCACTGCCAGCGATGCCGTGGAAAGCTCGCCGGTCTCCAGCAGTCCTGCCAGTGCCACCTGCGAAGTGCCTCCACCTCCCGGCGAGGAAGGCTGCACCCCCGGCTTCTGGAAGAACAGCACAGGTAGCTGGGTCGGCTATAGCCCGGACCAGACCGTCGCTTCGGTATTCAGCCTGCCTAACGGTGCGCTGAACAAGCTTGGCGGCGACACCTTGCTCCAGGCGCTGGGCTACGGTGGCGGCGACAACCTGGTCGGTGCCGCGCAGATCCTCCTGCGCGCGGCTGTGGCGTCGATCCTCAACGCGGCTCACCCGGACGTGGACTTCACCCGTTCGGCCGCCTCGGTGATCGCCGACGTCAACGCCGCACTGGCCACCAAGGACCGGGCTACCATCCTGGCCCTGGCCACGGCGCTCGACCTTGACAACAACCTTGGCTGCGACTTGGCCAACGACAACTCCTTCTGATTGAGGGAGGCCCGGCGTCAGGGATGACCCGGGTGCGCTAGCAACGAAAAAGCGCAGGGCCTGGCCCTGCGCTTTTTTATGCTCCCACAGCCTGCGGGATCGCCAGCAAGCTGGCTCCTACAGGCCGGGCTCCTGCCGTTTTACCTGCTGTTTTTTCCCTTGCCACCGGTGCTGCCGCCATCCGAGCTGCTGCTTTGCAGGCTGATATAGACGGTGGCGCTGGCGCTCAGCTTGCCGTCGCTGATGGTATAGCGGAACTGGTCGCCGCTCTTGAAGCTCTTGGCCGGGCTGTAGGTCAGGCTGCCGTTGCTGTTGAGGGTCACCTTACCCTTGCTGCCCTGGTCGAAGGCCACCACCTTGAGGCTGTCGCCGTCCGGGTCGCTGTCGTTGCCCAGCACATTGATGGTTACCGGGGCGATGCTGGCCAGCAGCACGCTGTCGTCCTTGGCCAGCGGCGCGCTGTTGCCGGTGCTGACCGGGTTGTCGACCACGTAGCTGGCGCTGGCGCTGGCGCTCTTGGTGTTGGCGCTGGCGCTGGCGCTGATGCTGTAGAAGCCGTCGGCGGCGCTGCTCGGCGAGGTGGCGCGCAGGGTCACACTGGCGCTGGCACCGGGGGCCAGGCTGAGGCTGCTGGGCAGGCTGGTACTCCAGCCGCTGGGCTTGCCGGCGCTGAGGCTGAAGCTGCTGCTGGCACAGCCGGCGCTGTCCTTGTTGGTCACGCTGACGCTGTAGTCGAAGCTGCTGCCGGCGGCCAGCCAGGTGCTCTGCCCGGGGCTCATGCTGACGCTCGGCGCACTGCGGGTGCAGGTCGGTGTATTGCTGCCGGAGAAATCGACGCTGACCAGGGCCTGGCTGGTGTCCACCCACTCGGTGCTGATGGCCAGGCCTGCCGCCGGGTCGCTGAAGCTGCGCCCGCCGACCAGGGCGGCATCCTTCATGTCGACGAAGTTGCTGCCGGCGGTCATGTCCAGCAGGTAGCCGCTGTTGCCGTTGCTCGGGCTGGCCTGACGGATGGTCACGCCGTTGAAGATGTTATTGGTGTCGATCACGCCGCGATCGGAGATCTGCGCGTCGAAGCCCAGTGGCTTGCGCAGCTCCACGTAGTAGTAGCTGGGCTGGCCGCTGGCATCCACGCCCTTGGCGATCTTCAGGCCCTTGGCCGCGCTGGTCTGCACGCTGTTGGGCTGCAGGTTGAAGCTGCCGGCGCTGCCGACGTTGATCAGGTTGCCGCTGGACAGCCAGCCCAGACGCTCCTTGTTGAACAGGTTGAAGTGCCCGACGGTGCCCGAGTAACCCATGATGTCGACGGTGTCGCCGTATTCCTGGGTGGCGCAGCTGCTGCCCAGGGTGACGTCGCCGCAGTCCATGGCATGGGCGTGGTGCAGGCCCAGGTTGTGGCCCAGCTCATGGGCCACGGTGCGCTGGATCATGCTGCCGTTGATCCAGCTGCTGGAAGGCAGGGCACCGACCTGGCCCATGCCGGTGTAGCCGCAGGCGTTCTTCGGGAAGAGGTAGACGAAGCGGTCGTAGTTGGCCAGGTTGTAGCCGCCGCTCTGGGCTGCCTGCTTGGCGTATTTCTCGATGGCGAAGCCGTCGCATACGGTGCTGTTGACCGGGATGGTGTACCAGCCGGCGACGCTGCCGGTGAGCCAGGTCTGCTGGCTGGAGTTTTCCTTGAAGAAGTTGCTGACATCACCGAACACCAGGCTGTTGGCCTGGCTGCTGGTCCAGGGCTTCTCGCTCGGCTTGTCCTGGAAGTTGACCAGGATCGCCAGGGTGCGCTGCGCGCCGGTGGTGTTGGGCATGTCGTAGGCCAGGGTGCCGCTGCCGCTGCCGTCGTCCGCCAGCATCAGGCCCTGTTCGTCGTCACTGAGTACCAGGTCGCCCTGGACGCTGCCCAGCGCATCGCCGGACTCCAGCAGCCAGCCCTGGGCGCGCACGGCCAGGCCGCTGCGCCATTCCTTGTTGCGCGCGGCGAAACGCAGTTCGAAGCGCTCGCCGAAGGGGGTCTTGAGCAGGTGGCGCAGTTTGCTGCCGTCCTCGTAGTCTTCGTAGATCACTTCCAGCTCGCCTTCCAGGTCCAGACGCTGTTCCAGCTTGGCCAGCACCTCGGCGGGCATGCCGCGCTGCTTGTCCTCGGGAATGGTCATCTGCAGCAGCTCGCCCGGGTGCTGCTCGGCCAGCTCGCCGAGCAGGGCGCGGCGCTCCTCGGCCTTGGCCAGCAGCTGACGCTGCAGCTGATCGCGCGCCGCCCCGCTGGCGGCCTGCCAGCGCTTGTGCAGCGCCAGCAGTGCCTGGGTCTCCTGGCCCGCTGCCTGGCGTGCGGCGGCGCTGCTGGCGGCCGCTTGCCGTTCGCCGTGGGCGTGATCGTGGCCGTCAGCGCCGGCGGCTTGGGCGGCGTTGGCGCTGTAGGTGAGGCCGCCGGCGGCGAAAAGGGCCAGGGCGAAGGCGTAGCGGGGCATGGACGTGCGCATGAGGTTCTCCTGAAACAGGTTCAGAAAAGTCCTCTTCACGGCTGTCCATGAGGGAGGTCTCCTTCGGCAGTCCGGCAACCCCGGGGGGGCCCGTAACTTTGCGTCGCCAGGTTGCCCTGGTTATGCCTTTATCGGGAGAGGAGCTTTCTGTGAGCAGTACTACATGGACGACCGTGGCCGTCCGCTTAAAGCCCCTCGAGCGTCCCGGCTGCTGTAACGTCAGCGGCCGGGTCGGCAAACTTCACTGTTTACTGCACCTTGCAGCGGGGTGTTTCCTGTAACAGTTGCCAGAATCGATCTGTTCATTTTCTGTACAGCTGTAACGGATGCAGAAATTAACACCTGAGATGTTCACTTTTTATACAAATCATGAATAAAACCGAGGGTTTTGGTTGAAAAACGATCTAGAACTTTTTGCAATAACGGCTGCAGGCTGCTTGGCAGAGCCTTTGCGGCGGAAAAGGGGGATTTTTCGTGGTTTACAACCGTTTATCGCGGT
>JBFJZW010000287.1:0-6163 GCA_041621875.1 Pseudomonas sp. | reverse complement strand
TGCAGGTCACCCTGCAGCCGGGTATCAGCCTGAGCTATTCGGGGCAGTTCGAGTTTCTCGAACGGGCCAACGCGCGACTCAAACTGGTGGTGCCGGCCACTCTGCTGATCATCTTCGTCCTGCTCTACCTGTGTTTCGGCCGCTTCAGCGAGGCGCTGCTGATCATGGCCACGCTGCCGTTCGCCCTGACCGGCGGGGTCTGGTTCCTCTACCTGCTCGGCTATCACCTGTCGGTGGCCACCGGGGTCGGCTTTATCGCTCTGGCCGGGGTCGCGGCGGAGTTCGGCGTGATCATGCTGCTCTACCTGAAGAACGCCTGGGCCGAACGCGAGGACGCCGGCGAGCGCAGCGAGCAGGCGCTGGTCGAGGCGATCCGCGAAGGCGCGGTGCAGCGGGTACGGCCCAAGGCCATGACCGTGGCGGTGATCATCGCCGGTCTGCTGCCGATCCTCCTCGGCGGCGGCACCGGCAGCGAGGTGATGAGCCGCATCGCCGCGCCTATGGTCGGCGGCATGCTCAGCGCGCCGCTGCTGTCGCTGTTCGTGTTGCCGGCGGCCTATAGATTGATGCGTCGCCGCAAACTGCAGCCGCGGGGCATGGGTATCGAGGGCGAAATCACTGGGTTAGAAGGGGCAGTAATAGCGACAAGGTCCGAGTAGCCTGTAAGGCCTGGTTAAGTGGGCGGAACGCCCGTTGGAGTGTCGGGATGAGAACGCAGGCCCATATCGCCTGGGTCGGCCAGGCCTGGATCACCCCGGGCGTTGGGCTGTTCCTCGGCCAGGCCGGCAACAACCAGTGCCACCGGCATATGGCCGTGCAACTGGCCATCGGTCTGGATGAGCCGGTACGGGTCATCGCCCCGGGCGGGGGGTTGAGCGCGCCGGCGGTGGCGATCCGCGCCGGGCTGGAACACCGCATCGACGCGGGCCGGCTGCTGTCGGTCTATCTCGACCCCTTCTGCGCCGAGGCTCGCGCCCTGCGCTTGAGTGAGCCCCTGCAGAGCCTCGCGTTGGGTGACCCGAGTGCGTTGCTGGAGGCCCTGCAGCAGGTGGATGCACCAGCAGCGGAGCTGCGCCAGGCGCTCAACCTGTATCTGCAACTGCCGCCCGCAGCCCCCCTCGAACCGCGTCTGCTGCGGCTACTGCCGCTACTCGACGATCCCGACTGCAACCTGCAGCAGCTGGCGCAGCAGATGCACCTGTCGCCCAGTCGTTTCTCCCACTGGTTCAAGGCCAGCAGCGGCTTGCCGCTGCGCAGCTACCGCAAGTGGCACCGCCTGATCCGCGCCCTGCAGGCCGTTGGCGGCGGGCATAACCTCACGGCCGCGGCCCATGCCGCCGGTTTTGCCGATGCCGCGCATTTCTCCCGCAGTTTTCGCAGCCTGCTGGGCCTAGACCCGTCCTCGGCCCTGGATCGGGTGCAGCTGCGTGCATAAAGCACCTGGCCGCGTAGGGTGCACCGCCTCTCGCATCGTCAGCAAGGCCATCACCTAGCCGTTTCGTTCAAGCGCCCCGGACCTCGCCGGTTGCACAGTGACTGCAATCACTTGCGAGGAACCCGTCATGCCCAGAATCCCGACCTCATTGACCCTGCTGATCCGCTGGGGCAGTTACCCGCTGATCTTTGGCGGCAGCGCCATCCTGTTGCTGAGCCAGCTCCAGCGCGGTATTCCGGCCTGGCCGGCGAGCCTGCCGATCGTCGCCCTGGCGCTAGTGGCGGTAGACCTGCTGGAGCGCCTGCAGCCCTTTCGACGGGCCTGGCTGGAGGACCATGACGACAGCCTGACCGACCTTATCCACCTGCTGGTCAACCTCGGCCTGATCCAGTTCGGCAGTCTGCTGCTGGGCCTGTTCGGCCCCTGGCTCAGTCTGGAGCTGTTTCCCCGGACGTGGCCCTGGTGGGCACAACTGCTGCTGGTGGCGCTGCTGATCGATTGCAGCCTGTACCTGATGCATCGCGCCAGCCACAGATTCGACTGGCTTTGGCGGTTACATGCGCCGCACCACAGTTCCGAACGCCTGTACTGGGTCAATGGTGAGCGCCGGCATCCTCTGAGCGCGCTGTTGCTGGCCGGCCCCGGCCTGCTGCTGGTCGCTCTGCTCGGCGCGCCGGCGGAGCTGAGCGCCATCTGGTTCGCCCTGCTCACGGTGCACCTGGCGTTCCAGCACGCCAATCTGGATTACGAGCTCGGCCCGCTGCGGCGGTTGCTGGCTGTGGCGCAGATGCACCGCTGGCACCACAAGCGCGATTTCGAGGACGCCCAGGTGAATTTCGGCGAGTTCCTGCTGCTCTGGGACTGGTTGCTGGGCAGCTACCATGACAGCGCCGACCAGCTCGGCGACGCCGCAGTCGGCTTGCACGAGCGTGACTACCCCAGGGGCTACCTGGGGCAGTTGCTGCGCCCTCTTCGCCGAGGGCAGCAGGCTGCTGCCGAGTCGCCCGAGGCCTGATGCCGGCCTGGGCCACCGGTTCAGCTGCTGCGTCGACGGCCCATCATCCCCGCAAGCGCGCAGCCCAGGCCCAGCAGTGCCAGGATCAGCAGCACCCAGGTGGGCAGGTAGAAGGTGTTGTAGAGCTTCCAGCCCAGTGCCGCGAGCAGTTGCGAGAACGCGGTGGGCGCGCCGGCCAGGTGACCGCCCAGGGTACCGGTGATGGCGAACAGTCCGCTGCCGAGCAGGGCGAGAAAGACCAGCGCCCAGCCTTGCCGGCCATTGCAGGCCGCCTTGCCCGCGCGCCACAGCAGCACGGCCAGCATGCTCCACACCGCCAGCGCCCACAGCGCCATCAGGATATGGTTGCGCACCATCGGGCTGTACAGGTTGGCCTGCCAGGGCCAGACCAGAAAACCGCTGACGATGGCCGCCAGGGCCCCGAGCAGGCTCAGCAGCAGCAGCGGTAGCAGGCTGGCCTGGGCGATTTGCGCGGCTCGGCCGCGGCCCACAACGGCCAGCACAATCAGCAAGGCGGCCAGGGCCCAGAAGGCGATGGGGAAATGCACGAGCATATGGTGCAGGCCGGTCATGGGCGATCTCCTGGGTTGCGGGTCGAGAAGGCGGGCCACAGTCCGATCAGCACGCCCGCCAGCAGCCATAGGCCGACCAGCAGGGTCAGCCCCCACTGGCGGATGATGGCGTCATTGAATTCCATTTCCACGCCATAGTGGGCGAGTTGCTCTTCGCTATGCCGGGGGCGCACCGGTTTACCTTCGGCTATATCGAGGCTGCCGGCGTGGGCGCGGCTGTTGAGCAGCGGCCAGTTCACCTGGCCGGGGTAGAACAGGGTGGTCTCGAACCAGTGCTGCGACCAGGGCGGTTGCTCGCCGGTGAAGGCCGTGGCCTGGATATCGGCCGTACGCCCCAGGCCCAGGCTGTGGGGGAGGGAGACATAGTGCCAGCGGCTGCCGCTGGCGTTGCGGTGCACGGCAAAGCCGACATCGTAGCGGCTCTGCTCGAGGAACATCTTGTCCTCCAGCGGTTGGCCGGTATCGCGCTCGCGCACCAGGGTCACGTCCCAGTGGCCCTCGGCCCAGCGCGCCTGGCCGTGCACGCGGATATCGCCGCGCGAACCGCTGCCTTCGCGCAGCAGGTTGCGCGGTATGACGTCGCCGTTCTGCCAGTTATGGCCTGGATCGAAAGGGATGGCGAAGGACTCGGCCAGGTAGTAGATGCCATCGAAGTCGACCCGCTCGGCCTGCACTTCTTCCCAGCGCAGGGCGTGGCTGGGGCGGATATGCGGGGCGAACATCCACAGTGGCTGTTTGGCTTCGCCATCCCAGTTGCTGGTGTAGGGCCCGCGGCCGCCATCGGAGAGGCGGTGTTCGGCGACCAGCTGGTCATCCGACAGGCCGAGGGCATTGGCACGCCCGGCGCGCCAGTGCCAGAGATCGAGAAAATATCCCGCCTTGCGCTGATCCTGCAGGGCGGTGGCATCCACCAGGCTGCGCCAGTCGGCGCTGTCGTGGCGGCTGGCCGGCAGGTACTTGCGCACCTCCGACTCGCCGAGGGTCTGGCCCAGGTGCGGGTGCGCGGCCACCTCGGCCGGTTCGGCCTCATCGCTGAAGAAACGGGCATTGGCACCGACCGTGATATAGCCGCCGTAACGGCCGAACTCGGGCACGCTGCCGTCGTCCACCAGCATGGTCACGCGATCCTCGTAGGTGCCGTCGGGGTCGGGACCGACGCCCGAGGCTCCATGGCGGATCCATTGGCCGTCGGCAAAGCGCAGCATGTCGTGGTAGACATGGGCGCGTTCGGCTGGCCAGCGGTAGCGAAAGAAAATGTGCTGCGGGTTGTATGCCACCTGAACCTGCAGCGGCATGGTCAGCTGTTCGGGGATATAGAGGTTGCGCGCGGGGTCGTTATGCAGCACCCCCGTGCCCTGGGTCAGCCAGGCCAGGCCCAGGGCCAGTGTCAGGCTCGCGAGTATCAGGGGTATCCGCCAAGTGTTCATGCTGCCTTCCCTCCGGCACGCTTTGCCAGTGGTTAGAGTTGCGCCGCCCAGAACGACTCAATCGGTTTGTGCCGTTGCGGCGCAAAACTGGATAACCGCCGGGTGGCGAGTTCCTGTGCACACCCTCCGGTCCGCCAGATGACCGCGCTGCACGGCTGCAACGATCGGCCGTCCGGCGGGTGCAGCTGGGCTCACTGGCCGTTCGGCACGGACTGGCTTTCCAGCATCTGCTCCATCATCTGCAGCATGTTCTGCATATTCTGGTGCATGTCCTTCAGGCATTGCTGCTGCATGGGCGCATCCTTGGCCAGCGGGCATTGGCTCTGCTGCATGCGCTGATTCATCATGCCCATCTGCGAGCGCATGGCCTGGCGGTGTTCGTTGCGGATCTTCTGGCGCTCCTGGGGATTGGTGGTGTTGTGCATCCTGTCCATCATCTCCTGCATCTTGGACATGTCCATCATGCCCATCCCTTGGCCCATGCCCATGCCCTGGCCCATGGGCATGTCTTGCTGGTTCTGCGCCAGCTGCTCGGGGTGATGGGCATCCTCGGCGAAGGTCGGGGCGGCCAGCAGCGCGCTGGCGAGGGCGAGGGTGGTCAGGGCCTTGTAGGTGACGTTTTTCATGGTGTTTCTCCTGCCTGGTTTTCATTGAGTCTTGCGGATAGCGCTCAAGGGGGCTCTCTTGAGCAGTAGGGAATTGGCGATCACCGACAGCGAACTGGCAGTCATGGCGATCACGCCGATCATCGGGTGGAGCAGGCCGACCGCGGCGATGGGGATGGCGGCGACGTTGTAGGCCGAGGCCCAGATCAGGTTCTCGACGATCTTGCGGAAGGTCAGGCGCGACAGCTGCGCGGCCTCCACCAGGCCGCCCAGGCGTCCACCGATGAGGATTACGTCGGCGGCCTCCATGGCCACGTCGGCCCCGCTGCCGATGGCGATGCCGACATTGGCCTGCTTCAGTGCCGGGGCGTCGTTGATGCCATCGCCGACCATGGCCACCCACTGGCCGTACTCGGCCTGCAGCTGGCGAATCACCTCGACCTTGCCGCTGGGCAGGACATCGGCGTGCACGCTGTCGATGCCCACCTGGGCGGCGATATGGGCGGCGGCGCGCGGGTTGTCGCCGGTCAGCATGACGGTATGGATGCCCATGCCGCGCAGCGCGGCGATGGCCGCCTGGGCGTCCTCCTTGAGCGTGTCGGCGACGGCGATCACGCCGATCAGTTGCTCGCCACTGGCGACGTAGAGCGCGGTCTTGCCCTGGTTCTCCAGGGTTTCCAGCTGGCCGGCCAGGGCCGTGGTATCCACCCGGCAGTCCTGCATCCAGCGGGCGTTGCCGACCCGGATCAGTTGGCCATCCACCTGGCCCTGCACGCCCAGGCCGTTGAGCGCCTGGAATTGGCTCAGCGCACCCAGGGCCAGATCCAGTTCCTTGAGGCGTTCGGCCATGGCCTGGGCGATCGGGTGCTCGGAGCCGTATTCCACGCTGGCGGCCAGGCGCAGCAGTTCGTTGGCCTCACCGCCAGCGTCGGCCAAGCAGTCGGTGACCACCGGCTTGCCCAGGGTCAGGGTGCCGGTCTTGTCGAAGACCATCACCATGATGTCCTTGAACATCTGGATGGCGGTGCCAGAGCGATAGAGGATGCCGCGCTCGGCGCCGCGGCCGGCCCCGACCATCAGCGCGGTCGGGGTGGCCAGGCCGAGGGCGC
>JBFJZW010000286.1:0-6166 GCA_041621875.1 Pseudomonas sp. | reverse complement strand
TGGTTGAGCAACAGCTTGACGTATTCCTGGCGACCGCTCTGGTAGGCGGCGCGGGCCTGGATACCGATCAGCCGCTGTTGCTCAAGGCGCGCGCCCTCGAGTTTTTTTTTCTCGTTGTCGAGGCGCTGGATTTCTTCCTGGGTCTTGTTCAGGTCGTCCTGCAGGTCCTTGACCTGTTTTTCCAGCGAGCCCAGCTCACTTTCGGTCTTTTTCAGATCGTGCTGCACGCCGGTTTTTTCCTGCTGCAACTTCTCCAGCAGTTTCTTCAGCTCGGCGACATCGGCGCGGGCGGCTTCCAGTTGCTTCTGGGCGTCGGCTTTCTCGTCGGCGAAGGCCGGCGCAAACAGCAGGGTCAGGAAAATCAGGGTAAGGGCGCGAAACATGGGGCGGGCGGCACCTGAGACGGAGACGCGCCTAGTATGCCTAAAAAATGGCCGGGAGCCATTTTTAACGTCGCGCAGCGACGGCCCGTAGGATGGCCGCCATGGATGGCATGGCTATAAAAAACCAGCGGCAAGCTGCAAGATGCGTTGGCTGGCCGCTGGTGTCGCACGGGTGACTCTGTGGTGTCGCTAGGGTGGGCCGGGCGGCCTCCGTTTCAGCCCGGCCTGCGCAGTTTCAGCTCAGTTGAATGATGCTGGTGCCGGTCATCTCCTGCGGGATCGGCAGGCCCATCAGGGTCAGCAGGGTCGGTGCCACGTCGGCCAGTACGCCGCCTTCGCGGATACGCGCGGGGCGCTTGCCGACATAGATAAACGGCACCGGCTCGCAGGTGTGGGCGGTGTGGGCCTGGCCGGTGCTGTCGTCTTCCATCTGCTCGACGTTGCCGTGATCGGCGGTGATCAGGGCTTCGCCGCCGACCTTGTCCAGCGCCGCGACGATACGGCCGACGCAGCTGTCCAGGCACTCGACGGCCTTCACCGCCGCCGCGAACACGCCGGTATGGCCAACCATATCGCCGTTGGCGTAGTTGACCACTATCACGTCATAACGCTGGTTCTCGATGGCATCGACGATACGGTCGGTAACTTCGGGGGCACTCATTTCGGGCTGCAGGTCGTAGGTGGCGACGTTGGGCGAGGGGATCAGGATGCGTTCCTCGCCAGCGAAGGGCTCTTCGCGGCCGCCGGAGAAGAAGAAGGTGACGTGGGCGTACTTCTCGGTCTCGGCGATACGCAGCTGGGTCTTGCCGTTGTTCGCCAGGTATTCGCCCAGCACATTGGTCAGGGCCTCCGGCTTGAAGGCGCTGGGGGCCGGGATGCTGGCGGCGTACTGGGTGAGCATGACGAAGTCGGCCAGTTGCGGAACCCGCGTGCGGGGGAATTCCTTGAAGTCGGGCTCGACGAAGCAGCGGGTCAGTTCGCGGGCACGGTCGGCGCGGAAGTTCATAAACACCACGGCGTCACCGTCTTCGACCTTGACCGGTGCGCCGATGCTGGTGGCCTTGACGAACTCGTCGCTCTCGTCGCGGGCGTAGGCGGCCTGCAGGCCTTCCACGGCGCTGCTGGCGTTGAACTGGCCCTGGCCTTCGACGATCAGGTGGTAGGCCTGCTCGACGCGGTCCCAGCGGTTGTCGCGGTCCATGGCGAAGTAGCGGCCGATCAGGCTGGCGATGCGGCCCTTGCCCTGCTTGGCGAAGGCGGCGTCGAGCAGTTCGATGGCGCTCTGGGCGCTGCGCGGCGGGGTGTCGCGGCCGTCGAGGAAGGCGTGCAGGTAGATCTTCTCCGCGCCGCGCCGGGCGGCCAGTTCGGCCATGGCCACCAGGTGGTCCTGGTGGCTGTGCACGCCGCCATCGGAGAGCAGGCCGAGGATATGCACGGCCTTGCCGGCAGTCACGGCCTTGTCCACCGCGCTGGTGATGGCCGGGTTGTCGAAGAATTCGCCGTCGCGGATGGCCTTGGTCACCCGGGTGAAGTCCTGGTACACCACGCGGCCGGCCCCGAGGTTCATATGGCCGACCTCGGAATTGCCCATCTGCCCGTCCGGCAGGCCCACATCCATACCGCTGCCGGAGATCAGGCCGTGGGGGCGGGTCGCGCGCAAATGATCATAGACCGGGGTGTTGGCGGCCATGATGGCGTTGGCTTCAGGGTTGTCGCTATGGCCGAAGCCATCGAGGATGATCAGTACCAGGGGTTTGGGCGTTGCGCTCATAAAACTGGTTCGCTCTGGGTCGATGGGCGGGAAACAAGGTCGGGCATTTTACGGCCAAGCGCTCTGGGCGTCACTGCCGGGCGGGGGTTTGGCCGACCTGTGGGGCTGTGTATACTGGCCCACATTTTACCGTCCCGGAACCGCGCAATGCTTGCCAACCTGATTGAATTTGTCACGACCCACTATGTTCTGAGCGCAATGTTCCTCAGCCTGCTGGCGCTGCTGGCCTTCACCGAGGCCCGCAAAGGTGGCCAGAGCCTGAGCAGCCGCGAGCTGACCGCGCTGATCAACAACGAGCAGGGCCTGGTACTCGACGTGCGCGGGCAGAAGGACTTCTCCGCCGGGCATATCGTCGGTGCTCTGCATATTCCCTATGAAAAGCTCACCGTCCGCATCGCCGAGCTCGAGAAGCACAAGGCCAAGACCCTGGTCGTGGTCGATGCCATGGGTCAGCATGCCGGTGCCGTCTGCCGCGACCTTAAAAAGGCCGGCTTCAATGCGGCCAAGCTGTCGGGCGGGGTCGCCAGCTGGCGTGGCGACAACCTGCCGCTGGTGAAGTGATATGCCGGCCGTAGTGATGTATTCCAGCGACTGGTGCCCCTACTGCATTCGCGCCAAGCAATTGCTGGCGAACAAAGGGGTGGCTTTCGACGAGATCAGGGTCGATGGCCAGCCTGAGGTGCGCGCCGAGATGACCCGCAAGGCGCGGCAGACCTCGGTGCCGCAGATCTGGATCGGCACCACCCATGTGGGTGGCTGCGACGATCTCTATGCCCTGGAGCGCGCCGGCAAGCTCGACGCGCTGCTGCAGGCTTAACCCAATATCCAAACGATAAACAAGAAGGCTTTGCCATGACTGAACAAGCTAGCAACGGCGCCGCTCAGGGCGAACAGAACCCACAGTTCTCCCTGCAACGTATCTACGTGCGCGACCTGTCCTTCGAAGCGCCGAAGAGCCCGGAAATCTTCCGTCAGGAGTGGACGCCGAGCGTGGCCATGGACCTCAATACCCGGCAGAAGACCCTCGATGGCGACTTCCATGAAGTGGTGCTGACCCTCTCGGTGACTGTGAAGAACGGTGAAGAAACCGCCTTTATCGCCGAAGTGCAGCAGGCCGGCATCTTCCTGATCAAGGGCCTGGACGCTGCCTCCATGAGCCACACCCTGGGCGCGTTCTGCCCGAATATCCTCTTCCCCTACGCTCGCGAAACCCTCGACAGCCTGGTGGTGCGCGGCTCCTTCCCGGCGCTGATGCTGGCTCCGGTGAACTTCGACGCGCTCTACGCGCAAGAGCTGCAGCGTATTCAGCAGGCTCAGGCAGGCGAGGCTGCAACGGCTCACTAAGCTAAGCGCTGCTGGATAAAAAACGCCCTTCGGGGCGTTTTTTTGTGGCTGTGCACCCGCCAGGCATTACACAAGCGTTAAGGACAACCGATCTTGAAAAGGTTCGGAGGTGGCTTGGTGCGCACAGCGCACCCTACTGAGCCCCGTAGGGTGCGCCGTGCGCACCAAGACTCTGCGGCTGTCCCAGGTGCGCACGGTCTAGGTGGCCCCGACGGCAGGCCAGCGGGCATTCGGCGTTGCTGCCTGGTGCAATACAGGAGGGGATAGAGCCTTGCTATGGCCTGCCATCCCTGGCGGGCACCCTGCGGCCGTTGCTGCACCATTTTTATTGGAGGGATAGCCAGTCTGTCTCAACTGGTGGGTTAAGGCGCAACGGATCTATGTGGCAGCAGATAATCCGCGGCTTTGCGCCTAACCCACCCTACGCCTCGGCAAAACCCTGCTGACGCCAGGCCTCATAGACGGCCACGGCGACGGTGTTGGACAGATTCAGGCTGCGGCAGCCCTCGCGCATGGGCAGGCGCAGGCGCTGTTCGACGGGCAGACTGTCACGGATCTCCTGGGGCAGGCCGCGGCTTTCCGGGCCGAATAGAAAGGCGTCGCCGGGCTGGTAGCTGACCTGGTGAAAGGGTTGTGAACCCTTGGTGGTAAAGGCGAACACCCGCGGCTGACCGAGGCTTTCCAGGCAGCTGGGCAGGTCGGCATGGCGCTGCAGGCTGGCGTACTCGTGGTAGTCGAGGCCGGCGCGGCGCAGGCGCTTGTCGTCCAGCTCGAAGCCCAGGGGCTCGATCAGGTGCAGGTGGCAGCCGCTGTTGGCGCAGAGCCTGATAATGTTGCCGGTATTCGGTGGAATTTCCGGTTGAAAGAGGATCACGTGAAACATGCGCGGCTCCGAGGGTGAAGACCAGCAGCATTCTACAGACCCACGGCCGCGTCCGTGGGCGCGCGTGATCGCCTCCCTGGCGCTGTTCGGCCTGTTGCTCGGCCTGATGATCGGTCGGCTGTTCCAGCCCGAGCCGCTCTGGCTCAAGCAGGTGGACGTGCGTGAGGGGGCGCTCGAACTGTGGTTCAACGTCGAGCCAAGGCCTCGCGAAGAGCATGCGGCGGGGGTATTCAACCTGCGTTTGCAGAGCTTTGGCCGGGAACAGCAAGGCCAGCTGCAGGTGCAGGGGCGGCTGGCCAATTGGCGTTTGCAGCGGGAAAGTAAGGATCTGCTGTTGCGCGTGGTGGCGGCCCGTCCACTGCGCGGCGAATGGCGCGCTGAGGAGGTGGACGGGCGCTGGCGGCTGACGGTCAGCCTGGCGCATGAATAAAAGAGGGGATTCCCCGGCCTGCCTGTACCAAGGTCCCCGAAACTGGGATTACTAGAGTCTATGCAGACTGTGTGCCAGTTTTATTACGATGCCTGCAGGCCTTGAAAATACTGGGCTTCAGCCATTTTTACGGACATTTAGGCGAGTCGTCGGGTGAACCTTGGCGGTGCAGAGAGCGCAGAGGGTGCATTGTCTCGGCGCAAATTCCTTGAGCTGTAGCTCAGGCAGGCGCGGCGCAGTCTGGGGGCGGGGAGGGTGGTAGAACGGCCATATGTGGCGGGCCGCGCCGCTTCGGGCACTGAATCCTTAGCGGATGCGCCAGGGCTTATTCGGGGCTCAGGGGGGCTCGTAGGAGTGGTGGGGTACCCAGTCCCATGGCCGCGAATAGACCATGCTCGGCAAAGTCATCGCGGGCATGGCCCGCTCCTAGGTTCTGCGAGACTTGCGTCGGAACATAGGATCTACGCATTGCACTGTCCTGGGCATGGCCAGGCCTGCAAGGCTGCACCGCCGCGGGCTGGCGCATAGGCATGGGGTCTATGCGCCGTGCCTGGATGCGCTGCGGGCTTATCTAGCGGCTAGGCGTGGCTTAGTCGTCGCCTTCCTCGTCGTCGCCGCCGATATTCATGCCCAGTTCCTTGATCTTGCGGGTCAGGGTGTTGCGGCCCCAGCCCAGCAGCACGGCGGCGTCGCGACGGCGGCCGGCGGTGTGCTTGAGAGCGGTCTCGATCATGATCCGCTCGAAGGCCGGTACGGCGCTGTCGAGCAGGTTCGACTGGCCGCGGCCCAGGGCCTGGTCGGCCCAGTGGCGCAGGGCCTGTTCCCAGTTGCTGATCGGTGCGCTGTCCTGGGGCTGGCTAAGCAGCTCCGGCGGCAGGTCGTCGACATGCACTTCGCGCCCGGAGGCCATCACCGTGATCCAGCGGCAGGTGTTCTCCAGCTGGCGCACGTTGCCCGGCCAGGGCAGCTGCTGCAGATAGTCTTCGGTTTCGTTCTTCAGCAGTTTCGGTTCGACCGCCAGCTCCAGCGCGGCGCGGCTGAGGAAGTGCCGGGCCAGGGTCGGGATGTCCTCGCGGCGATCGGCCAGGCGCGGGATATGGATGCGAATCACGTTGAGGCGGTGGAACAGATCCTCGCGGAACTTGCCGGCCTGCACCAGGGTTTCCAGGTTCTGGTGGGTGGCGGCGATGATGCGCACGTCGACCTTGACCGGCGTATGCCCGCCGACCCGGTAGAACTCGCCAGCGGCCAGTACGCGCAGCAGGCGGGTCTGGGTGTCGGCCGGCATATCGCCGATCTCGTCGAGAACCAGGGTGCCGCCGACGGCCTGCTCGACACGCCCGCGCCGCAGATTG
>JBFJZW010000285.1:0-6210 GCA_041621875.1 Pseudomonas sp. | reverse complement strand
TTTGCATGAGTAAGCATCAACAACAACCTGCGTCGTTTCTCGAGCGGTTGATTTTCAACAATCGTCCGGCCGTGATTTTGCTGTGCCTGTTGATCAGTATTTTCCTGTTTTTCCAGGCGGCGCAGGTGCGTCCGCAAACCAGCTTCGAGAAGATGATTCCGCTGGGCCATCCCTATATCCAGAAGATGCTCGAACACCGCAACGACCTGGCCAACCTGGGCAACACCGTGCGCATCTCGGTGGAAGCGGTGGATGGCGACATCTTCAGCAAGGAATATATGGAGACGCTGCGTCAGATCAATGACGAAGCCTTCTATATCCCCGGTGTCGACCGTTCCGGCCTGAAGTCGCTGTGGAGTCCGAGCGTACGCTGGACCGAAGTGACCGAAGAAGGCTTTGCCGGCGGCGAAGTGATCCCGCAGACCTACGACGGTTCCCCGGAAAGCCTGGAGGAACTGCGCAGCAATATCCTCAAGTCCGGGCAGATCGGCCGCCTGGTGGCCAACAACTTCAAGTCGAGCATTGTCGACTTGCCGCTGCTGGAGACCTACGCCGACCCGAACGATCAGAGCAAGCAGATCCCCCTTAACTACCAGAAGTTCTCCCACGAGCTGGAAGAGAAGATCCGCGAGAAGTACCAGGCGCAGAACCCCAACGTCAAAGTGCATATCATCGGCTTCGCCAAGAAGGTCGGTGACCTGATTGATGGTCTGGTCGGCGTGGCCCTGTTCTTCGCGGTGGCCATCGGCATTACCTTCGTCCTGCTGCTGTGGTTCACCAACTGCTTCAAGAGCACCCTGACGGTGGTCATCACCACTCTGATCGCGGTGGTCTGGCAGCTCGGTCTGCTGCATACCCTGGGCTTCGGTCTCGATCCCTACTCGATGCTGGTGCCGTTCCTGGTCTTCGCCATCGGTATTTCCCATGGTGTGCAGAAGATCAACGGCATTGCCATGGCCTCCGGCGAGGCGACCGACTCGTTGTCCGCGGCGCGCATGGCTTTCCGTCAGCTGTTTATTCCGGGCCTGGTGGCCCTGCTGTCGGATGCGGTGGGCTTTATCACCCTGCTGCTGATCGATATCGGCGTGATCCGTGAATTGGCCATCGGGGCCTCCATGGGTGTGGCGGTGATCATCCTGACCAACCTGATCCTGCTGCCGGTGATGATTTCCTATATCGGCATCAGCAAGCGGGCGGTGCGCCTGAGCAAGGAGAGCGCGGCCAAGGATCATCCGCTATGGCGTCTGATCTCCAACTTCGCCCACCCCATGGTCGCGCCGATTTCGGTGGTGATCGCACTGGTCGCCCTGGGTGGTGGGGTCTGGTACGGCCAGAACCTGAAGATCGGCGACCTCGACCAGGGCGCGCCGGAGCTGCATCCAGATTCGCGCTACAACCTGGACAACGACTTCGTCATCCGTAACTACTCGACCAGTTCCGATGTGCTGGTGATCATGGTCAAGACGGCTCCGGAAGGTTGTTCGACCTACCGTACCCTGTCGGCCATGGACGAGCTGATGTGGACCATGGAAAACACCGACGGCGTGCAGTCGGCGATTTCCATGGTTACCGTGTCGCGTCAGGTGATCAAGGGCATGAACGAGGGCAACCTGAAATGGGAAACCCTGTCGCGTAACCAGGACGTGCTGAACAACTCCATTGCCCGCGCCGATGGTCTGTACAACTCCGATTGCTCGGTGGCTCCGCTGCTGGTGTTCCTCACCGACCACAAGGCCGAGACCCTGTCCCGGGCCGTGGCCGTGGCGGAAGACTTCGCCAAGGAGCACAACCAGGAAGGTCTGGAGTTTATCCTGGCGGCGGGTAACGCCGGCATCGAGGCGGCGACCAACGAAGTCATCGCCGCCTCCGAGACCACCATGCTGATCGCCGTCTATGCGGCCGTGAGCATCATGTGCCTGCTGACCTTCCGCTCCCTGGCCGCCACCCTCTGCGTGATCCTGCCGCTGGTGCTGACCTCGGTGCTGGGCAACGCGCTAATGGCTTATATGGGCATCGGGGTGAAGGTGGCGACCCTACCGGTGATCGCCCTGGGCGTGGGGATTGGTGTCGACTACGGCATCTATATCTACAGTCGCCTGGAGTCGTTCCTGCGCCAGGGGCTGTCGTTGCAGGAGGCTTACTACGAGACCCTCAAGTCCACCGGTAAAGCCGTACTGTTCACCGGCGTGTGCCTGGCAATCGGTGTGGCCACCTGGATCTTCTCGGCGATCAAGTTCCAGGCCGATATGGGCCTGATGCTGACCTTTATGTTCCTCTGGAACATGATCGGCGCGATCTGGCTGCTGCCGGCCCTGGCCCGCTTCCTGATCAACCCGGAGAAGCTGCGCAACAAGGGCTAAGCCTGACGCGTAGTAGCACAACAAAAACCGCGGCCCCTGGGTCGCGGTTTTTTTATGGGCTATGTACTCGTTAGGTGTTTCTGATGGCTTTTGTAGGAGCGGGCTTGCCCGCGAGTCGCGTCAGATTCCAGCAGCTTCGCGGACAAGTCCGCTCCTACATGGCCGACGTGTAACCCATTGGGTGAGGGCAATATTCGTAGCCCGGATGTAATCCGGGGAGTACTTCGTAAACGAACATTCCCCGGATTTTATCCAGGCTACGGACTGTAGGGGCGGCTGGGCGGCACTCCGGCTTGCCCGCGAACCGCGTCGGACTCCAGCAGCCTCGCGGACAAGTCCGCTCCTACATGGCCCACGTGTAACCCATCAGGTGAGGCAGGCCGATAATCGCTTGGTGGCTAGCGCGGATACAGCGGTGGCAGCGCCCCGGCTTCCGGGGTGGCGTTGCTCTCGGGGTTTGCCACCGCCGGCAGGCTGCGGATCGCCAACCACAGGTTACGCCCCTGCCAGTGCTGGCCGCTTTCGCTGTAGAGCGCGCCATTGAGGCCGTCGAGGGCATCGGACAGCGGGGTAAAGCGTGCGGCCATATCGGCCAGGGTTTCCGGCTGTTGCCGGGCCCAGGCATCCAGCGCGTGGCGGGTGGCCTGGGAGTCGTTGGCCAGGCAGCTGCGTTTGAGGTCGTCGAGCAGGTTGCGCGGGCTGGGCCCGGCCTGCTGGTTGGGCATCACCGCCGGCTGGCGGCGGGCGCGCCACCACAGGGCAAAGCCGAGCAGGGTGGTCAGGCTGAGCAGGGCGCTGCTCAGTTGCCAGGGCCACAGCGGCGGGCCCGGTTGCAGGGTGGCCGGGGCAGGTTGCAGCGGGCTGTCCTGCGCCTCCAGGCTGGGATTGCTGGCCACCTGCAGGGTGAGGGCTGGCAGGCGGGCGATTTCCAGGCGATCTTCCTCGGTGTTCCACCAGGGGACTTCGACTGCCGCCAGTTCGAGCGGGCCACTGCGGTTGGGTACCAGGGCTTCGCGCTCCTCGCGGCTCCCGGTCAGACCCGTTTCGCCGGCCTGGTTGGCCAGTTGCGGCTGGTCGGGGTAGCGCCGCAGGTCCTGCCCGCGGGTTGCCGGCAAGGGCGGTAGCTGGGCGCTGGAGAGTCCCTCGACCTTGAGCAGAATGCTGCGGGTCAGCGATTCACCGGCCTGGGCCTGCTCCGGCTGCGGGCTCCAGACCTCGGCCAGGCTCAGGGCGCGGGCCGGTAGCCAGGGCGCGTCGGCCGGGTAGCCGGCGGGCTTGGCCTTGACCCGCAGCGGGATCTCCGGCGACTTGACCCGGGTCACCCGGCCGGTGCGAGGGCCGAAGGGGTTGAAGTCATCGCTGCGCGAGCGATCCACTGCCGTGGCGCTGAACACCTGGGCGGGGATCAGCAGTTCGCCGCTTTCCTGGGGGAAGATGGCGTAGCGCAGTTCGATCACGCCATGGCGCACGCCATTGATCTCCCGCTCGTAGGTGCGCGCCTCGCCCAGCGCCTCGACCCGGGCCTGGGGGATCTCCAGCGGGCTCAGGCTGCTGTCGTCGTACAGCGAAACCGAATGGTAGATGCGCAGGGTCAGCAGTGCCTGCGCCTGCACATAGACACTCTCCTGGTCCAGGCTGGCGTCGATAAACACCGGGGCCAGCCGGTCGCTGGTCTGACTGGCGCTGTCCTGGACATGCAGGGTGATGGCCTGGGTCTGGTTGTCGCCCAGGCTCAGCGGCGGGATCACCACATAGCCGCTCTGCCTGGGTTGCAGGGTGACGAGCCAGCGGGTGACGGCCCGGGCCTGGTTGTTGATAGTGCTCAGGCGATTGACCTGGCGCGTGCCCAGCACTTCGAACAGGGCGCTTAACGGTTCCAGGTCGGGCTTGCTGAAGCGCGTGGCATCATCCGATTCGAGGGTCAGTTCGACGCTTTCGCCGGCGCTCAGGCGTGTGCGGTCGACGCTGGCGGTGAAGGTCTGGGCGTTGGCCGAGAGGGCCAGCAGGCTGAGGATCAGGGTGCAGAGCAGACGACTCATTGAATGTGTTCCTGACGCTGTTGTTCCAGCCAGAATTTACGCCGCAGCAGTTCGCCCGGATCGTCGGGTATCTGCCGCAACCATTGTTCCAGGGCCTGCCGCCGCTCACCGTTGGTCGCGGGGTCGGTGCCGGCGAATTGCTGTTCGCCGTCGCCCTCATCCGGTTCGTCGGTCGGCGGTGCGCCGGGCTCTTCGCCCGGTGGCGGCTGTTGCTCGCTCGGCTGCGGCGGCTCAGCGCCGCCGGCCGGGGGCGGTGTGGCCTGGGGCTCGCCGTTGCGCTGTCCGCCCGGGGGGGCTGGCGACGGGCTGTCGCTCTGGTTGGCGGACTCCTGGGCGGTATCCGGCTCGGCGGCTTGCTGTTGCCGCTCGCGTAGCAGTTCTTCGATCAGGGCCTTGTTGGTCTGCGCCTGGGTCAGTTCGGGTTGCAGCTCCAGGGCCTGGTCGTAGGCCTCCAGTGCGGCCTCCAGTTCGTTGCTATGGGCCAGGGCATTGCCGCGGTTGTAGTGGTCTGCCGCCGATTCGCCGGCGGCAAAGCGCTCGGCCGCCGCGGCGTAGTCGCCGGCCTGGTACAGGGCCACACCTTGCCACTGGCGCTGCTTGAAGTGCTGCGCCGCCTGGGCCGGCTGCTGCGCCTCGAGCAGGCGCTGGCCCTGCTGGTCGGCGCGCAGCCAGAGGTCGGCGAATTCGAAGGCGTAGCTGTTTTGTGGCAGGCCCGCCAGCAGCAGGGGCAGGCACAGCAACCAGCCGCGCCGCGCGGCGCAGGCGGCCAGCAGGAGCAAGGGCAGAAGCAGCCAGTGGCCCTGGTCGGCCCAGGCCTGCAGCTGGGTCGGTTCGTCGTCGCTGCGCAGGCGTTCGGGGCCATCGAGCAGGCCGAGGCTGCGCAGGTCGCGCTGATCCAGGGTGGCCTGCTGGAAGCGTCCGCCGATCTCGCGGAGAAAGGCACTCAGGCTGGAGCTGTCCAGGCGCGGGATAAGGATTGCGCCCTGCCGGTCCTTGAGGAAGGAACCGTCCTCCTGAATGATCGGCGCACCCTGGGCGCTGCCGATGCCCAGCATTTGCAGGCGTTCGTCGCGGCCGTCCAGGGCCTGAACGATGCCCTGGCGTTCCTGCTCGCTGAGGGCGCTGCCGAGTAACAGCAGCCGGCCCTGGCCTTGCTGGCCCTGCTGGAGCAGCTGCAGAGCCCTGAGCACGGCCAGGTCGGCACGTTGTCCGGGCTCGGGCATGATCGAGGGCTTGAGGGCGTCGAGCAGGTTGCGGCTGGTGCTCAGGTCATCGGACAGCGGCACCAGGGTGTGGGCACTGCCGGCGTAGACGACGATGGCGGTTTGCGCATCCTGGCGGGCTTCCAGCAGGTCGAGCAGCTTGCGCCTGGCCTGTTCCAGGCGATTGGGCGAGGCGTCGCTGGCCAGCATCGCCGGGGTCAGTTCGAGCAGGACCACCAGTGGGTCGGCCGGCTTCAGTTGGTTCTGTTCGATGCGCTGCCAACTGGGACCGAGTAGCGCCAGCAGGGCCAGCAGCCAGGCCAGACCCAGGGCAATCCAGGGCAGACGGCTGTTGCGTCCGCTGCCGGGCGTCAGCAGCACAGCGTGAAAGGCCGCCGGGAGCAGGGCCTTCCAGTGTCCGCTACGTTTTTTCCGGTGCCAGAGTTGCCAGAGCAGCGTGCCCAGCAGCGGCAGCAGAAGCAGCCACAAGGGGCGCAACCAGTGGGGCCAGAGGCTGTTGCCGGCCAACTCGATCATGACGGCCTCCTCGGATGGCGGTTGGCCATGGCACGCAGGCGTTTGTTATAGCTGGTCCGCCCCTGATCATTG
>JBFJZW010000284.1:0-6219 GCA_041621875.1 Pseudomonas sp. | reverse complement strand
GAAATCGAGCGCACCACCAACCACGACGTCAAAGCCGTGGAGTACCTGCTCAAGGAACAGGCGGCCAAGTTGCCGGAGCTGGACAAGGTCAGCGAATTTATCCACTTCGCCTGCACCAGCGAAGACATCAACAACCTGTCCCACGCCCTAATGCTGCGTGCCGGCCGCGACGACGTGCTGCTGCCGCTGATGCGCCAGACCAGCGAGGCCATCCGTGAACTGGCGATCAAGTTCGCCGACGTACCGATGCTTTCGCGCACCCATGGCCAGCCGGCGTCGCCGACTACCCTGGGCAAGGAACTGGCCAACGTGGTCTACCGCCTGGAGCGGCAGATCGCCCAAGTTGCGGCTGTGCCACTGCTGGGCAAAATCAACGGTGCCGTTGGCAACTACAACGCCCATCTCTCGGCTTACCCGCAGATCGACTGGGAAGCCAACGCGCGTCAGTTCATCGAAGGCGACCTGGGCCTGCAGTTCAACCCCTACACCACCCAGATCGAGCCGCACGATTATATCGCCGAGCTGTTCGATGCCATCGCCCGCTTCAACACCATCCTGATCGACTTCGATCGCGATATCTGGGGCTATATCTCCCTGGGCTACTTCAAGCAGCGCACCATCGCCGGCGAAATCGGTTCTTCGACCATGCCGCACAAGGTCAACCCGATCGACTTCGAAAACTCCGAAGGTAACTTGGGTATCGCCAACGCGCTGTTCCAGCACCTGGCCAGCAAGCTGCCGATCTCGCGCTGGCAGCGCGACCTGACCGACTCCACGGTGCTGCGCAACCTCGGTGTCGGCTTCGCCCATAGCGTTATCGCCTATGAAGCCAGCCTCAAGGGCATCGGCAAGCTGGAGCTGAACGAAGCGCGCATCGCCGCCGACCTGGACGCCTGCTGGGAAGTCCTCGCCGAGCCGATCCAGACCGTGATGCGCCGCTACGCCATCGAGAACCCCTACGAGAAGCTCAAAGAGTTGACCCGCGGCAAGGGCATCAGCCCCGAAGCGTTGCAGACTTTTATCGACGGCCTGGATATGCCAGCCGCCGCCAAGGCCGAGCTCAAGCTGCTGACCCCGGCCAGCTACATCGGCAACGCAGTGGCCCAGGCCAAGCGCATCTAAACGGCAGTAGCCCTCTGACGCCCGGCTATGCCGGGCGTTTTCTTTTCCAGGCTTTTATTTATTTCAAGGGCTTAGCAATGAATCCTGATACTCCGCTGCAACTGCTGGGCGGCATCACTGCCCGCGAGTTCATGCGCGACTACTGGCAGAAGAAACCTCTGCTGGTACGCCAGGCCATCCCCGGCTTCGAAAGCCCGATTTCCCCGGACGAGCTGGCCGGCCTGGCCCTGGAAGAAGAAATCGAGTCGCGCCTGGTCATCGAGCATGGCGAACGCCCCTGGGAACTGCGCCGCGGCCCCTTCGCCGAAGACGCCTTTGCCGAACTGCCCGAGCGTGACTGGACCCTGCTGGTGCAGGCGGTCGACCAGTTCGTCCCGGAAGTGGCCGAACTGCTCGAGCAGTTCAAGTTTCTGCCCAAGTGGCGCATCGATGACGTGATGATCAGCTTTGCCGCACCTGGCGGCGGTGTCGGCCCGCACTTCGACAACTACGACGTGTTCCTCCTGCAGGGTCACGGCAAGCGCCTCTGGCAGGTCGGCCAGATGTGCAACTCGGACAGCCCGCTGCTGCCCCACGCGGATCTGAGGATCCTCGCCGAATTCGTTAAAACTGAAGAATGGGTCCTGGAGCCCGGCGACATGCTTTATCTGCCGCCACTTCTGGCCCACTGTGGTACCGCTGAGGATGATTGTATGACGTATTCCGTAGGCTTCCGTGCGCCGAGCGCCGCCGAAGTTCTCACCCATTTCACCGATTTTCTCGGCCAGTTCCTCCCCGACGAGGAACGCTACAGCGACGCCGACGCGCAGCCGACCGACGACCCCACGCAGATCCAGCGCGACGCCCTGGACCGCCTCAAGGCCCTGCTCACCGAGCATATGAGCGACGAGCGCCTGCTGATGACCTGGTTCGGCCAGTTTATGACCGAACCCAAGTATCCGGAGCTGATTGCCGGCATCGAAATCGACGAAGAAACCTTCCTCGCCGGCCTGGAAGACGGCGCGGTGCTGGTGCGCAACCCCAGCGCGCGCATGGCCTGGTCGGAAGTCGGCGAGGATCTGGTGCTGTTCGCCAGCGGCCAGAGCCGCCTGCTCTCGGCCAGCCTGCGTGAGCTGCTGAAGCTGGTGTGCTCGGCCGATGCCCTGCATATCGACAATCTCGGCGCGTGGCTTGCCGATGACGAAGGGCGTAATCTGTTGGTGGAACTGGTCAAACAAGGCAGTCTGGAGTTTGCTGATGAGTGAGATTCACGTCCGCTTGGCCGACTGGCAGAAGGACAATGCCGATCTGCGGCGCATTCGCGAGACCGTGTTTATCGCCGAACAAGCGGTGCCGCCGGAACTCGAATGGGACGCCGAAGACGCCGAGGCCGTGCATTTCCTTGCCTGCGAGGGCGACTACCCGATCGGCACCGCGCGCCTGCTGCCCGACGGCCATATCGGCCGGGTCTCGGTACTCAAGGACTGGCGCGGCCTGAATGTCGGTGCCGCGCTGATCAATGCGGTAGTCGCGGAAGCGGAAAAACGCGGCCTGACGCAACAAATGCTCAGCGCTCAGGTGCAGGCCACCGCCTTCTATGAAAAGCTCGGGTTTGCCATCGTCAGCGGGGAATACCTGGACGCCGGCATCCCCCACGTGGATATGGTGCGTCATAGCGCCTAGAGGCCGAGATGAACGACGAAAACGCCCCGAGTGACGCAACCGAAAGCCAGGAGCCCCTAGAGCTTCCCGCCATCGAGTTTCAGTCTCCGGGGCGTTTTACTGTGCACAACCCACCCAGCCAATCAGGCGACAGCCCCCGCGCGGAACCTGCCCCCTTTATCCTCGGCGCGCATCCGGACCTGGAGCGCTTCAGCCAGCCCGAACAGGCCCGCGCCCATGCCCTCGCCCTGCTCCAGCAGGCCCAGCGCAGTCTGTGCATCTACAGCCATGACCTGGAGCCCTGGCTCTATCACCACAGCAGCGTGCAGGAGGCCTGCACGCGGTTTCTCCTGGCCAGCCCGCGCAACCAGCTGCGCATTCTGCTCAGGGACACCAGTCGCGCGACCCGCGAAGGCCATCGCCTGCTCGGCCTGTCGCGCCGCCTGTCCTCCAACCTGCAGATCCGCAAGCTCAACCCGGACCACCCCAGCGAAGAGCTGGCTTTTCTCCTTGCCGATGACTGCGGCTTGCTGCTGCTCCCGCAAATCAGCCAGTTCAGTGGCTACGCCCTGTACCAGGACCCCGGCCGGGTCCGCCTGCGCCGCAGCCAGTTTGACCAGGCCTGGGATATCAGCACCACCGATGCCGACTTACGGAGTTTTCTGCTATGACGCTGCGTACCCTGCTTGCCGCAACCCTGCTCAGCTGCAGCCTGTCGCTCAGCGCCGCGACCGAGGTGATTCCGCTGAATTTCCGCACGGCTGATGAAGTGCTCAGCGTGGTGCAATCGGTGCTGGGCAACGAGGGCAAGGTCAACGCCTATGGCAACCAGCTGATCGTCAATGCCGCGCCGGCGAAGATCGAGGAAGTTCGCAGCCTGTTGCTGCAACTGGACACCCGACCGCGCCGCCTGCTGATCAGCGTCGACAGCAGCGAATCCAGCCAGCAGAACGACCAGGGCTACCGTGTGGACGGCAGCATCAGCGCCGGCGATGTTCAGGCGCAGATCGGCCGGGGCGAGATACAGGGCCGCGACCAGGTGCGCATCATCCGCCGCAGCACCGACAGCCGTGGCGGCGGCACCCAGCAGGTGCAGGCCACCGAAGGCTACCCGGCACTGATCCAGGTCGGCCAGAGCGTGCCCCTATCCAGCTACGGTCACGACGCCTACGGCCAGCCCTACAGCCAGACCCAGTACCGCGATGTGACCCGTGGCTTCTACGTCACCGCCAGCCTTAGCGGCGAGCGGGTGCATATCAGCATCAGCAGCAACCGCGACCGCTTGAGCCAGTCCCAGCCGGGTGCCATCGACGTGCAAAACACCGACACCCGGGTCAGCGGCCGCCTCGGCGAATGGATCAGCATCGGCGGCGTCAGCGAACAGAGTCAGGTCGATCGCGACGGTTTCCTGCAGCGCCGTTCGACCCAGGGTCGCGAGGACATGAGCCTGCGGGTGATGGTTGAAGTCGTCGACTGAAGCAGCTGCGGCCTGACTTGCCGGTCGCTATAGGACTTATGTAGTAGTACGTAAAAAGCACTACAAAATAATTGACGAACACTTTTGCGAGAGGCATGATGGCCCCGCTCCCGCTAATCAGAGGTACCGAAAGGACCTCCGAATCGCGCTCCAACTTACCGTCCGAGCCGATTTGCGTTGTAAAGCCCACAAGGCGGTTCGATGAGATTGCGACTGGAACGAAGTTGTCCTGAGGGACGGGGAAGCGTTTGAATCAGCCAGCATGAGTCGCAGCATCTGAGTCGCCCACCGGCATCCTTGATCCGGTAAGCGCCAAATGACCCAGTCATTTGCAGTAGCTGACCATCAGCGGACTGTTTGTTCGTCACCCTCCTCCCGGATCAATTCCGTCCCAAGTCGACCTCTCGACCCTCCGTAGTGCGCTCACGACAACCTTCCGGCAACACAGGTGTTCAGTGGGGAAGCCGGTGCTCAACCAACACATTTTTTGAAGGATTGACCATGTCCGCATATCAAAACGACATCAAGGCAGTCGCCGCTCTGAAAGAGACCTACGGCAGCAGCTGGAGCGCTATCAACCCGGAATCCGTGGCTCGTATGCGCGCCCAGAACCGCTTCAAGACCGGTCTGGAAATCGCACAGTACACCGCCGATATCATGCGTAAAGACATGGCCGAGTACGATGCCGACTCCTCCGTCTACACCCAGTCCCTGGGCTGCTGGCATGGTTTCATCGGGCAGCAGAAGCTGATCTCGATCAAGAAGCACCTGAAGACCACCAACAAGCGCTACCTCTACCTGTCCGGCTGGATGGTTGCCGCCCTGCGTTCCGACTTCGGCCCGCTGCCGGACCAGTCGATGCACGAGAAGACTGCCGTCTCCGACCTGATCGAAGAGCTGTACACCTTCCTGCGTCAGGCCGATAGCCGCGAACTGGACCTGCTGTTCACCGCTCTGGACGCCGCTCGCGAAGCCGGCGACAGCGCCAAGGCCGCCGATATCCAGAACCAGATCGACAACTACGAGACCCACATCGTACCGATCATCGCCGACATCGACGCTGGCTTCGGTAACCCGGAAGCCACCTACCTGCTGGCCAAGCGCATGATCGAAGCGGGCGCTTGCTGCATCCAGATCGAAAACCAGGTTTCCGACGAGAAGCAGTGCGGCCACCAGGACGGTAAGGTAACCGTTCCTCACGCCGACTTCCTCGCCAAGATCGCCGCCGTTCGCTACGCATTCCTCGAGCTGGGCATCGACAACGGCGTGATCGTTGCGCGTACCGACTCCCTGGGTGCCGGCCTGACCAAGCAGATCGCCGTGACCAACGCCGCTGGCGACCTGGGCGACCAGTACAACTCCTTCCTCGATTGCGAAGAAGTGTCCGCTGCCGACCTGAACAACGGCGACGTAGTGCTGAACCGCGAAGGCAAGCTGCTGCGTCCCAAGCGTCTGCCGTCCAACCTGTTCCAGTTCCGTGCTGGCACCGGTGAAGCGCGCTGCGTACTGGACTGCATCACCTCGCTGCAGAACGGTGCCGACCTGCTGTGGATCGAAACCGAGAAGCCGCACGTGGGTCAGATCGCGGCCATGGTTGACGAAATCCGCAAGACCATCCCGAACGCCAAGCTGGTTTACAACAACAGCCCGTCGTTCAACTGGACCCTGAACTTCCGCCAGCAGGTCTACGATGCCTTCGTAGCCGAAGGCAAGGATGTTTCCGCCTACGACCGCGCCAAGCTGATGAGCATCGATTACGACGCCACCGAACTGGCTCAGGTTGCCGACGAGAAGATCCGCACCTTCCAGCGCGACGGTTCGGCTCACGCCGGTATCTTCCACCACCTGATCACTCTGCCGACCTACCACACCGCCGCGCTGTCCACCGACAACCTGGCCAAAGGGTACTTCGCAGAACAGGGCATGCTGGCCTACGTGAAAGGCGTTCAGCGCGAGGAGATCCGTCAGGGCATCGCCTG
>JBFJZW010000283.1:0-6234 GCA_041621875.1 Pseudomonas sp. | reverse complement strand
TGCGCGACTACGACAACCAGCGCAAGGCCGGCGTCGAATCGCCGGTGCTGGACGCGAAGAACTTCGCCGACCTGGACCTCGACCCAGGCGTCTGGTCGGGCAGCTCGCCGGCGGCCAAGACCAGCAACCATGCGGAAATCGGCAACACGGTGCATCAGCGTTAAGCCGCCCGCTTGATCTGACATCTTGATCTGACAAACAGGGGGCTAGGCCCCCTGTTTGCTTATAAGAACAATGAAAAACACGGAGAACCCCTATGGGTTGTAAAAAACTCCTGGTGCTCTACACCGGCGGCACCATCGGCATGCAGATGAGCGCCGAGGGCCTGGCCCCGGCATCCGGCTTCGAAGCGCGGGTACGCGCCCAGCAGAAGCGCGAAGCCCAGCCACTGCCTGAGTGGCTCTTCCGCGAGCTGCTGCCGCCCATCGACAGCGCCAATATGAACCAGCACAACTGGCTGGCCATGGTCGCGGCGATTCGCGCCGGCGTCGAACAGGACGGCTGCGACGCCGTCCTGCTGCTGCACGGCACCGATACCCTGGCCTACAGCGCCGCCGCCCTGAGCTTCCTGCTGCTCGGCCTGCCCGCCCCGGTGATCCTTAGCGGTTCCATGCTGCCCGCCGGGGCCGACGGCAGCGATGCCTGGAGCAACCTGTTCGGGGCCATGCGCGCTCTGCACGCTGGCGTCGCGCCTGGCGTACACCTGTATTTCAACGGCACGCTGATGCACGGTGCGCGGGTCAGCAAACTGCGCAGCGATGCCTTCGACGCCTTCAGCGTGCTGCCGCGCCAGCGCCAGAGCCCGCGGGCCGAGAGCATCCCGGCCAGCATCGACTACCGTCAGCTGCGCCAACCGGTCAATCTGGCCGTGCTGCCGCTGTTTCCCGGCGTCCAGGCCAGCCATCTGCGCGCCCTGCTGGACAGCGGCGTGCAGGGCCTGCTGCTGGAATGCTACGGCAGCGGCACGGGACCTGCGGACGATGCCGAATTGCTGGCGACCCTCGAGGCGGCGCACCAGCGCGGCGTGGTTCTGGCGGCCATCAGCCAGTGCCCCCACGGCCATGTCGAATTTGGCGTCTATGCTGCTGGCAGCCAGTTGGCCGCCACCGGGCTGGTTTCCGCCGGCGGCATGACCCGCGAAGCCGCCCTGGGCAAACTGTTCGCCCTGCTCGGCGCGGGCCTTGCGCAGGGCGAAGTGGAACACTGGTTCGGCCTGGATCTGTGCGGCGAGCGGGCGCAATAAACGCCCCCCTTGCAGCCCGGGGCCAAGCGTTCCAGGATGGTCAGTCAGACCCGACGGCCTGCGCGCAGGCCCGCCAAGGAGGTTAGTCTCATGCCCTTCCGTATACCCGTCGAAATCCGCCCGATCAGCGCCGCCGATCACGCCGCCTGGCTACCGCTGTGGCAGGGCTATCAGCGCTTCTATATGACCGAGATCGCCGTGGCCACCAGTGACATGACCTGGCAGCGCTTTCTCGACCCGGCCGAACCGATGCACGCCGCCCTGGCCTGGCACGAAGGTCAGGCCATCGGCCTGGTGCACTGGGTCTACCACCGCTCGACCTGGACCATCGGCGACTACTGCTACCTGCAGGATCTGTTTATCGCCAAGGATCTACGCAGCAGCGGTGCCGGCCGTCAGCTGGTCGAGCATGTCTACCAAGAGGCCCAGGCCCATGGCTGCTCGCGCACCTACTGGCTGACCCACGAGAGCAATAGCCGCGCCATGCTGCTGTACGAACGCATCGCCGAGCGCTCGGGATTTGTGCAGTACCGCAAGGTGTTCTGAGAACCTGCTTACGATCTGCTGCGCGTCGGCCCTGCTGCGTTAAAAATAGGCTCGGAAGCCGCTTGCGGCTAACGCGCTTTAGCGCGACCCGAAGGGCGAGTGAAACGAGTCATGCTCATTTACAGCCAGTAAACTCCGCTTCCTCGCCGTTTTGACCAGCCGGAGGCTGTTACTACGTAGCGCCTTGCATGGCTCTAGCTCGCGAGATCGTAAACAGACTCTGCGCTCCTTGACCTTCTGGTCAGAAATTCCGCCCCGCGGTCTTGCCGCGGGCAGATTACGGCGCTATCTTTTGCGCCACGCCCGGCCACCTGCGCCGCCGCGCACCTGGATCAGCAGACAGGGTAAACACTGAGCTGGCTAACCTGAACCCACCTTCAGAGGAGCCAATTCAATGGCTGCTACCCGTATCTGGATCAAGAACCCCCTCGCCATCTTCACCGCCAACAACCTCGACGCCGCCGGCGGCCTGGTGATTGAAAACGGCGTGATCAGCGAACTGCTCAAGGCCGGCCAGCAACCGTCCCAGCCCTGTGAACAGAGCTTCGATGCCCGCGAGCATGTGGTGCTGCCGGGGCTGATCAACACCCATCACCATTTTTATCAGACCCTCACCCGCGCCTGGGCTCCGGTGGTCAACCAGCCGCTGTTCCCCTGGCTGCAGACCCTCTACCCGGTGTGGGCGCGCCTGACTCCAGAAAAACTCGCCCTGGCCAGCAAGGTGGCCCTGGCCGAACTGCTGCTGTCCGGCTGCAGCACCGCGGCGGACCACCACTACCTGTTCCCCGGCGGCCTGGAAAACGCCATCGACGTGCAGGTCGAGGCGGTGCGCGAACTGGGCATGCGCGCCATGCTCACCCGCGGCTCGATGAGCCTGGGCCAGGCCGATGGTGGCCTGCCGCCGCAGCAGACGGTACAGCAGGGCGAGGTGATCCTGGCCGACAGCCAACGGCTGATTCAGACCTATCACCAGCGCGGCGACGGCGCGCAGATCCAGATCGCCCTCGCGCCCTGCTCGCCCTTCTCGGTGACCCAGGAAATCATGCGCCAGAGCGCCGAACTGGCCGAGCAGCTGGACGTGCGCCTGCACACCCACCTGGCCGAGACCCTCGACGAGGAAGACTTCTGCCTGCAGCGCTTCGGCCTGCGCACCGTGGATTATCTGGACAGCGTCGGCTGGCTCGGCCCGCGCACCTGGTTGGCCCACGGCATCCACTTCAACCCGGAGGAAATCGCCCGCCTAGGCGCGGCCGGCACCGGCATCTGCCACTGCCCCAGCTCGAATATGCGCCTGGCCTCGGGCATCTGTCCGACCCTCGACCTGCAGGCCGCCGGCGCGCCAATCGGCATCGGCGTCGATGGCTCGGCGTCCAACGATGCCTCGAATATGATCCTCGAAGCGCGCCAGGCCCTGTATATCCAGCGCCTGCGCTACGGTGCCGAGAAGATCACCCCGCAACTGGTGCTGGGCTGGGCCAGCAAGGGTTCGGCCAGGCTGCTGGGACGCACGGACATCGGCGAACTGGCGGTAGGCAAGCAGGCCGACCTGGCCCTGTTCAAGCTCGACGAGCTGCGCTTCTCCGGCAGCCACGACCCGCTTTCCGCCCTGCTGCTGTGCGGGGCCGACAAGGCCGACCGGATGATGATCGGCGGCACCTGGCGGGTGATCGACGGGCAGATCGAAGGCCTGGACCTGGCCCAGCTGATCGCCGACCACCGTCAGGCGGCCAAGGAGCTGATTGCCGGGTGATGCATACCCCGTAAGCCCGTAGGAGCGGGCCATGCCCGCGATCCGTTTCGCGGGCATGGCACTTGTTCCCGCCGCTCCCACGGCGCGCTAGAACACCGACCAGCCGATCCGCTCGCTCAGCAACTCCAGGGCCTTGATCCCGGCCAGGGAGTTGCCGGCGGCATTCAGCTCCGGCGACCACACGCAGACGCTGAAACGCCCCGGCACCACCGCGACGATGCCGCCGCCGACGCCGCTCTTGCCCGGCAGGCCGACCCGGTAGGCGAAGTTGCCCGCCTCGTCGTACAGGCCGCTGGTGGCCATGATCGCGTTGACCTGCTTGGTCTGGCGCGGCGTGAGGATCTGTGCCCCGCTGTGCTTGCAGAAGCCCTGGTTGGCCAGGAAGCAGAAGGCCCGCGCCAGATCGACGCAGTTCATGCGCAGGGCGCAGTAGCTGAAATAGCTGCGCAGCACCGTCTCCACATCGTTATGAAAATTGCCGAAGGACTGCATCAGGTAGGCCGCCGCCGCATTGCGCGAGCGGTGCTGGTATTCCGAATCGGCCACCCGGTTGTCCACCGCCACCAACGGGTTGCCGGCCAGGCGGCGGACGAAATCGCGCAGCGACGGCACCGGCGCGGCGAAGCGCGACTGGTTGATATCGCAGATCACCAGGGCCCCGGCATTGATAAAGGGATTGCGCGGCCGGCCCCGCTCGAACTCCAACTGCACCAGGGAATTGAACGGCTGCCCGGACGGCTCATGGCCCAGGCGCTGCCAGATCGCCTCGCCGGAATGCTCGATGGCCTGCACCAGGCTGAACACCTTGGAAATGCTCTGCACGGAAAACGCGGTTTCGGCATCGCCGGCGCAGAACAGCTCGCCCTCGTTGCTGTACACCGCAATGCCCAGCTGGTTGGCCGGCACATCGGCCAGGGCGGGGATGTAATCGGCCACCTTGCCCTGGCCGATCAGCGGGCGAACTTCATCGAGAATCTCATTCAACAGCGCTTGCATGCTCGGGCTCGCAGCAGGGCCCGGGGCCACCCCGGACGATGGCTGATAGACGCCCACGCGGCGCAGCGGATCACACCGCAATGGCATCCCGAAGCCTGGATTCTCTGTCTACGCCCCGTAGGGTGGATGACGCAGCCCTGGCGCACCGGAGCGCGCTTGCTAGAACTTCTCCGCGCGCAGCACTTCCACCTGGGCCAGATAGCAGACCATGGCGAAGTTGGCGTAGTACCTGTCCTGCAGGTGGGTGGCGATGCGTTCGGCGACGTCCCGGGCGCAGATGATCTCCACGCGGATATTGCCCTCGGCTTCCCAGCCGGCGCTGCGCACGCCGCGGCCACCGCGACCGCGAGCGTCGGAGAGGGTCCAGCCGGGCGCGCCCAGGGTTTCCAGGTCGGCCAGCAGTTTCTTCTCCAGGGCCGCCTCGCAGATCACGGTCAGCAGGGTGCGGGTGTGTGCGTTCATCTCAAAGCCCCCAGGCGATCAGTTGTTCGGCCAGCGCCAGGTACAACGGGATGCCGATCAGGATATTGAAGGGAAAGGTAATGCCCAGCGAGGCGGTCAGCGACAGCGACGGGTTGGCCTCGGGCAATGCCAGGCGCATGGCCGCCGGCACGGCGATATAGGACGCCGAGGCGGCCAGGGTAGCGAGCATCGCCGTGCCGCCCAGACTCAACCCCATCAGGCGGCCGAGCAATGCGCCGACCAGCGCTCCGAGCAGCGGCATCAGCAGGGCGAAGCCGAGCAGGCGCAGGCCGAACTGTTTCAGTGCGCCCAGCTGGCCCGAGGCGATCAGGCCCATCTCCAGCAGGAAAAACGCCAGCACCGGCTTGAACATGCTGGTGTACAGCGGCTCCAGCGGCTTGATGCCTTCCTTGCCGGCAATCGCGCCGATGACCAGGCCGCCGAGCAGCAGCATGATGCTCTTGCCGAGGAAGATCTCCCGGCCCAGCTCGCGCCAGTCGGTGTCGCGGGCCAGGCCCTTGGCCAGGAGGATGCCGACCAGAATCGCCGGGATCTCGAGGATGGCGACAAACAGCGGCATATAGCTTTCGAACTCGATGCCCTTGGCCAGCATAAAGGCCACCACCACGGCGAAGGTACCGGCGCTGACCGAGCCGTAGTGGGCCGCCACCGCCGCCGCATTGACCCGATCGAAGCGCAGCCCGCGCAGCAGGGCAAAGGCCAGCAGCGGCAAGGCCATGCCCAGGCCCAGCACCAGCCCCGCCTGGCCGAGCAACTGCCAGCTGGCCTGCTCGGCCAGCTCCACCCCGCCGTGCAGACCAATGGCCAGCAGCAGAATGATCGACAGCGTCTCGTAGAGCGCCGGCGGCAGCTTCAGCTCGCTTTTCAGCAGGCCGGCTGTCAGACCGAAGACGAAAAACAGCACCACCGGATCCAGGCCCACCGCGCAACCCTCTCGTTATTTACCTGACCATAGACGCTTGCCGCGTCACCTGGCGCTAACAGGCCGTTGAAAAACGACCTGCTAAAGAAAAGGCTATGCCCCCAGCCCAGACTGTGCTGAAACCCGGGCCGTGCGACCTGCACGCCGACGGGGGCGCTGGCGTAACGGGTCGCGCGGGGCATAACCGGAAAAAATGGAGCCTTGCGGCTCCCAAGGGACTTAACCTTGTTGCGTCTGCGTCAAGCTAGCGCCGCCGAGTCCCGTAGGGTGCGCTGCGCGCACCTGTGGTTCCTC
>JBFJZW010000282.1:0-6256 GCA_041621875.1 Pseudomonas sp. | reverse complement strand
GGCGTTTCCTCAAAATAGTCAGAAAGTTTGAAACTACTATTCTCTAGATTAAAGGTCGATTCAATCGCGCGCACTACATGATCAGCATCCAAGCTTTGAATTTCTAAGGATTTTATTTCGGATATTTCTCTGAATGATTGGGGGCCTAGCGGTTGCCCGCTATCAACTTCAGGAGCTTTTAGTGAAGGGATTTTTGCCCGAGTTTCGTCCATTTGACTTTGTATATTTAGGAAAAATTCTTTTTCGGCTTCGCTAAGTGTGTCGACGTCAATGGAGGCTAGTTGAGATTCGCATTTGGAAATTAATTCACCCAGGCTTTCTTTTAATTTTGTGTTTATTTCTGAAAAGCTTTCTTCAATTTTCAGCCCGGAAATTTTACGAAAGAATAACTGGCTAGCTCCGATTAAAGAAGTAATGCCGAGATCGATATTTGACTGTTTGTTTTCTATGTGCGCGCGCCATATGTTTTCAGGCGCTAGATGGCTAAGTGTTCGCGAAAGTGGCTCGATATATTTTGCGTTGAGCTCAGTTAATGTGTCGATATGTTCCTGTTGATATTCTATTTTTGGAATTTGGGAGATTTCATCGAGGGTGATATGGGAGTATACGATTGTTACTTGTTCTGATTTTAGAGCATGTTTTAGTAGTCTAAGATGCTCATCTTTAGAGTCTTCGATCCGACGCTGCCGTAAATCGCTCAATGAATTTTGATCCAAATAGATCAGGAAACTCATGGATTACCTCGATTCGTATAACGATAGGTTAAGGGGCCGGCTTTAGCCGGTCCCGAGTGAGCGAAGCGAACGACTTGAACCGCTTGTTATGTGGCCGGTATACAGCGAAATGCCAAAGCACGCAGCCGAATAATAAATATAGTGCCTACCTGACAGCTGTTGGTTTGTTATGTGGTATTTTAAAACCACTGATTTAGTTGCTCTTTGGTTGCGCTCGGATGAGAAAAAATACCCTCGTCTAGCGCGGAAATGAATGAATTAGTGTCCTCTGGATCTAATCCGCTCTCTCCAAAATTCAATACCTTAAAATTGTCGATTAGTTTGAAAGGGTGAGGCTGATACGCTTGATATAACTCTAATGGTAGTTGCATTCCATTAGTCCATGCCTTTATGAAATAGATATCTTGCTTTTGTCCGTTTTCAAGCGTGATTAATCCGTCTTGCACGTAAGCCCAACTTTCGATATTTTCGGGTAATGAGCTAAGGAACTGCTGGCCGAGTAGAACGGCTTCACTCTGTGTCTCAGCCTCAAATGCTTCGATTTTTCGTAAGCCATCCTGATAATAAATGACAACAGGTACCAGTAATTCGCCTTCTTGAAGTTCACTTCCAATAAGGACGCTATGTGCGAGAACTAAACCAATTATCTTCCCTACCGAATCAGATATCAATTTCAACTCCTCGTAACATAACTATTAATTAGGCGACACCTATGTCGCAGTCGGTCGCGATACGTGTCGCATAAACTTCCTTGTCGTCAGCTAAGTCCTTGTCTTTCTTGAAGGTGGTCGCGGTATAAGCGACAGCACCTGGAGAGAAACGCGACAGGGAAGACGGCAAGCCCGGGCTGCTGGAACTACTGGCAGGCTTGGGGCAAAGCTAGTTCATTCGCGTCGAGGCTGTCCATTCGCCCCGGTTTCGGCGTGGGCGTTTCTTCCATTCCCATCTGTTGATCCGCCCGGCCCGTCGGTATCAGTGCAGCCCTGTCGGCGCGGGTTGTACCCAATCAAAGATGGCTGCCTTCCGCGGCTATTGGCGCAATCCTCATGGCCTTTATGGAGTGAAGGAGGTGCGTATGGCCAAACCCGCGAGTCTGAGTGTCGGTCTGCGTTTATTGCTGGCGTCCCAGGGCATGGCTCCGCTGGCGGTGAAGCTGAGCCTGGTGCAGCAGCTGGGGCCGGAGAAGGCCGCGCTATTGGCCCCGCATATGCCGGCCGGGCAGTTGCGCGAGCTGATTCTGGGGTTGCCGGTGACCTTCGTCGCCCGGGTGGTCACTCACCTCGATCCGCGTCTGGTGCTGGAGGCGTACCTCAGCCTGCCCGACAGCCTGCACCTGGAGGTGGCGCGCCAGCTCTGCGCCGACGGGGCCTTCGCCACGGCGGCCTGTTATGCCGAGTGCCTGTCGGCCAAGCAGATCAAGGTGCTGATTTTCGGCATTCACGATGTCGATCATGTGTTGCAGATCGCCCGGCATATCGTCGATATGCCGCTGATCAGCGAGAGCCTGCGCAGCTTCTCCACGGGTTATCTGTGCAAGCTGACCGAAGCGGCGGCGGCCGACCGCAATCTGCCGGTGGCGGCCCAGGTGCTCGGGGGGCTGTCGTTGGCCAGGCAGGCCGATGTCTGCGCCGGCCTGCAGCCCGCCACCCTGCGCAACCTGTTGCCGATGTTGTTGTTGATCAGCGGCGAAGGTCTGCGCGAGCAGCTGCCGGAGACGGTGTTGCAGTTGTATGAGGCGCAGTTGAGTTAGCGGTGGGGTGTTTGGCCGGGGGTGTTTCGCGGGCATGGCCCGCTCCTACGGGACGGCGGCGGGGCGAGTTCGGTGGTGGCCGAGCCGGGTGTTATTCCAGCCACTGCCGGCCGCGGCGTTGCCGCCGTTCGAGCAGCGGCTGGGGCGAGCTCCGCTGGCTCGGCCGGGCCGGCGGCGGGCGAGCCGAGCCACTGGATAAACTGTGAGAACAGCTCCGCCTGGGAGCTGATGGCCAGCTTGATATAGAGGTTCTTGCGGTGCATGCGCACGGTTTCCGGGGAGATCGCCAGGTGCTTGGCGCTGGACTTGGCCGAGTGGCCGCGCAGCAGCAGGTGGCAGACTTCCAGTTCGCGGGCGGTCAGCTTGCCGTCGCCGAAGCTCATAAAGGCGCTGTGCAGTTGCTGGTTGAGGTCCGGGCCGGGGTGTTGCCGCTCGCCCGGGGCGTGCTGCCAGTGCTGCCGGCCGAGTTCCAGGATGACCGCGGCCAGGCTGCGCAGCACGGCCAGTTGCGCGGTCTGGAAGGGGCGGGCGCTGAGGCCGTTGTACAGGCTGATGGAGATGCGCCGGTGCGGGTCGAGTTCGAGCATAAAGTAGCAATCTTCCACCGAGCCGGCACCCAGGTAGTAGGTCTTGTAGTACTCGCTGTCGAAGAAGTCGTCCGGGGCGATCTCGCCCAGGGTGTAGAAGCCTTCGCCGAGGCCCTGGTCCACCGCCAGGCAGAAGGGGTCGAGCAGGTAGCCGCGGGAATAGTAGCGCTGCAGCAGCAGCTCGCGGCTCTCTGCCGGGATGCCGCGTTCGTATAGCAGGGTCGGCGCAGCGCCGCTGCGCTCCAGGTTGATCATCACCGATTCCACCGGCACCAGGCTGGCCAGGGCATCCACCAGCGCGCCGGCGAACGCCGGCCCGTGACTGGCCGCCATGGCCCGGGCCAGGGCCTGATGCCAGCGCTGCAATGCCTCCAGGGCAAGCTCCTGCATGGACCACCTCGACTGCGGTTGTGCTGTTGCGCCGAGCATAACCCAGGCATGCCGCCATGGGCGGGCATACCCTCAAATGAGGTATGGCCCTGCCGGTCCGGGCTTTTTAGGCTCCAGCTACTAGCCAAGCAGGAGTCCGCCCATGTCCGTCGTAACCCCATTGCCTACCGCCATTCGTGATCAGGCCGGCCTGGCCACCCTCGACCGCGCCCACTATATGCACGGCTATCACCTGTTCGATGAACACCGCCAGCAGGATGCGCTGCAGATCGGCGCGGGCGACGGGGCCTATATCCAGGACCTGGCCGGCAACCGTTACCTGGATGCGGTGGGCGGCATGTGGTGCACCAATATCGGCCTGGGCCGCGAGGAAATGGTCGAGGCCATCGCCGCCCAGACCCGTCAGTTGGCCTATGCCAACCCCTTCTGCGACATGGCCAACCCGCGTGCGGTGGAGCTGTGCGCCAAGCTGGCGGAACTGGCCCCCGGCGACCTCGACCATGTGTTCCTCACCACCGGTGGCTCCACCGCGGTGGATACCGCCATCCGCCTGGTGCACTACTACCAGAACTGCCGCGGCCTGCCGCAGAAGAAGCAGATCCTGACCCGCCACAACGCCTACCACGGCTCCACCTACCTGGGCATGTCCCTGGGCGGCAAACGGGTCGACCGCGAGGGCGAGTTCGACTTTATCCAGGACGGCATCCACCACCTCAGCTGCCCCTACAGCTACCGCGCGCCGCAGGGCATGAGCGAGGCCGCCTACCTGGAGAGCCTGGTGGCGGAGTTCGAGGCCAAGGTGCTGGAGCTGGGGGCGGACAAGGTGGCGGCCTTTATCGGCGAGCCGGTGTTCGGCTCCGGTGGGGTGATGGTGCCGCCGGCCGGCTATCACCAGCGCATCTGGGCGCTGTGTCAGCGTTACGACATCCTCTATGTCGCCGATGAGGTGGTCACCTCCTTCGGCCGTCTCGGCCATTTCTTCGCCAGCGAGGCGGTATTCGGCGTGCAGCCGGACATCATCACCACGGCCAAGGGCCTGACCAGCGGCTACCAGCCCCTGGGGGCCTGCCTGTTTTCCGAGCGCATCTGGCAGGTGATCGCCGAGCCGGGCAAGGGCCGCTGCTTTACCCACGGCTTCACCTACTCGGGGCACCCGGTGGCCTGCGCGGCGGCGCTGAAGAATATCGAGATCATCCAGCGCGAGGGCATCCTGCAGCACGTCGAGGAGGTCGGCCGCTACTTCGAGGAGCAGCTGCGCACCCTGCGCGACCTGCCCATAGTCGGCGATGTACGTGGCCTGCGCTTTATGGCCTGCGTCGAGTTTGTCGCCGACCAGGCGAGCAAGGCGCTGTTCCCCGAGGAACTGAATATCGGCGAATGGGTGCACCTGCGGGCGCAGAAACGCGGCCTGCTGGTACGCCCCATGGTGCACCTCAACGTGATGTCGCCGCCTTTGATCCTGACCCGCGAGCAGGTCGACTTTATCGTCCGCGTGCTGCGCGAAAGCATCCTGGAAACCCTGGAGGACCTGCGCCAGGCCGGTCACTACTAGCTTCGCCCCGGCGTGCCGGGGACGGCGCGCCGCCATCTAAATCAACAGAGGAAGGCTTCCGATGGACGACAACAAGAACAAGGTCCTGCGCTTTCGCGATGTCACGCTCTACACCGTCTCGGCCATGCTGTTTATGGACCAGATCGCCCTGGCCGCATCCCTGGGAGCCACCAGCCTGTTCTGGTGGGCCTATGTGCTGGTGCTGCTGTTTCTGCCGATGGCCATGATGACCGCCGAACTGGGCACCACCTACCCGGGTGGCGGCGGGGTCTACCACTGGGTGCGCACCGCTTTCGGCCAGCGCTGGGGCGCGCGGCTGTCGTGGATGTACTGGGTCAACAACGCCCTGTGGATGCCCTCGGTGTATATCCTCTTCGCCGCCATGCTCGGCGAGTTCTTCCTGCCCGAGCTGAGCCTGTGGAGCAAGATCGCCATCGGCATCGCCCTGGCCCTGCTCACCGCGCTGTTCAACGCGGTCAAGCTGGGCATCGGCAAGTGGTTGCCCAACATCGGCGCGCTGATGAAGCTGGTCGCCGTGCTGGCGCTGGGCATCGGCGGTATCCGCTACGGCCTGCAGCATGGCTTCGCCAATCCGCTGAGCCTGGAGACCATCATTCCCTCTTCCGGGGTGGAGATCGCCGCGCTGGGCATCATGGTCTACGGCATCATGGGCACCGAACTGGCCTGCTGCAGTGCGCCGGAGATGCGCAACCCGCGCCGCGACATTCCCCGTGCGGTACTGGTCGCCGGGTTGCTGATCGGTGCCTTCAACGTCTTCGGCACCCTCGGCGTGCTGGCCGCGGTGCCCACCGAGCAGACCGACGTGACCAAGATATTCGCCGAGTCGCTGTACCAGATGTACGGCCATGACGGCCTGGGCGGGGCCTTCGCCAGCCTGATCGCCTGTTTCGTGTTGTTCACCCTGTTCACCAATATGGTCACCTGGAGCATGGGCACCAACCGTGCGGCGGTGGCGGCGGCCCGGGCCGGTGAGCTGCCGGCGCTGTTCGGCGTGGTCCATCCGCGTTACCACACGCCCATCGGCCCGGCCCTGCTGGCCTCGGCGGTGAGCATTGTGGTGATGCTGGTCTACGGCCTGGTGGCGAGCAGCGCCGAGGAGCTGTTCTGGACCCTGCTGTCGATCTTCGCGATGATTTTCATGCTGCCCTACGTGCTGATGTGCCTGGCCTTTATCAAGCTGCGCTTGAGCGATCCACGGCCGCGCGCCTTCCGCATGCCGCTG
>JBFJZW010000281.1:0-6258 GCA_041621875.1 Pseudomonas sp. | reverse complement strand
GTCATGCCGAAGCCTTCGCAGATCGAGCAGCCGGTCACCTGCTTCCAGCGCTCGGCGGTGGCCAGTTGCAAGGCCATGCCGCCGGAGAAGGTGGCCTTCAGGGTGGAGAAGTCCAGCTTGCGGAAGTCCTCGTTGTTGCACAGGGCAACGAACAGGGTATTGAGGCCGACAAAACCGGTGAACCGGTACTTGGCCAGGTCCTTGGTCATCGCCGGCAGATCGCGCGGGTTGGTGATCAGCACGTTGTGTCCGCCAATCAGCATCATCGCCATGCAATGGAAGGTGAAGGCGTAGATGTGGTACAGCGGCAGCGGCGCGATCAGCACTTCACTGCCTTCGCTCATTTCCGCGCCCATCAGCGCCTTGACCTGGAGCATGTTGGCGATCAGGTTGCGATGGGTCAGCATCGCGCCCTTGGCCACCCCGGTGGTGCCGCCGGTGTATTGCAGCACGGCGATTTCAGCGCTGTTCGGCGCGACGTCCTTGACGGTCTGGCCACGGCCCTTGGCCAGGGCGGTGGTGAGCTTGATGGACTGCGGCAGGTTGTAGGCCGGCACCATCTTCTTCACGTGCTTGACCACACTGTTGACCAGCAGACGCTTGAGCGGCGGCAACATATCGCCGACCTCGGTGATGATCACCGTCTTGATTCCGGTCTTGGGCAGCACCTGCTCGGCCAGGTGAGCCATATTGGCCAGGCTGACCAGGGCCTTGGCCCCGGAGTCGTTGAATTGGTGTTCCATTTCCCGGGCGGTGTACAGCGGGTTGGTGTTGACCACCACCAGGCCGGCACGCAGGGCACCGAAGACCACCACCGGGTATTGCAGGACGTTGGGCAATTGCACGGCAATGCGGTCACCGGGCTGCAGGTCGGTGTGCTGCTGCAGGTAGGCGGCAAAGGTGCCGGACAACTCGTACAGCTCGCCATAGGTAAGGGTCTTACCCATATTGCTGAAGGCTGGCTTGTCGGCGAAGCGCTGGCAGGACTCTTTCAGTACCGCCTGAATATTCGGGTACTGGTCAGGATTGATTTCGGAAGCGATCCCGGCAGGATACTTATCCTTCCAAAAATTCTCGGTCATGGAAGCCCACTCCTCAGCAACAGCTTGATCTTCGCCGCATAAGGCGGCTGTTTATTGTATGTTCGCCCGCTCTGGCCCACTCCATGGGGCAAAAAGCCGCCCGAGGGTAGCAGCTTTACCAGGGAGCGACCAGCACCAGCGACAGGCTGCCCAGTCACAAAAAAACCGGATCACATGATCCGGTCATTTGTCTCGCCCTGCCGCCAAGCCCGGGAGCTAGGCGATATCGCGCAGTTCGCGGCGCAGGATCTTGCCCACCGGAGTCATCGGCAGCGCATCGCGGAAGACGATGTGCTTGGGTACCTTGTAGCCGGTGAAGTTCTCCTTGCAGTAGGCCTTCAGCTCCTCCGCGGTCACCCCACCCTCGCGGGCCACCACGAACAGCTTGACCGCCTCACCGGACCTCTCGTCCGGCACGCCGATGGCGGCGCAGCTGGCCACCTGCGGATGGCCCATGACCACATCCTCGATCTCGTTGGGGTACACGTTGAAGCCGGAGACGATGATCATGTCCTTCTTGCGGTCGACGATGCGCACAAAGCCGTCCGGGTCGATCACCGCCACATCGCCGGTCTTGAACCAGCCCTCGGCGTCCAGCACCTCGGCGGTGGCCTCTTCGCGGTTCCAGTAGCCCTTCATCACCTGGGGGCCCTTGATGCACAGCTCGCCACGCTCGCCCAGCGGCTGCTCGACGCCATCGTCGTCGATCACCTTGAAGCCGGTACCCGGCACCGGGATGCCCACGGTGCCCAGGCGCGCCTGGTCGCCATAGGGATTGGTGCTGGCCACCGGCGAGGTTTCGGTCAGGCCATAGCCTTCGACCACGGTGCAGCCGGTCATCGCCTGCCAGCGCTCAGCCGTGGCCTTGACCAGGGCGGTGCCGCCGGAGTTGGTGACCTTGAGCTTGGAAAAATCCAGATGTTTGAAGTCCGGGTTGTCCATCAGCGCGACAAACAGCGTATTGAGGCCCAGCAGCGCGGAGAACTGCCACTTGCCCAGTTCCTTGACGAAGCCCGGGATATCCCGCGGGTTGGTGATCAGCACATTGTGGTTACCGTTGACCATCATGCACATGCAGTTCGCGGTGAAGGCATAGATATGGTAGAGCGGCAGCGGCGCGATCATGATCTCCTGGCCCTGCTTCATCAGCGGGCTGCCGTCCGGCCCCAGCTGCGACAGGCAGGCATCGACCTGCAACATATTGGCCACCAGATTGCCGTGGGTCAGCATCGCCCCCTTGGCCACCCCGGTGGTGCCACCGGTGTACTGCAGCACGGCGACGTCGTCCTGGCCGACCTTGACCGGTTTGAGGCCATGGCCATGGCCCTGCTTGAGCGCGTCCTTGAACGCCACCGCCTGCGGCAGATGGTACTCGGGCACCATCTTCTTGACCTTCTTCACCACGGTGTTGACCAGCCAGCCCTTGAGGCTCGGCAGCAGGTCGCCCATCCTGGCTTCGATCAGGTAATCGATCTCGGTATCCGGCAGCACATCCTGCACCAGCTTGCCGAACATGTTCAGGTAGACCAGGGCGCGCACCCCGGCGTCCTTGAACTGATGACGCATCTCGCGAGCGGTGTACAGCGGATTGGTGTTGACCACGATCAGCCCGGCACGCATGGCCCCGAACACGGCAATCGGGTACTGCAGCACGTTGGGCATCTGCACCGCGATGCGCTCGCCGGGCTGCAGGTCGGTGTGCTTCTGCAGGTAGGCGGCAAAGGCCGCGGACAGACGATCCAGCTCGGCGTAGGTCAGGGTCACCCCCAGGTTGCTGAAGGCCGGTCGGTCGGCGAACTTCTTGCACGAACGCTCGAATACCTCCAGCACCGACTTGTAGGCCCCCAGATCGATCTCGTTGGGTACCCCGGCCGGGCGTTTGTCGCTCCAGAAATCAGGCTGCATTTATTTTTATCCTCTTGCCCTGAAATGATCCTATCCGCGCAGCGGAGTTGCCTGGAAAGTAACAGCTAAGCTCAGGCGGGCAAATAGTCAGAGCGCGTCATTGACGAGCTGAATCTTGCCGCTCACCCTGAGCACTATCCGGGCCCGTCGCCCATTACCCTCCAGCACAGGCACACAGCCGACCCGCCATGCCGATCCCTCTGTTCGTTGCCCTGTGCCTGCTGCTGTGCGGCAACCCGAGCCATGCGCAATCGCTGCGCCTGGCCACCCTGGAATACCCGCCCTACAGCTCCGAGCACCTGCGCAACGGTGGCAGCATAGTCGAACTGACCCGCCGCGCCTTTGCCGTGCAGGGTTATGCGGCGCAGATCGATTTTCTGCCCTGGGCCCGGGTGCGCGTTGCCCTGCGCCAGGGCCACTACCAGGGAGCCCTGGCGCTGTGGCCCAGGGAAGTCCAGGAGGAGCGCCTGATTGCCTCCCGGCCACTGTTCTACAGCGAACTGGGCCTGTTCGTACGGCGCGACCGGCCCCTGAGCATCGACCATCTGGAGCAACTGCGCGGCAAAACCCTGGGCATAGTCCGCGGTTACGGCTACCCCCGGCGCATTCTCGACGCCGGGCTGATCCTGGAAGAAGCGGTGGACGACATCAGCAACCTGCGCAAACTGCGGGCCGGACGCTTCGATCAGGTCCTGCTGGAGCGCCGGGTCGGCGAACACCTGATAGCCCGGGACCCGCAACTGCGGGGGCAGCTGGTGTGGCAAGGCACGGTGCTGGAGCGGATCCCGCTGCTGGTGGGCTTCACCCCCAGCCGCCCGGGCCAACCCGACTGGATCAGGATCTACGAACAGGGCCTGCGCGAGCTGCACGCCAGCGGCGAGTACAGGCGCATACTGCGCCGGCACAATAACTGACGAGCGCCAGGCTTTGCGGCAGGCCGCGCGCGGTGCACAATGCGCGGCACTTGCAGGCTACACAGGCCGTCGAAAGACCCGGGCGCGGCAGGCGAGACAAGGCAAAAGTGGCGCAATACCCGGCATGCCCAGCGCATAGCGGCAGTCCGAGGCCATTTTTAACGCGGTAACGGCAACACAGGCGGCAGCAACGGCCTGTTAAGGGATTCGCCATGCTCCACGAGACGTTCTGGCTGACCAGCACAGATGCAGCGCCGATTTATGTCAATCGCTGGTACGCCGCCCAGCCGCCTCGGGCGGTGCTGATGGTGGCCCACGGCATGGCCGAGCATAGCGGCCGTTATGGGCGTTTTGCCGAGGCCCTGGTGGCGGCGGGATTCGAGGTCTATGCCCATGACCAGCGCGGCCATGGCAAAACCGCCGAACACGGCCTGCTCGGCCAGTACGCCGAACAGGACGGCTGGAACCTGGTGGTGGGCGACCTGGCCCGACTCAACCACCATATCCGCCAGCAGCATCCGCACACGCCGATCTTCCTGCTCGGCCATAGCATGGGCAGCTATATCGGCCAGGCCTACCTGATGCAGCACAGTTGCAGCCTGCAGGGCGCGATTCTCTCCGGCTCCAACTACCAGCCCGCGGCGCTGTACCGTATCGCCGAACTGCTGGCCCGCTTCGAGCGCTGGCGGCAAGGTCCCAGCGGACGCAGCGGCCTGCTCGAATTCGCCACCTTCGGCTCGTTCAACAAACGTTTCAAGCCCAACCGCACCGAGTTCGACTGGCTCAGCCGCGACCCGGCTGAAGTCGACAAATACGTGAACGACCCGCTCTGTGGCTTTCGCTGCGTCAATCAATTGTGGGTCGACCTGTTCGCCGGCCTGCAACAGATCTCCCCGCGGGACAACCTCGCGCAGATCGACAGCAGCCTGCCCCTGCTGGTGATCGGCGGAGCCTGCGACCCGGTCAGCGATGGCAAGCGCCAGGCCGATCTGGCCAACGCCCTGCGCGCCGCCGGCAACCCCCATGTGCAATTGCAGCTCTACCCGGACGCCCGTCACGAGGTGCTCAACGAGAGCAACCGCGACGAGGTCACCGCCTACATTATCGACTGGTTGCAGCAGGCCCTCGGCCAGCCGCGCCAGTGTCAACAACCGAGCCAAGAGAGTCATTTATGAGCCAAAGCAGCAATACCCCCTACGACGCCCTCGAAGTCGGCCAGACCGCCAGCTACAGCAAGAAGGTCGAAGAACGCGATATCCAGCTGTTCGCCGAAGTATCCGGTGACCACAACCCGGTCCACCTGGACGCCGAATACGCCGCCACCACCATGTTCAAGGAACGCATCGCCCACGGCATGTTCAGCGGAGCCCTGATCAGCGCCGCGGTGGCCTGCGAGCTGCCAGGCCCGGGCACCATCTACCTCGGCCAGAGCATGCGCTTCACCCTGCCGGTGAAACTCGGCGACACCCTGACCGTGCGCCTGGAAATCCTGGAAAAACTGCCGAAATTCCGCGTGCGCGTGGCCACCCGGGTGTTCAACCAGAACGATGAACTGGTGGTGGACGGCGAAGCGGAAATCCTCGCCCCGCGCAAGGCACAGACCGTCGAACTGACCCAGCTGCCGCCCATCACCATCGGCTGACTCGTCTAAGCTGGGTCGAGCCGCCGCGGCTCACCCCGGATGCCCGCCAGCCAGCTCCATGCCGCGGGCTGTTGCCACCCACCTATTGGCCATCGCCTTCCTGGAGATTCTTATGTCCCTGTCCATGTACCAAATATCCATCCCGGTCTTCACCCGCCAGCTGAATAACCTGTCGACCATCCTCGGCATCGCCGCGGCCCACGCCGAAGACAAGAAGATCGAACAGAGCGTGTTCCTCAACGCCCGCCTGGCACCCGATATGTTCCCCCTCAGCCGCCAGGTGCAGATCGCCTGCGACGGAGCCAAGGCCGGCGCTGCCCTGCTGGCCGAAGTTGAGGCCCCGAGCCACGCCGACGAGGAAACCAGCTTCGCCGAACTGCAGGCGCGCATCGCCAAGACCCTGACCTTCCTCAACAGTCTGAGCGCCGCACAGCTCGACGGCAGCGAAGCACGCACCGTCACCCTCAAGCGCCGCGACAAGGAAACCCATTTCCAGGGCCAGGCCTTCCTGCTCGACCACGTGCTGCCGAACTTCTACTTCCACCTCACCACCGCCTACGCCATCCTGCGCCATAACGGCGTGGCCATCGGCAAGCGCGACTTCCTCGGCACCCGCTGAGTAGCCTCTCCAAGCGGCTGACGTTGTTGGCCGCTTGGTTTCTGAAAACCCACCTTGAATCCTTGCCCGCCCATCGAGCGGTTACAAAATCCGCTT
>JBFJZW010000280.1:0-6261 GCA_041621875.1 Pseudomonas sp. | reverse complement strand
CCCTATTCGCCGTTCCCGGTCGCCTACCGGGTCACCGGCCCGAACCCGGACAAGTTGCGCGAGATCGCCGCCGAGGTGCAACAGGTGATGGATGCCAGCCCGATGATGCGCACGGTCAATACCGACTGGGGCACGCGCGTGCCAACGCTGCACTTCACCCTGCAGCAGGATCGGCTACAAGCGGTAGGGCTGAGCTCCAGCGCTGTGGCGCAGCAACTGCAGTTTCTGCTCAGCGGCGTGCCGGTCACCGCCGTGCGCGAGGACATCCGCACGGTGCAGGTCATGGCCCGTGCGGCCGGGGATATCCGCTTCGATCCGGCCAGGGTCATGGACTTCACCCTGGCCGGTGCCAACGGCCAGCGTATCCCGCTGTCGCAGGTCGGCGAGGTCGAGGTGCGCATGGAAGAGCCGATCATGCGCTGGCGCGACCGCGTACCGACCATCACCGTGCGCGGCGACATCGCCGAGGGCCTGCAGCCGCCGGATGTATCGACGGCCATCACCCAGCAGCTGCAACCGATCATGGAGCAACTGCCGAGCGGCTATCGCATCGAGCAGGCGGGCTCCATCGAGGAGTCGGGTAAGGCGATGGTGGCGATGTTGCCGCTGTTCCCGATCATGCTGGCAATCACCCTGATCATCCTCATTCTGCAGGTGCGCTCGATCTCGGCGATGGTCATGGTCTTCCTCACCAGCCCGCTGGGGCTGATCGGTGTAGTGCCGACGCTGATCCTGTTCCAGCAGCCATTCGGCATCAACGCATTGGTCGGCCTGATCGCGCTGTCCGGCATCCTGATGCGCAACACGCTGATCCTGATCGGGCAGATCCGCCAAAACGAAGAGGCCGGCCTGGACCCATTCCTGGCGGTGGTCGAGGCCACCGTCCAGCGCACCCGGCCGGTGATTCTCACCGCACTGGCGGCGATCCTGGCCTTTATCCCGCTGACCCATTCGGTGTTCTGGGGAACGCTCGCCTACACCTTGATCGGCGGCACCCTGGCGGGAACCGTGCTGACCCTGGTGTTCCTGCCGGCCATGTATGCCATCTGGTTCGGCATCAGGCCCGTCAACCATAGCCCACTTATGCAGGCGCAGCCAGCATGAAACCCACATCCAATTTATCGAGAGGAACTGCCATGTCGAATTCCACCGTTGTCGTTGTTACTGGGGTGTCATCGGGTATCGGCCGCGCCACCGCCGAGCGTTTTGCCAAACGCGGTTGCCGGGTATTCGGCACCGTGCGCAACAGGGCAAAAGCGCAGCCCATAACCGGTGTTGAGCTGGTCGAGATGGATATCCGTGACGAAGCGTCGGTGGGGCAGGGAGTCCAGGCCATCATCGCCGAGGCGGGGCGCATCGACGTGTTGGTCAACAGTGCGGGTGTGACCCTGCTAGGCGCGACGGAGGAAACCTCGATTGCCGAGGCGCAGGCGTTGTTCGATACCAACGTGCTGGGCATCCTGCGCACCACCCAGGCGGTGCTGCCGCATATGCGCGAGCAAGGTTCCGGCCGCATCGTCAACGTCAGCTCGGTGCTGGGTTTCCTGCCGGCACCGTACATGGGGCTCTATTCGGCCTCCAAGCATGCCGTGGAAGGGCTGTCCGAGACCCTGGATCACGAGGTGCGCAAGTTCGGCATTCGCGTTGCGCTGGTCGAGCCTTCCTTCACCAGGACCAATCTGGATATCAACGCACCCCAGACGGCCTCCAGGATCCCGGCCTACGACAGCGAGCGCAACGTCGTTTCCCAGGCCATTCAAAAGAATGTGCAGAAAGCGCCGCAGCCCGACGAGGTCGCCTCGACCATTGTCGAGGCCGCCCTGGGGGCCTGGAAAATGCGGCGTACGCCCAAGGGCGAGGCTTCCCTGCTGAGAAAACTCCGTCGCTTTATGCCGGCTGGCCCCGTTGATTCGGGCTTACGCAAGACCTTCGGCCTCGGCTGAGAGCGTTTCGGCTTTCCCTCCCCAAGCTTTTCCAGGAGCGAGATATGGCAATGCATAGAGATAACAGCATGCGGATCGTGGTGACGGGTACCGGCGTTGTGGGGCCATTGGGCTGCGGCAGCGAGACGGTCTGGTCGCGTCTGTTGGCCGGGCAGTCCGGCATTCGTGCCCTGCCAGCCGAGCTTGCCGAAGGCACCGGCTGCGCCGTAGGCGGGCGGGTCCCCAGCTTGGCGGAAGATCCGCAGGTGGGTTATGACCCGGAGCGATACGTCGCCGCCAAGGAACGCAAGAAGATGGATCGCTTTATCGAGTTTGCCCTCGCTGCCGCCCAGGAAGCCCTGGCGCAGGCGGCCTGGCAGCCGACAGATGAGCAGCAGCGGCAGCGCACCGCGACCATCATCGCATCCGGCGTTGGTGGCTTCGGTGCCATCGCCGAGGCCGTGCGCACCACGGACGAACGCGGGCCGCGTCGGCTCTCGCCATTCACCGCACCTTCGTTTCTCGCCAATATGGCGGCCGGGCATGTGTCGATCCGGCACGGCTTTAAGGGGCCGCTCGGCGCACCAGTGACCGCCTGCGCGGCCGGTGCGCAAGCCATTGGTGATGCGGCCCGACTGATCCGCAGCGGCGAGGCGGATATTGCCGTGTGCGGCGGGACCGAGGCGGCGATCCATCGAGTCACCCTCGGCAGCTTCGCCGCGGCGCGTGCACTGTCCACTGGTTTCAACGATCGCCCCCAGCACGCGTCGCGCCCGTTCGACCGCGACCGCGATGGCTTCGTCATGGCCGAGGGGGCCGGCCTGTTGGTGATAGAGTCGCTGGAGCATGCGTTGGCCCGCGGCGCGCAGCCTCTGGCGGAACTGGTCGGTTACGGCACCAGCGCCGATGCCTATCACCTCACTGCCGGCCCGGAGGATGGCAGCGGCGCGCGGCGCGCCATGGAGCAGGCGTTGCGCCAGGCCGGTGTGACTGCGGGCGAAGTGCAGCATATCAATGCCCATGCGACCTCCACCCAAGTGGGCGACTGCGGCGAGCTGGCCGCCATTCGCGCCGTATTTGGGGCTGGCTCGGGCGTGGCGATCAGCTCGACTAAATCCAGCACCGGCCATCTACTGGGGGCCGCAGGCGGGATCGAAGCGATCTTCACCGTTCTGGCGCTACTCGACCAGATCGTTCCGCCCACACTGAACCTTATCAACCCTGACGAGGCGGCCGATGGCCTCGATCTGGTCGGCCTGCACGCGCGGCCAATGCCGATCCAGTACGCCCTGTCGAACGGCTTCGGTTTCGGCGGCGTCAATGCCAGCTTGCTGTTTCGCCGTTGGCAGTCCCAGCCATGAATAGTCTGCAACTACGGGAGGACTCCCGTCGGGGTAGACGTCAGAGGGACATGTTGTGGGCGGCCAGCGATGTATTCGCGGCATTCGGCCACGATCTTGCCAACATGCAGATGATTGCAGAGTCCGCCAGCGTGACCAAGGCGACGCTCTATGCGCATTTCGGCGACAAGGCCCAGCTGTTTCGGGCCGTTATCGAGTACTGGATGGAGGAGCTGCCAGCGCCGTCGCTGCCATGCGAGGTGAGTGGCGAGTTGCGCAGCGGTTTGGGAGCAGCCGCCCAGGCGCTGCTGCAGCAAAGCATGCATCCGGCATTTCTCGCGCTCACCAATATTCTGCTGCGTTCCAACTGGGTACCACAGAAGCGCTGGCGACAACGCTATTGCCCGTATCAGGCCTACCTGGAAACAGCGCTCGGCCAATCTGCCCGCTGCAGCGACCCTGTGCGCGCCGCCAGTCAATTTCTGCTGCTCGCGGTCGGCAACCTGGACCCTGGTACCGGCACGTTTACGGATGAATCGCGCATCGCTGCGGCAGTGGAGCTGTTCGTCCAAGCCTATACCTGAGATGCAGTTGCCCGGCTGGATTAGCGCTGGCGCTGTGGGGAGCGCTCTCCGCGTTTTATTAGATTCACCGTTTTGCGACTTTCCGATACTCGCTCGGCGATTGTCCGAACCAGCGCCGGAACGCACGGGTGAAGCTGGCGGTATCTCCGTAGCCAAGCTGAAGCGCCATCTCTTCCAGCTTCATCTGGGTGTTTTCCAGCAGTTGCCCCGCGAGTTGTCCACGCTCCGCGTCGACGAGGTTGCGGAAGCTGGTGCCTTCCTCTGCCAGTCTGCGACGCAGGCTGCGCGGTGCCATTGCCAACTGACTCGCTACATCTTCGAGGGAGGCCATCAGCCCCGTCGAACCCAGGAGCAGCTGTCGGACCTGGCCGGTTATGCCGGCGACTTGGCGTCTCTCCAGTTGCGCGCGGCACTGCTCTTCCAGTAGCCGCACCAGATGCACGTCGTACATCGGCAGAGACAGCTCCGCGTCCTGTCGACGCAGCACGATGGCGTTGCGCGAACATTCATAGTGAGGCGCGATGCCGCTGAGTGCTTCGATCCGCTCCGCGTGTGCCGGAGGCTTGCCCTGGAATTCGAGCCGCAGCACGCGCAGCCCCGAAAGCGCGAGTTCATCGAACAGATTGATGGCTGTCGCCGTATCGCGTTCCAGTAGGAACTGCCGCAGGTGATGGGGGATCGCTGAGGTGTCGGCGCTAATGCCGTATTCGTGCTGATCGCAGAATATCGCCAACTGGCAGTACGCCGTGCTTAGCGGCAGATAGCGCAGCGCACGCTGGAGGGCCTCACGCAAATTGCGGCTGGTGCGCAGGGCAAATCCCCAGATGCCGAAGGTCGCCACGTTGTAGCGCAGGCCAAGCTCGAAGCCCAGCGCAGGAACGTCTGGCAAGGCGAGCATCAGGTTTTCAATCAGACGCATCTCCTGCTCGCGCGCGATGAGGGCATCCGCGTCCCGCAACTGCGCTTCGCTGATGCCGGTGCCCAGCAGGCAGGTCTGCGCATCGACGCCGTAGCGCGCCGCGAAGTTCACCATCACCTGACTGATGGCAACTGGATGCTGGAAGCTTGTGTCCATCGATAGGCCCATAGCGGAAATTTCTGGAACAAAGGCGAGATGCGACTTGGCCGCAAATGCATGGCGGTAGTCCTCCAATGCCCTGTCAAGCATACAGGGCCGCTCGCTAGTGTTGCGTAACTACGAGGCCCCTGGAGGACGACCATGCATCACGATCTAAACGCGCTGAACAAACAGGCCATCGCCACGGCACGCGAATACACCAATGAACTAGCCTGGCCGACGATGGTACTGGTGCTGCTGGTGTGGGCATTGCTTATTGCGGACGTTCACCTGTTCGCGACAGGCCAGTTGTCGCTGGCACCTGCAATACTGATCTACGCCATCGCCACTTACATGTCCTATACGCCGCTGCATGAGGCCGTGCATGGCAATATTCATGGCGATCATGAGCAACTGCAGTGGCTCAATGATCTCTGTGGGTACCTGGTGGCGCCGTTGATCATGGTGCCGTTCTCTACTCACAAGGTCGAACACTTCACCCATCATCGCTACACCAACCAGCCGGACAAGGATCCGGACTACATCGTCAGCGGCATGCGCGGTGGCTTTCTCGCCTTTCTGGTTTGCGGATTGCGTTTTCTGTGGATCCAGAACACCTTCCTGTTCCGCGACTATTGGCCGACCGCGCCGCGACGGGTAAAGGCAGCCTACATTGCTGAAGTGCTGTTCGCGGTCGGCTGGCGGGTCGCGTTTATTACGCTGATTGCGCAGGAACATGCCTGGGCGCTGCTGGTGTTCGGCTACTTGGCCGGTGCGTTCTTCGTAGCGTACTGGTTCGCCTATCGCCCCCATCTGCCGTACCAGGACTCCACTCGTTACCGCAACACCAACAGCCTGATCATGCCCGGGTGGATGAAACCCTTGGAATGGTTCTGGCTCGGCCAGAACCTGCACTCCGTGCACCATCTGTTCCCGCGGGTGCCGTTCTATCGCTACCACGCATTGCATCGCCGTATCGAACCGGCCATGCGCGCCCACGGTACGCCTATGATCGGCATCTTCAATCGACGCCATGTCAAAGCCGCGCGGCGCCCGAAGTAGCAGGGGCTGCGACCTGCGGAAGTACAGCCTAGTCACGCCAAGACAGCGTATTGCCCATCTTTGATGGGCAACCGTGCCTGTTGTTGGCTTATTCCATCGTCAGCTTATGGCTGTGGATTCACCGGTCGACACAACAGCTGCTGTAGCTGTCTGTTAAGCATACGAAGGGCTCGCAACCAATAGCAATCGGGTGCAGATCGCCATGTCCTAAATTGTGGTTTGCCCCCTGAATATCCACTAACTGCGCTCGGTAAAACAACTATGAGCAGCATCGTGGGGGGCTTTTATTTAGGCCT
>JBFJZW010000279.1:0-6274 GCA_041621875.1 Pseudomonas sp. | reverse complement strand
GGTCACGCCGGCTTCCAGGCGCGCCAGCTGTTCCCTGTCGTGAATACCGAAACCGATCTGGGTCACCGCCTGGGCGGCGATGGCCGTGGCCAGGCGCAGGCTGCGCTCGGCCGGCCAACCGGCCAGCAGGCCGTGCAGGGTGGCGGCGAGCAGCGAGTCGCCCGCCCCCACCGTGCTGACCACCTCGACCCGCGGCGGCTGCGCCTGCAGCGCAATGTCCGGGCCGAACCAGCTGACGCCCTCGGCCCCGCGAGACAGCAGCACATGCTCGACGCCCTGCTGACGCAGGCGCAGCGCCGCGGCATGCAGTTCGGCTCCGGTCTCGGACGGCAACGCACAGGCCTCGGCCAGTTCTTCGGCATTCGGCTTGATCAGCCAGGGCCCCACCGCCAGGCCGGCACGCAACGCCGCGCCACTGCTGTCCAGCACCAACGGCAAGCCCAGGGCCTTGAGCCGGCGCAACAGGCCGGCGAACCATTCGGCGCTTACCCCCTGGGGCAGACTGCCGGCCACCACCACGGCGTCGTGGCCGGAGGCGATCTGCTCCAACCCCGCGAGCAACTCGGCCTGGTGCCGCGCCTCGACCTGTGGGCCAGGGCCGTTGAGGTCGGTAATACGCCCGTCCTGCTCGGCCAGCTTGATATTGCTGCGGGTCTCCCCGGGCACACGGACAAAGGCATCGATAAAGCCGCGCCGGGCGAACAGGGCCTCGAAGGGGCCGGCATTGGCCGCACCGAGAAAGCCGCCGACCGTGACCTTGTGGCCCAGGTCGGCCAGCACCTGGGCCACATTCAGGCCCTTGCCGGCGGCGTGGCTGCTCTGCCCCAGGCTGCGGTTGAGCGCGCCGGGTTGCAGGCTCTGCAGGCGCACGGTCAGGTCCAGCGCCGGGTTCAGGGTCAGGGTCAGGATGCGTGCCATCAGTCGCTCTCCTCCATCAGTGCGCGCACCGCCGCCGCGCTCTCCAGGCCCAGGGCCTGCTGCGCCAGCGCCTGGCTGTGGCGGTAATCGAGCTCACGCACCCGCGCCTTGACCAGGGCGATGCTGCGCGCCGAAACGCTCAGCTCATCGACCCCAAGGCCCACCAGCAAGGGCACCGCGAGCATGTCGCCGGCCAGTTCACCGCACACCCCGACCCACTTGCCATGGGCGTGGGCGGCGTCCACCGTCATGCCGATCAGGCGCAGCACCGCCGGGTGCAGGCCATCGGCCTGGGCCGACAGGGTCGGATGGTCGCGGTCGATGGCCAGGGTGTATTGGGTCAGGTCGTTGGTGCCGATGCTGAAGAAGTCCACCTCACGGGCCAGCACCGGGGCCAGCAGCGCCGCCGAAGGCACCTCGACCATGATCCCCAGCTGCAGGTCGTCCAGGGGGATTTCCTCACGCAGGCGCAGGGCCATATCCCGCGCCACGCGCCACTCCTCGACACCGCAGACCATGGGAAACATGATCCGCAATGGCCGCCCGGCGGCCGCGCTCAATAGCGCACGCAGCTGGATTTCGAGCATATCCGGGCGCTGCAGGCTGAGGCGAATGCCGCGCACACCGAGAAAGGGGTTGGTCTCCGCCGGCATTGGCAAATAGGGCAAGGGTTTGTCGCCGCCGACATCCAGGGTGCGCACCACCAGCGGCCGGCCATCGAGGGCATCGAGCACGCGGCGGTATTCGAGTTCCTGGGCGGCCTGGTCCGGGGCCTGGCTGTGGTCCATAAACACCAGCTCGGTGCGCAGCAGGCCGACGCCTTCGCCGCCCGCCTCCACTGCCGCCGCGGCCTCGGCGCTGGCCCCGATATTGGCCGCCACTTCCAGGCGCTGGCCGTCGCGGGTGATCGCCGGCTGCAGGCGTTCGGCATGGGCGCGCTGACGGCGCAGTTCGCCCTGCTCGCGCTGCTGTCGAGCCAGTTCCAGGGTCTGCTCGTCGGGGGCCACACGCAGCAGGCCATGTTCGCCATCCAGCAGCAGCGGCGTGCCCTGAGCCAGGCTCAGCACCGCCTCACCGGCACCGACCACCGCCGGAATGCCCAGGGCCCTGGCTATGATCGCGCTATGGGCGGTGGCACCGCCGCGGGCGGTGAGAATGCCCGCCACACGCTCGCGGTTGAGGCTGGCGACATCCGAGGGAGCCACCTCGTCCATCACCAGAATATAGGGCTCATCCGGCTCGCGCGGGGCCTCGACACCGCACAGGCGGGCCAGCACACGCCGACCGATATCGCGCAGGTCGGCGGCGCGCTCGGCCAGCAGGGCATCGTGCAGGGCTTCCTGCTGCGCCGCCGCGGCCTCGATCTCGGCATGCCAGGCCGCCTCGGCGCTGGCCCCCTGGAGCAGACGCGCCGCGACATCCTCGGCCAGGGCCGGGTCGCGCAGCATGGCCTGATGGGTGATAAAGATTTCGCGGATATTGGCCTCCGCGCGGGTCTCGACCAGGCGCTGGATATCCGCGTCGACCTGCCCCAGCGCCGCAGTCAGGCGCTCGCGCTCAGCCGCAACGCCCTGGCCCTGAGCCGGGTAGTCGAAACACAGCGGCACCCGCACCAGCGCCGGCCCCATGGCGATCCCCGGCGCGGCGGCAACCCCCTGGATACGCGCCCCGGCAACCGGCGCGGGCAGTTTGACCACGGCATTTGTTGGCGGCACGACAAAAGGTGCTGCGGCCTGCGCCGGCAAGGGCTCGACGCTCTCACCCAGACCGGCCTGTACCGCGGCCTCAATCGCCGCCAGGGCGTCGCCCGCAATAGCAGGTTCGGCACTGAACTCCAGGGCCTGGCCGCGGCGGGCACCGAGGCTCAGCAACTTGCTCAGGCTCTTGACCGAAACCCCGGGGCCGGGCTCGCCGGCCAGACGCACGCGCACTTCGCCGGTAAAGGCCTGGGCCACCTCGCAGAGAATCTTCGCCGGGCGCGCATGCAGACCATGGGCGTTGGCCAGGGTGATGTTCAGCACGGGCCAGTCGGCCGGTACCTCGCCGCCCAGGGCTTCGAGCACGCTGCGGCTGGAGGTCGCCTGACTGAAGGCCGCGGCGCGCCCCTCGATCAACAGATCGCACAGGCGCTCGAGCAACTGACGATGGGCCTCTCCCAGGCTGGCCAGACAGAATAGGCCACGCAAGGGCTGATCCCGATACTCGAGCGCCTGCGCCGGGGTGACAAAGGCCAGGCCCGGACGCAGCACCGCCTGGTCGCTGTGCAGCCACCACAGGCCATTGCCCAACGGCAGCGGCTCGCCCTGGGCCAGCTGGTTGGCAAACGTCGGCTCGGCGCAGCCGGCCTTTTTCAACAGCCTTGCGCCCTGCCAGAGCAGCTCGTCGAAATCCTCGACCGCCAGGCCCAGGCCGATCAGTTGGCTATCCAGCGCCAGCTCCTGGGGCGCGCCCTGCAACAGCGCGACTATCTCCTCGGGCTCGCGCGCCTCGCGCAGGGCCTGACTGAGATCGCCCTCGCCCAGGGCCCGGGTCAGCAGTTGCAGCAGATGCAGGTGCTCGTCGGAACGGGCGGCGATGGCAATCGCCAGGTAGACCAGCTGGCCATTGCCCCAGTCCACCCCTTCGGGGAACTGGATCAGGCGCACGCCGGTGCAGTGCACCTGGTCGCGGGTTTGCGGCGTGCCGTGGGGAATCGCAATGCCCTGGCCCAGGTAGGTCGAGCCCTGCGCCTCGCGGGCCTGCATGCCGGCCAGGTAACCGGGCGCGACCAGCCCGTCGGCACTCAGGGCCTCGGCCAGCAGCGCCAGCGCCGCCTGTTTGTTCGGGGCGCTATGGCCCATCTGGATTTGCGCGGCATTCAGTTCGAGCATCTTATTGTTCTCCTCTGGCAGGTGAGGCTGGCTGTCGCGGGCACGTCGTACTTACCCCACAGGATAGTCAGACGCTCCGCCTGCTGAATCGTTTCACCTAATGACTGGCACGTTAACCCATAATCGGCGATCCTTGAAGCCCGGCTGTCAGCATTCAAAGATCGCAAAGTTGTAGGAGCACGCCATACGTGCGAAGCGCCGGCATGGCGGAGTGCCGCCCAGCCGCTCCTACAAGCCGAGGGCTAACGGCGCATGGGACTCCACGACAAATCATCTGTGACGCGACACTAGGACTACGCCTTGAAACTCAGCGATATCGCCCGCCTGGCCCAGGTCTCGGTCACCACCGCCAGCTATGTGATCAACGGTCAGGCCGACAAGCGGCGGATCAGCGCCGCCACCGTGGCGCGGGTGCTGGAAGTGGTCGAGCGCCACGGCTATCGCCCCGACCAGCAGGCCGCCGGGCTGCGCCGCGGGCAGAGCCGCTGCCTGGGCTTTATCCTGCCGGACCTGGAAAACCCCAGCTACGCGCGCCTGGCCAAGCTGCTCGAACAGCGCGCCCGCGCCGCCGGCTATCAGTTGCTGATCGCCAGCTCCGATGACGATCCGGCCTGCGAGCGCCAGTTGCTCGAACTGTTCCGCTCGCGCCGCTGCGATGCCCTGATCGTCGCCAGCTGCCTGCCCCAGGACGACCCGATCTACCCGCGCCTGGTGGCGGGCGGCGTGCCAGTGATAGCGGTCGACCGCGCCCTCGATCCCGCGCGCATCTGCTCGGTAGTCAGCGACGACCAGCAGGCCGGCAGCCTGCTTACCGCCACGCTGCTCAGCCCGCCACCACGGCATATCGCCCTGATCGGCGCGCGCGGCGAACTGCCGATCAGCCAGGCCCGCGAACGCGGTTTCCGTCAGGCCCTGGACGGCTTCGCCGGACGCATCAGCGTCTGCCATGCCGAGCAGTTCAGCCGCGCCAGCGGTTGCCAGCAGATGCACGCCCTGCTGGAACACCCGGCGGGAGCACCGGACGCCCTGATCACCACCGCCTACGTGCTGCTCGAAGGAGTGCTGGATGCCCTGCAGGCGCAAACCGCAGAGGACTTCGCCGAGCTGCGCCTGGCCACCTTCGGCGACACTCAACTGCTGGACTTTCTGCCGCTGCGGGTCAACGCCATCTCCCAGCAGCACGAGCGGATTGCCGAACGGGTGCTAACCCTGGCCATCGCCGCCATCGAGCAGAACCACTACCAGCCCGGTATCGAGGCCATCGCGCGCCAGCTCAAGGTGCGCCGCACGTTGTAGGAACGACCAGGCGGCGTATGATTCGCCCATGCGCCTGTTCGATACTCACACCCACTTGGATTTCCCCGACTTCGACGCCGACCGCAGCGCGCTGCTGGCCCGTTGCCGGGCTCGGGGCGTGGAGCGGCTGGTGGTGCTCGGCGTGTATCAGGCCAACTGGCAGCGGCTGTGGGATCTGGTGCAGGGCGATACCGGCCTGTACGCCGCCTTCGGCCTGCACCCGGTTTACCTGGACAGCCACCGCGCCGAACACCTGCTGGAGCTGCGCGACTGGTTTCAGCGCCTGGCCGGCCACCCGCAGTTGTGCGCCGTGGGCGAGTTCGGCCTGGACTACTTTCTTGAGCAACTGGACCGCGAGCGCCAGCAAGCCCTGTTCGAAGCCCAGCTCAAACTGGCCATGGAGTTCGAGCTGCCCGCCCTGCTCCATGTGCGGCGCGCCCATGCGGCGACCATCGCCACCCTGAAACGCCTGAAACCCCAGCGCGGCGGCATTATCCACGCCTTCGCAGGCAGCTATGAGGAAGCCCGCGAATACCTCAAGCTGGGTTTCAAACTCGGCCTGGGCGGCGCGCCCACCTGGCCGCAGGCGCTGCGCCTGCGCAAGGTGATTACCCGGCTGCCGCTGGAAGCCATCGTGCTGGAAACCGACGCCCCGGACATGGCCCCCGCCATGCACCCCAACCAGCGCAACAGCCCGGAATTTCTGCCGGATATCTGTACAGCCCTGGCCGAGCTGCGCGGCATCAGCGCCGCCAAGCTGGCCAGCGCCAGCAGCCGCAATGCGGCGGAGCTGTTTGGCTGGAATACCGCCGCTGCCTGGTAGGATGGGTGGGGCCAACTAGGTGACAACCCATCACTCGTAGCGATGGATTGCCATCCCTCCTACGGCGCTACTGGTTTTCGCGGGCATGGCCCGCTCCTACAACGCCTCCAACAAACGCGCCGCCAACCGGCGCAAACAACAAGGCCCGCCAAATGGCGGGCCTTGTCGATACTGGGCCAACCCTCAGACGCGGAACGCCCCGATCAGCTGCTTCAGGCGCGCCACCAGCCCGGACAGCTCGCGGCTGGCCTGTTCGGTATGGCTGGCACCCTCGGCGGTGCGTTCGCCGGCGTGGTTGATCTCGACGATATTCTGGTCGATGTCGTGCGCCACCGCCGTTTGCTGCTCGGCCGCCGCGGCGATTTGC
>JBFJZW010000278.1:0-6369 GCA_041621875.1 Pseudomonas sp. | reverse complement strand
GCGGCGGTGGTGCCAATTGCGATTGGCATGTGGTTGTTTGTCATGCGCGACTACCAGAAACAGCGAGTGCTGACCTTCCTCAACCCGGAAAGCGATCCGCTGGGCAGTGGCTGGAACATCATCCAGTCGAAGGCCGCCATCGGTTCGGGTGGGGTGTGGGGCAAGGGCTGGCTGCTCGGCACCCAGTCGCATCTGGACTTTTTGCCGGAAAGCCACACCGACTTTATCATCGCGGTGCTGGCCGAAGAGTTTGGTCTGGTAGGGGTGTGTTTGTTACTGCTGGTGTATCTGCTGTTGATCGCGCGCGGCCTGGTGATTACCGTGCAAGCGCAGACGCTGTTCGGTAAGCTGCTTGCCGGCGCGCTGACCATGACGTTCTTCGTCTATATCTTCGTCAATATCGGTATGGTCAGCGGCTTGTTGCCGGTGGTCGGCGTGCCATTGCCCTTTATCAGCTATGGCGGCACTTCGCTGATCACCTTGTTGGCAGGGTTTGGAATTTTGATGTCGATCCACACTCACCGTAAGTGGATGACACAGGCATGATTGGGGTTGAGGGTTCAATGCACAAAGCGCGTGGTTGGGCAGTACGCAATACGCCCTGGCTGGTTCTGGCGGGGGCCCTGGGGCTGACTCAGCCGGCGCTGGCCGGGGACTATCAAGAATCGCCGCAGTTGGCCGAGTTCGTCGCCGAGATGACCCGCGACTACGGCTTTGCCGGCGAGCAGCTGACCGGGCTGTTTGCCGATGTCGAGCGCAAGCAGGCGATTATCGACGCCATCTCGCGCCCGGCGGAAAAGGTCAAACCCTGGAAGGACTATCGGCCGATCTTTATCACCGACAAGCGCATCAGCCAGGGTGTCGAGTTCTGGAAGCAGCACGAGGCGACCCTGGCCCGCGCCGAGACCGAGTACGGCGTACCGCCCCAGGTGATCGTCGCGATCATCGGGGTGGAAACCTCCTACGGTGGCAACACCGGCAGCTACCGGGTGATGGATGCGCTATCCACCCTGGCCTTCGATTATCCGCCGCGCGCGCCGTTCTTTCGCAAGGAGCTGCGCGAGTTCCTGATGCTGACGCGCGAGGAGCAGGTCGATCCGCTTGGCCTGAAAGGCTCCTACGCCGGGGCCATGGGCTTGCCGCAGTTTATGCCGAGCAGCTTCCGCGCCTATGCGGTGGATTTCGACAACGACGGCCACATCAATATCTGGACCAATCCGGTGGATGCCATCGGCAGCGTCGCCAGCTACTTCAAGCGCCACGGCTGGCAGCCCGGGCAGCCGGTGGTCAGCGCCGCCAGCGTCGAGGGCGCTCAGGCCGAGCAGGGCCTGACCGTCGGCCTCGACCCAGTGAAGACTGCTGCCGAGCTGCGCGGCCTGGGCTGGACCAGTGCCGACCCGCTGAACGACGAGTTGCCGGTGACGGCCTTCCGTCTGGAAGGGGCCGAGGGCGACGAGTACTGGCTGGGCTTGCCCAACTTCTTCGTGATCACCCGCTACAATCGCAGTGTCATGTATGCCATGGCGGTGAATCAGTTGGCCGAGCTGGTGGTCGACGCGCGGGGTAATAATTGATGTCGAGCCTGTCCTTAAAATTGGCCGCCGCGGGCAGCCTGGCGCTGCTGCTGGCCAGCTGTTCGTCCAGCCGTGCGCCGCAGCCGGTGGCTCCGGTGGTACAGCCCGGCGGGGCAATTTCCGGGCCGGCCGACTTCAACCGTCCGCACAAAGACGGCGCGCCCTGGTGGGACGTGGATGTCTCGCGGATTCCCGATGCGACCCCCATGCCCCATTACGGGCGGGTCAAGGCCAGCCCGTATACGGTATTCGGCAAGCAGTACTACCCGATTGCCGATGCCCGTCGCTATCAGGCAGTCGGTCCGGCGTCCTGGTACGGTACCAAGTTCCATGGCCAGGCCACCGCCAATGGCGAGATCTATGACCTGTACGGCATGACCGCCGCGCACAAGACCCTGCCGCTGCCCAGCTATGTGCGGGTGACCAATCTGGACAACGGCAAGAGCGCGATCCTGCGGGTCAACGACCGCGGGCCGTTCTATTCCGATCGCATCATCGACCTGTCCTTTGCCGCGGCGAAGAAGCTCGGCTATGCCGAAAGCGGCACGGCGCGGGTCAAGGTCGAGGGTATCGATCCCCACGAATGGTGGGCTCAGCGGGGGCAGCCGGTGCCCATGGTCCTGGCGCAGCCGCAGCAGGTCGCGCAGATCAAACCCGTGGCCCGGCCCGTGGTACAGCCGATCGAACAGTACGCGCCGCCCCCGCAGCAGCACGCCGCGGCCGTGGTGCCGGTGCAGATCGACGCAAAAAAAAACGATTCAGTCGCAGCCTCTGGCCTGTATCTCCAGGTGGCAGCCTTCGCCAATCCGGACGCTGCGGAGCTGCTCAAGGCCAAGCTGAGCGGAGCCGTGGCTGCCCCGGTGTTCATCAGCTCAGTGGTGCGCAACCAGCAGATTCTGCACCGCGTACGACTGGGGCCGCTGAACAGCCCGAGCGAGGCTGAACAGCTGCAGGACAGCGTGCGCCTGGCCAATCTCGGCCAGCCGAGGCTGGTCCGGGCGGATTGAGGCGGCACTTATTGTCCGCCAGCAGGACTAAGCACTCATGCACCGCCGGCAGCCTTGCTGCGGGGCGTGCCACTTGAACTGGCCCGTTGGGTCTGTTTGACCATTAGCAATCTAGAGAGACGGATGAATATCACCTGCTTTGCGCAACGCGTTTTCTTGTCACTTCTCCTGCTCGGCGCACCAGCGGCCTGGGCCAACCAGCAAGCGATTCCGGCACCGCCGCAACTGGCCGCCAAATCCTATGTGCTGCTCGATGCCGCCAGCGGCAAGGTGCTGGTGGAGAACAATGGCGACCAGCGTCTGCCCCCGGCCAGCCTGACCAAGCTGATGACCGCCTACATCGCCACCCTGGAAATCCGCAAGGGCAAGATCGGCGAGCAGGATATGGTGCCTGTCAGCGAACACGCCTGGCGTACCGGCGGTGCAGCCTCCGGCGGTTCCACCATGTTCCTGCCGTTGAACAGTCAGGCCAGCGTCGACGACCTGCTGCACGGCGTGATCATTCAGTCGGGTAACGACGCCAGTATTGCCCTGGCCGAGTACATTGCCGGCAGCGAAGACGCCTTCGCCGACATGATGAACGAAACCGCTGCGCGTCTGGGCATGAGCAACAGCCACTTTATGAACGCCACCGGGCTGCCCCATCCGGAGCACTACTCCAGCGCCCACGATATGGCCATCCTGGCACGCGCCATCATCAACGAAGACCAGACGCACTACGCCATCTACGCGCAGAAGGAGTTCCTCTGGAACAACATCAAGCAGGGCAATCGCAACCTGCTGCTGTGGCGTGACAAGACCGTCGACGGCCTGAAAACCGGCCATACCCAGGAAGCCGGTTACTGCCTGGTGGCCTCCGCCGTGCGCGACGGCGCGCGGATGATCACCTCGGTGTTCGGTACCGACAGCGAGTCGGCCCGCGCCGCCGAAACCCAGAAGCTGCTCACCTATGGTTTCCGCTTCTTCGAGACCCGCACCTTCTATAAGCAAGGCCAGGAACTGGCCCAGACCCAGGTCTGGAAAGGCACCACGCGTCAGCTCAAGGCTGGCCTGGCGCAAGACCTGAGCCTGACCCTGCCCAAGGGCCAGCTGGAAAAACTCCAGGCCGGCATGACCCTGAATCCACAACTGATTGCGCCGATCGCCCAGGGCGATGTGATCGGCAAGGTGGAGGTCAAACTGGGTGACGAAGTGGTGCACAGCGCCGACCTGGTGGCCCTGGAAGCTGTCGAGGAAGGTGGTTTCATGCGCCGTCTGTGGGATAGCATTCGCCTGTTCTTCTTCGGTTTGTTCAACTGATAGCGTGACCAGCACGTCCCTGCCGACCCGCAGGGGCGCTGTTGTTGCCACGGCTTACGAGGCCGTTACTGCCATGAGTCAACCTGACGTCAAATCGCACAAAATCGAATTCCCCTGCGCCGATTACCCGATCAAGGTGGTTGGCGACAGTGGTGCCCATTACAAGAGCACGGTGATCGAAATCCTCAGCAAGTATGCCAAGGTCGATCTCAGCACTCTGGCCGAGCGCCAGAGCAGTAATGGCAAGTACACCACTGTGCAGCTGCATATCGAGGCAACCGGTGAAGATCAGTTGCGCGATATCAATAGCGCCCTGCGCGCGACCGGTATCGTCCATATGGTGCTCTGATGAGCCTGCCGCTCGGCTTTCGTGAGCTGGGCCAGGTCGACTACCAGCCCACCTGGCATGCGATGCAGCGCTTTACCGACACGCGCGGTGCCGATACGCCCGACGAGATCTGGCTGCTCGAACACGCCCCGGTATTTACCCAGGGCCAGGCCGGCAAGGCCGAGCATCTGCTGTTTCCGGGGGATATTCCGGTGGTGCAGGTCGATCGCGGCGGTCAGGTGACCTATCACGGCCCCGGCCAGCTGGTGGCCTACCTGCTGCTGGATGTGCGCCGTAGTGGTATCGGTGTGCGCGAACTGGTCAGTCGCATGGAGCGTAGCCTGATCGACCTGCTGGCCAGCTACGGCGTCAGCGCCGCCGCCAAGTCGGACGCGCCCGGGGTGTATGTGGATGGGGCGAAGATCGCCTCGCTAGGGCTGCGTATCCGCAACGGTCGCAGCTTCCATGGCCTGGCGCTGAATGTGGATATGGACCTGCAGCCGTTCCGGCGCATCAACCCCTGCGGTTATGCCGGCATGGCCATGACCCAACTGGCCGATCTGGTGGCGGGGCCGATTGACATGTCCGAGGTCAGTGCGCGCCTGCGTGAGCAGCTGGTCAAGCACCTCGACTATCCAGAGCAGCAGACTCTGAAGGGCGCAATAGACGGCTAAGCCTTATCTTATCCATCGTGTGCAGGGTGCCTGGGGGGCGTGCCGCGGCCGCAATCGGTAGGGTGCGCTGTGCGCACCAGGTGTCTGTGGCGGCCCCGGTGTTGGTGCGCACGGCGCACCCTACGAAGCCAGCCCCTACACCTAGGCTCCGATGCCTGAGCGCAACAGAGTATGGAGACATAGCCACTTTCAATGGCCTGATTGCGGATAAACAAACGCCTGGCCCGAGGCAAAGCCCGGGGCCAGGCGTTGTATGGCCCGGTCAGTTCAGATTGAGGGTCGGAATCAGGCTGCTGTCTACCTGCTGGCCCGGCACGGGCACTGGGGCGGCCAGACCCAGGTTGTTCTTCTCGAACACCTTGTCGGCGCGGTAGCTGGAGCGTACCAGCGGGCCGGCGGCCACTTCCATAAAGCCTTTTTCCAGGCCGATGTCACGCAAGCGATTGAACTCTTCCGGGCTGACCCAGCGCTGCACCTTCAAGTGGTTGCGGGTGGGTTGCAGGTACTGGCCGAGAGTGAGGATGTCCACGCCGATGGCACGCAGGTCATCCATGGTTTCCAGGATTTCCTCGTCGGTCTCGCCCAGGCCCAGCATCAGGCTGGTCTTGGTCAGCATCGCCGGGCGATGGCGCTTGGCGTGCTCGAGTACGCGCAGGGTCTTCTCGTAGCCGGCGCGGGGATCGCGTACTTCATGGGTCAGACGCTTGACCGTCTCGACGTTCTGCGCGAACACCTCAAGGCCGGAGTCCACCACGCGCTCGATGGCCTGCAGGTCGCCGTCGAAGTCCGGGGTCAGGGCTTCCACCACCACCTGCGGGGTGCGTTCCTTGATCGCCCGTACGCAGGCGGCGTAGTGCGCCGCACCGCCGTCGTCCAGGTCGTCGCGGTCCACCGAGGTCAGCACGATATAGCGCAGCGCCATCAGCTCCACTGACTTGGCGGTGTTCTGTGGCTCTTCCAGGTCCAGCCAGCCATTGGGGTTGCCGGTGTCCACCGCGCAGAAGCGGCAGGCGCGGGTGCACACCGAGCCCATCAGCATGATGGTGGCGGTGCCATTGGACCAGCATTCGCCCATGTTCGGGCAGTGGGATTCCTGGCACACGGTGCTCAGGCGGTGTTCGCCGACATTGCGCTTGACCGCCTCGAAGCGGCTGCCGCCGGGTGCCTTGACCCGCAGCCACTTGGGTTTGGGTTCGAAGACCTGAGGTTCGCTTGAGGCGCGGCGCTTTTGCCCGTCCTTGATCGCGGTGATGCCTTGGGTGTTGCGGAATTTTTCGCCGCTGGCAACGGTTTTCGGCAAGGAAGTGTCGGACATCGGCAGTCTGTGCTCCGCTAGAGGCTCCGTGGACGAGGCGGCTTGTGGCCGCCGCGAAGTTTACCACAGAAGCTGACCATGCAGTCCGCTTGGGCGTCAGGGTCAGCGCTGCGGTATCAGGGGCTATCTCAGCTGTTGCAGTAACTGATGGGTAGGGTAGCCATCTGCTGGC
>JBFJZW010000277.1:0-6424 GCA_041621875.1 Pseudomonas sp. | reverse complement strand
GGCCTGTTTGGCCACAACGGTGCCGGCAAGACCACCAGCATGAAGCTGATTCTCGGCCTGCTGCAGGCCAGCAGCGGCCGAGTGCAGGTGCTCGGGCGCACGCCCAATGATCCCCAGGTGCGCCAACAACTCGGTTACCTGCCGGAGAACGTGACCTTCTACGCCCAGCTCAGCGGCCGCGAAACCCTGCGCCATTTCGCCCGCCTCAAGGGCGCGCCGCTAAGCCAGGTGGACGAGTTGCTGGAGCAGGTCGGTCTGGCCGCGGCCATGGATCGGCGGGTGAAAACCTATTCCAAAGGCATGCGCCAGCGTCTCGGCCTGGCCCAGGCGCTGCTCGGCGCGCCGCGCCTGCTGCTGCTCGACGAACCCACGGTGGGCCTCGACCCCATCGCCACCCAGGATCTCTACCAGCTGGTTGACCGCCTGCGTCAGCAGGGCACCAGCATCATTCTCTGCTCCCATGTATTGCCGGGGGTCGAGGCGCATATCAACCGCGCGGCGATTCTCGCCCATGGTCGCCTGCAGGCGGTCGGCAGCCTGGCCAGCCTGCGCGCAGATGCCGGCCTGCCGGCGCTGATCCGCGCCAGTGGGTTGCAGCACAGCGCAAAACTGCTGCAGCGCTGGCACGCCGACGGCCATCAAGCCCGCTCGGTCGGCGTCGATGGCGTCGAAGTGGTGGCAATCAACGGCCACAAGCTCGGCCTGCTGCGCGAACTGCTCGGCGAAGGCGGAGCCCAGGACATCGATATCCACCAGCCGTCGCTGGAGGACCTGTACCGCCATTACATGGACCAGGCCCAGAGCCTTCAGGCCGGGGAGGGCGCAGCATGAGCCAGGTCTGGAATATCGCCCGCAAGGAACTCAGCGACGGCCTGCGCAACCGCTGGTTGCTCGCCATCAGCCTGCTGTTCGCAGTGCTGGCGGTGGGCATCGCCTGGCTCGGCGCGGCGGCGTCCGGGCAGCTGGGCTTTACCTCGATCCCGGCGACCATCGCCAGCCTGGCCAGCCTGGCGACCTTTCTGGTACCGCTGATCGCGCTGCTGCTGGCCTACGACGCCATAGTCGGCGAGGACGAGGGCGGCACCCTGATGCTGTTGTTGACCTACCCCCTGGGCCGCGGCCAGCTGCTGCTGGGCAAGTTCGTCGGCCACGGCCTGATCCTGGCCCTGGCCACTCTGATCGGTTTCGGCTGCGCGGCCCTGGCCATCGCCGTACTGGTCGAGGATGTCGAACTGGGCCTGCTGGCCTGGGCCTTCGGCCGCTTTATGTTGTCCTCGACCTTGCTCGGCTGGGTGTTTCTGGCCATGGCCTATGTGCTGAGCAGCAAGGTCAGTGAAAAATCCAGCGCCGCCGGGCTGGCCCTGGGCCTGTGGTTTCTCTTCGTGCTGGTGTTCGACCTGGCCTTGCTGGCGCTGCTGGTGCTGAGCGAGGGTAAGTTCAACCCCGATCTGCTTCCCTGGCTGCTGCTGCTCAACCCGGCGGATGTCTACCGGCTGATCAACCTGTCCGGCTTCGAAGGCAGCGGCAATGCCGTGGGTGTAATGGCCCTGGGCGGCGACCTGCCGGTCGACGGTCTGCTGCTATGGCTATGCCTGCTGCTGTGGGTCGGCACGCCGCTGCTGCTGGCCCATTGGGTATTTCTGCGCCGGCCGACCTGATGGTTGCCTGCGCCCGGTTTGCCGTACGCACCGCTATTTGCCCTGGTGCGCACGGCGCACCCTACACGTTGTGTTTCAGATATGGAGAAGCAAGCATGAAAACCGCGTCCATACGCGCGTCGCGAACCCTGCTGGTGCTGCTGCTCGGCCTGCTGCTGGTGGCCTGCAACGAACCTGAGGTCGAGCAGCAAAGCCTGGCCCCGGTGGCCTTTCACAACAGCGACGAGTGCCATGTGTGCGGCATGATCATCACCGACTTTCCCGGCCCCAAGGGCCAGGCGCTGGATAACGCCGCGGTGAAGAAATTCTGTTCCGCCGCCGAGATGCTCGGCTGGTGGCTGCAACCGGAAAACCGAATCGGCGACGCCAAGCTCTATGTCCACGACATGGGCCGCAGCGACTGGGCCAAGCCAGACGACAGCCAGCTGATCGACGCCACTCAGGCGTTCTATGTGGTTGGCCTCGGTGACAGCGGGTTGAAGGGTGCCATGGGCGCGGTGTTGGCCTCGTTTTCCGATGAGCAGGCTGCCCGCAAGCTGGCCGCCATCCACGGTGCCCGGGTGTTACGCTTCGAGAAGATCGACCAGGCCGTGCTGCAACAGGCCGCGGCAACGCAGCATAACGGCATGCACTGAGCACTTTTCACCACTTAAAAAAGAGGGAATATCCATGGGTATCAGTATCTGGCAACTGCTGATCGTGCTGCTGATCGTGGTCATGCTGTTTGGCAGCAAGCGTCTGCGCAGCCTGGGCTCCGATATTGGCGGTGCCATCGGCGGGTTTCGCAAATCCATGGGCCGTGACGATGCCCCGCAGCAGGCGGAATCGAAGCAGCCGTAGTCCGCTGCGCCGCCCAGACCTGATGCTTTGCGCACAAAGCTGATCGCGGTCAAGTCGTCCCGGCCCATGCTTCCTGTAAAAAGAGCCTAACGGCTGCCAATACCCTCGCAGCAGCAATGCCCGGTTGGTACTTCTGGCATTTGACGATCTTTTCAGGAGGCTTGCAGTGAACATTATCGACCGGCGTACCGCCCTGAGTATTGCGCCCATCTGGCGGCTGGCCTTTCGCCCGTTTTTCCTCGCTGGCAGCCTGTTCGCCTTGTTTGCCATTGCCCTCTGGGTGCTGGCCTGGAGCGGCAATGGGCCGGACTGGCAGCCCGTGGGTGGGTGGCTCGCCTGGCACCGTCACGAAATGCTGTTTGGCTTCGCCGCCGCCATTGTGGCCGGCTTTCTGCTGACCGCGGTGCAGACCTGGACCGGTCAACCCGGCCTGAGCGGCACGCGCCTGATACTGCTCGCAGGTCTCTGGTTGGCCGCGCGGCTGGGCTGGCTGTTCGGTTTGCCGTTGGTGCTGCTGATTCCGCTCGACCTGGGCTTTCTGCTCGCGGTGGCCGGTCTGATGGCGCACATGCTCTGGGTGGTGCGGCAGAAGCGCAATTATCCGATCGTGGTGGTGCTGTGCCTGCTGGCCGCGGCCAATGCCTTGCTCCTGGCCGGCCTGGCTCAGGGCAACGATGAACTGCAGCGGCGCGGCGTATTGGCCGGGTTGTGGCTGGTCGCAGCCCTGATGGGCCTGATTGGCGGGCGAGTGATTCCCTTCTTTACCCAGCGCGGCCTAGGTCGCATCGATGCGGTGAAACCCTGGGTCTGGCTGGATATTGCCCTGCTGCTCGGCACCGGCCTGATCGCCGCGCTGTACGCCAATGGCCTGGCCCTGCAGGCCCAGCCACTGCTGGCCGGGTTGTTTCTGGCGGTGGCGGCGGGGCATCTGCTGCGTCTGGCGCGCTGGTATGACAAGGGCATCTGGGCGGTGCCGCTGTTGTGGTCGCTGCACCTAGCAATGCTCTGGCTGGTGCTGGCCTGTATCGGCCTGGCGCTGTGGCATCTCGGCTTGCTGACTACGCCGAGCCCGGCCCTGCACGGTTTGACCATGGGGGCCATGAGTGGGCTGATTCTGGCCATGATCGCCCGCGTGACCCTGGGGCATACCGGGCGGCCACTGGAACTGCCGGGCGGTATGGCGGCGGCCCTGGTGTTGTTCAACCTGGGCTGCGTGGCGCGGGTCTTCGTGTATCCGCTCTGGCCGCTGGAAGGTCTGTGGCTGTCGGCAACCGGCTGGTCACTGGCGCTGGCCATCTATGCCTGGCGCTATGGGCCGATGCTGGTCAAGCCACGGGTGGATGGGCACCCAGGCTGACTGCCAGGGCAGGGCGCTGAATCCCTGTTGCGCCGACCGTTTGATCATGCAGCGCCGCGCTGCCCAACCCTTGATGTCCAGTCGCCTGTGCCTTGCGCATGGGTGACCTTGCCGCTCGGCACTGCCGAGCACCGGAGAAGCTGATGAAAACCGAATTTCAGGATCGTCTGGCCGTCGTTACCGGAGCCAGTTCGGGTATCGGCCTGGCGTTATGCGCGGCTTTACTGCAGCGCGGTGCCAGGGTGTTGGCCATGTCGCGCAGTCTCGGCGGCTTGCAGGGCCTGCAGGACATCTACCCGGAGCGTCTGGTCTGGCATGCCGGCGATGTCACCTCGAGCGAAGATCTGGCCAGCCTCGGTGTGCGCGCAGCGCAACTGGGCCCGGTGAACTATCTGGTACCCAACGCGGGTATCGCCGAGCTGGCCGAAAGCCTCGATCTGTCTGCATTCGATCGGCAATGGGCGGTCAATGGTGCCGGCGCATTGAATACCCTGGCGGCGCTGCGCGACGCGTTGGCCACCCCCAGTTCGGTGGTGTTTATCAGCAGCTTTCTCACCCGCTCGACCTTTCCCGGTCTGGCCGCCTATATTGCCAGCAAGGCGGCACTCAGTGCCCAGGCGCGCACCCTCGCGGTGGAGTTCGCGCCACTCGGTGTGCGCATCAATCTGGTCTCGCCCGGGCCCACGGCAACCGCTATCTGGGGCACCCTGGGGTTGAGCGATGAACAGCTGGACGAGGTCGCCGACAGCGTCACCAGACGCCTGCTGCCGGGCCACTTTCTCGATGCGGCGGCGGTCGCCAGTGTGATCCTGTTCCAGTTGTCAGCCGGCGCGCGCGGCGTCTATGGCCAGGATTGGGTGGTCGATAACGGCTATGGCCTGAGCTGAGCGCCGGCCTGAAAAAATATAGGAGCCAGAAGGCTCCTATTGAGTGAGAAGGAAGGGCGGGGGTGGACGCCAGGAGTCTGGCGTCCGTCAGCAGGTTACTTGAGCCCCAGCACCCAGTCGGCAAGGATCTTCGCTTCTTCGTCGGTGACCGGGTTGGCCGGCATCGGCATCTGCCCCCAGTTGCCAACGCTGCCATCCTTGATGCGCCCAGCCAGCAATTCGGCGGCACCTTCGGTTCCGGCGTACTTGGCGGCGACGTCCTTCAGCGCCGGGCCGACCATCTTCATGTCGACGTTGTGGCATGCCGCGCAGGGCTTGCTCTTGAACAGCGCTTCGGCTTCAGCGTCAGTGGCGAAGGCGGGGGGCACGCTCAGCGCAGCCCCCAGGGCGAACAATGGAATCAGGATTTTCTTCATGATGACTATTTCCTCAAGGCTATTGAGAGCAGGGCATGGGCCCTGCCAATTTCGCTGCAGTTACGGTTTGCGTCTTTTTCTGGGGGCTGCCCAAGCCTCTCGCTGCGAGCACTGATCTCTGCAGTTATGGGTATGGACCCGCGATGTTCGTAAAGGGTTCGTATACGAGGCGTGACGGGGCAATTGCATGGATGAGAGGCGAATCGGCTATTGCCCGCGATCGATCAATTTAACCCTAGGGGCAGCATAACCAGGCCGATTGCCGATGGGCTTGACCGCAATCAAGAGTTGCCCACACGCGGCTTGAGGACAGCGGTTGGTCGCGGGTAGCGTGCAGGCATGATTAATCACCTCGGTGAGGTACTGACTGTGAATGCGCCTGTGAAACTAGTCGACACGGCTGCCGTGCTGGATGCTCCGTTCTACCAACCCCTGGGCAATGAACAGGTGCTGTTCGAACAGGCCTGGCAGCACGGCATGCCGGTGCTGATCAAGGGCCCGACCGGTTGCGGCAAGACCCGCTTCGTCCAGTACATGGCGCACCGCCTGCGTTTGCCGCTGTATACCGTGGCCTGCCATGATGATCTTTCCGCCGCCGACCTGGTCGGCCGCCACCTGATCGGTGCCCAGGGCACCTGGTGGCAGGACGGCCCCTTGACCCGCGCGGTGCGCGAGGGCGGCATCTGCTACCTCGACGAGGTGGTCGAGGCGCGCCAGGATACCGCCGTGGTACTGCACCCATTGGCCGATGACCGCCGCGAGCTGTACCTGGAGCGCACCGGCGAGGTACTGCGCGCGCCGCCGGGCTTTATGCTGGTGGTGTCCTACAACCCCGGCTACCAGAACCTGCTCAAGGGTATGAAGCCGAGCACCCGTCAGCGCTTCGTCGCCCTGCGTTTCGGCTACCCGCCGGTGGCCGAGGAAGAGCGCATCGTCGCCAACGAGGCGCGGGTCGGTGCCGAGCTGGCCGTGCAGGTGGTCAAGCTCGGCCAGGCCCTGCGCCGGTTGGAGCAGCATGATCTGGAGGAGGTGGCTTCGACCCGTCTGCTGATCTTCACCGCGCGCATGATCGGCTCCGGCATGAACCCCCGTGATGCCTGTCTGGCCTGCCTGGCCGAGCCGCTATCGGACGATCCGCAGACCGTCGCAGCGCTGATGGACGTGGTCGATGTCCACTTCGCCTGAATCCGTCGCCAGCCCGGTGCGGCATCTGCCGGGCGACCTGGCCATGTGGTTTTTCATCCTCGCCGAGCTGACGGTTTTCGC
>JBFJZW010000276.1:0-6447 GCA_041621875.1 Pseudomonas sp. | reverse complement strand
GGGCGATCAGCTGGCGCTGACCCTCCTCAGGGAGGAGGTTGTCGAAGTACCACTGCACCGGCCGCACCGAGGCTCCATCCACGTGCCGGCCATCCTGAAGAGGTAGGCTGGGGCAGAGCGGGTATGCCTTCTGGTGGGCTAGCCATTCTGCTGTGTAGGCAAAGCTCCACAGGCCGTTCTGCTCGGAGAGTGCGCCGATCAGAGTGTGGTTGATCCAGACATTTAACTGACGATCCATTACGAATGCTTATCTTGGGTAGCCTGCTGCGCCTCAGCTTTTTCGAGGAGCTTTTCCAGATTGAGTAGGGCTTGCGATGCGACTTCATCCGGGACATCGACGAAGACGTTCAAGCCCAGTTCCCTCATGACCTGGAACAGTTTTCCCCATAGAACCGTTTCTCCTCCGCGCTCCACTTTGCCAAGGAAGTTTTCGGATACGCCGATGCTGCCTGCTGCGTCGTCTTGGCGTAGCTCCATGGCTTTGCGACTGGCGCGAATCACCATGCCGATTTTTTCAGGAGTATCGATTCGAAACTGCATGCATTAATCCTCATGATCAAGAGGATTCTGGCTTATTTCAGCAGTTTTTGCCAGTAATCCGCATGATTGTACGGATTATTGTTCGGGCGCCTTTAAAAGGGGAAAAACCTCATGATCGTGAGGATATTTCATTCGAACGCGTCTTGCGTGTAAAAAACCACTCGCCACCGAACGGCGCATTGTCCGAAGAAATCAGGGAACCGTGGATGAGACTGGCTTGCTGACTCGTTTGAATGCCCGATCCCGCGCCATAAACGCCTCCAGCATGTGCGGAATGAGCGTCAGCGCATCGACTTCTTCGCCATAGGCTTGCGAGTGCACTGCCGCATAGCGTTCGAGGTCGGCCTTCAGGCCGGCCGGGCAGGTGAAGGTCAGCTTCAGGTTCTCGGTCTTCGGCAAGGGGCCGAGGCGCAGCTTGTTTGTGTTCATTACGGGTTCCTCTGCTGGATAAACGAGGGCTGGTAAGGGCGCAGCACCAGATCGCGGTTGACGATCACGCGCAGGGGCAGGCCGGGACGCTGGGTCAGCGTGGGTTGGATATCGAGATTGCGGCGGGTGACCTCCTGGCCGACCTGGTTCACCGTGTCCTGGAGGCTGTTGCGTCCGGCGATGATGATGCGGTCGCCGTCGGTGCGGCTGGCCGGAGCCGCTAGCTCGGCGCCGATGCCCAGTAGACTGGTCATGGCCGCGCCGGCGACGATCCGGTCCCAATGCCAGTCAACGCCATCTTCCAGGCCGGCATAGCCGGCGGGGTCGCTGCCAACCAGGTTGTCGAGTTGGAAGGACGAGGTGTCCGGCAGGATCACCCGCTGCCACACCACCTGCACGCGGCTCTGCCCGTAGCTCACCTGGCTGTTATAGCGCCCGAGCAGGCGCGAGCCCTGGGGGATCAGCACATGCTGGCCGGTGGCGCTGTCGTAGACCGGCTCGGTCACTGTGGCGATCACATCGCCGGGTAGATCTGACTTGATCCCGGTGACCAGTGCCGCGGCAATGATGGTGCCGGCCATCACCTGGTAGGGCGAGTCGGGTATTTGCACAAATCCGGAATTACGGATTTGTGCATTTGCGGATTTACTGAGAAACGCCTCTTTCTGATTCTGTCGGTTCTGCGTCGCCGCGGCGTCAGCAGATGTTGCAGCAGTCGATGCAGGGCCGGCAGCCAAGGAATCGAATCCTCCACCGACGGCCAGGCCCTGGCCCGCGGTCGCTGCGCTCGATGTCCGTCCGCCACCGGAGCGGAAAAACACCGAAGACAATGCCGCTTCCTCAGCCTCCTTGAGCCTGGCGAGACGCTCGGCTTCGGCAGGATCGGGGCCGGCATGGCGATAGTCGTAACCCTGTGCTTGTTCGGCTCTGAGAATGGGGCCAGCCAGGTCGCCCGGCAGTGGTCGCCCCAGTTGTGGCACCGCCGGCGCGGGAGGTGGCGGCAGCTGCGAGTAATCCGCCGGCAACTGCTCCAGGCCCTCGGAGCGAGCCACGCGCTCGACGTTGTACAGTTCGCTTTGCTCCGTGCCATGACGACGCGGCTGGGGTTGTAGCGACCAGAGCATGGCACCGAGTACCGCGCTGGCCAGCCCTCCGGCGAGTAGCGCCAGCATGCGTGGGTTGAGGCGGGTGACAGGGCGGGGCTGCGCGCGCAGCTCCAGGGATTCCGCTGCCTCCTTGGGTGGCAGTGGCGAAGGCGCCTCGGTTTGCACATCGTCCGTACTCATGCTCAGGGCCTCCGCGCCACGCCATCGGTGCGCTCGATCCGCACCAGGTCGCCTTTGTCCGCGCCCAGGCGCAGCTCGGCGGCGCCGAACAGCCTATCGACGATGAAGTAGGGCGAACGGAAACGGTAGTTAACCAGCTGCCCGTCGCCCTGCGGGCCGATCACGAACAGCGGTGGCAACTCCCCCTGGGCAATGCCGGCCGGAAACTGGATGTACACTTTCTTGCCGTCATCGAACGCGCGCAGGGGTTTCCAGGGCGGGTTGCTGCCGCTGATCGCATAGCGAAAGCGCAGTTGCTCCAGAGCCAGGCCGGCATCCACCGGTGCTGCGGCCTGCGCCGCGGTGGCGCGGCGTTGCAGGGCGAGCATGCGGTCCCTGGGGTAGTCCCAAGACACCGAGGCCATCCAGGTCTGCTCGGTGGAAGTCAGCTCGATCAGGTAGGTACGCCGGGTGGTGGTGATCAGCAGGTTGGTCTTGAGATCGACTCGTGTCGGTTTTATCAGCACGCTGACGCGCAACTCATCGCCACTGCCGCTGGAGGTATCGCCGACGATCCAGCGTACGGTGTCGCCGGCGGCCACGGTGACCAGTTCCTCGCCGGCTTGTAGGTTGATCGCCGTGACCCGACCTGGGCTGGTGTAGACCTGGTACAGGGCACCATCGGAGTAGGGCCAGACCTGGATGGCGTTGATGTAGCCCTCGCGGGTCGGAGCGATTCGCGCGTCGCGGTTGGCGCGCGAGACCCGCACGCGCTCATCGGCGGGCTCCTTGGCCCGCTTGCTCGCCTGGCCGTCCGGCAGCGGTTTGAGCTGCGCCGGCAGGGCCAGGGGTTTCGGCACTGCCACTACCTCGATGGGCTTTGGGGGCTCCGGCAGGCGCTGCGCCTGCACCGGATCGTCCAGGGCGATAACCGGCGGCTCGCCCTGGCTGGCGCAGCCGGCCAGCATGGCCAGCAGCAGTGGGCAGGTGTAGAAGTGCAGGTAGGTACTCATGGCTTCTTGGCTCCTTGCGTAGTGTCCAGTTCGCGGCTCCATGACAGACCGTTGACGTAGATGCCCAGCGGGTTGCGGCGTAGCTTCTCCTCGGTACGCGGGGGCTGCAGCACCAGCGAGATCACCGCCGTCCAGCGCTCCAGCCCGGCGGCGGCACCGTTTACAAAACGGCGCTCGATCCAGCGCACCTGGAACGAGCGGTCGCTGGCCCGCACCACGCTGGTGACCTCGACCGACACCGACTCCTTGCCGACCCGGGTGAAGGGATCGTTGGCGCGGGCGTAGTCGTTGAGCGTGGCAGCGCCGCGGTCGGTGGTGGAGTGATAGGCCTCCAGCCAGTTCTGCCGCACCACCACCGGGTCGATGGACAGCCCACGCACCAACTCGATGAAGCGCGCCAGGTGATGGGCAATCTGCGCATCCTCGGGCTGGTAGGGACTGGCGGCTTCGCCGACGGCGCGCACTTGGCCGAGACTGTCGACCTCCACCACATAGGGCGTGACCATCGACTGGGCCGAGCGCCAGAGCAGCCCGCCGGCCATCAACAGGGCCAGACTCAGGCAACCGAAAGCCATCAGTCGCCAGTTGCGCGCCTGCGCCAGACTGCTGCCCATGCGCCGATCCCAAGCCTGTTCCGCGGCCTGGTAGGGCGTGGCTGGTTGTGGGGTGTCGCTGTAGCGCACCCGCGGACGTTTGAGTCGCATCTTCGTTCTCCTTCACGAGTTCGATGGGTCGCGCACCTGCGGCCCGGGTGACGAGCCGCCACCATCGCCACCGCGCAGGGTGTGCGCGACGGTGGTGGCTGCCTGGGTGAGTTGCTGCTTGCGCTGCAGGCGCCTGGCCCAGTCGGGTTGCTTGGCGGGGGCTGTCGATGGGCCGGCCGCCGTGGCCGTACCACCTGTCGCTGCACCTGTTGCTGCAGAACCCGGCGCCATGCCTGCGGCCGATGACTTGGCACCGCCCATGGCCAGGCGTGCCGCGCCAGGTGCCATACGGGCGCCGGCCAGCACGGCGCCACCGGCACCCGTGGCCACCGCGGCGGCACCGGCGGCCATGCCCGCGGCGCCCAGCGCGGTACCGGCCGCCGCACCGGCCCCCAGTTGCGGGGCACCGGAGACCAGGCCGGTGGCGATGCCTGGGCCGAAGATGCCCAGGCCGAGCAACGCCAGCGAGGCGAGCATGACCACTAGGGCATGGTCGATGCTGGGTTTGTCCGGCACCGCCTGGAACTCGGCGAACAGCCCGCTGCCGATGCCGACGATCACCGCCAGCACCAGTACCTTGATGCCGGAGGCCACCACGTTGCTCAGCACTTTTTCGGCGAGGAAGGCGGTCTTGTTCCACAGCGCAAAGGGCACAAGGACGAAGCCGGCGAGGGTGGTCAGCTTGAACTCGATCAGGGTGACGAACAGCTGGATGGCCAGGAAGAAGAAGCTGACGATCACCACCAGCCAGGCCAGGAACAGCACCAGGATGCTGTGCAAGTTGCCGAAGACCTTGGGGAAGTCACTGAGGTTGCTGATCTGTTCGAGCAGTGGGCCACCGGCCTCGACGCCGATGGCAGCCAACCGCCCCGGCTGGAGTAATTCGGCCTGGCTCAACGCGGAGCCCGAGGCCAGCAGGCCCAACCCGGCGAAGGAGTTGAAGGTGATCTTGGCCAGTACGTTGAAGTTGCCGATGATGAAGGCGAAGGCACCGACGTAGAGGATTTTGCGGATCAGCTTCGAGCTGACGTCCTCGCCGCCCATGGCCCAGAACAGTCCGGCCAGGGTCATGTCGATGGCCACCAGGGTCAGGGTGAGAAAGGCCACCTCGCCGCCGAGCAGGCCGAAGCCCGAGTCGATGTACTGGCCGAACACCTCGAGGAAACGGTCGATCACGCTGACGTCGTTCATTGCACGTCCTCGTCGAAGCTCGGTGGTATCGCCGGCAGCTCGGTAGGGTTGAAAAACTCGCCAGGCCGGGCGCAGCCGGAGTAGAAGCGGTCGTGGAGGGCGCGGGCGTCATCGGACTCTCCGCTATGACCACAGGCCACCAGCCCGAGCAGCAGCAACAGTAGAAATAGAGCTCTCATCGCCAAGCCCTCCCTACCGATAGAACTGCACGGGGTAGGGCGTGTACGGCGTTCCGCTGCCCATAAAGCGTCGGCGCAGTTCCCGCGCTTCCTCGGCCGCGGCGGCCTGGCGCGCCAGCTCCAGGGCGATGGCGCGGTTCTGGGTGATCTGCAGTTGCTGGGCCTGGATCGATTGCTTGGCCTGCAGGGCCAGCAGTTGGTTGGTGGCTTGGGTGGCCTGCAGTGCACCGCCGGCGGCCTGGCTCTGCTGCACCAGCTCGGCCAGCACGCGCTCATCCTGGGCCAGGTTCTGCGTCACCTGGGCCTGCACGCGCATGGAGGTGTGCAGGCCGTCGAGGCCCTGCTTCCAGCGCTCGCGCGCCTCCTGAGCCATGCGCTCGCTGCTGACGCTGCTCGTGTACTCGGCCGGATACAGGCGGGTGAACTCCTGATCCAGGCGCTGCACCTCGTAGGCCAGTCCCTGTGCTTCGGCCAGCAGCCGTTCGGTGTCGGCCAGGCTCACGCGCAGGCGGTCGACCACGTTGTAATCCAGGCGTGCCAGATGGCGGGCTTGGTTCAGCAGCATCTGGGTTTCGTTCTGCAGCTGGCTGACCTGGTTGTTGATCATTTCCATGGTGCGCACCGCGGTCAGGGTGTTCTGCACCAGGTTGGTCGGGTCGATCACGGTGAAGGCGCTTGCCGGCTGGACCACCAACGGGCCAAGCGTCAGCAGCGCGATAAAGGCAGAGCGGCAGATACGGAGATTCATGGCAGGCAGTCCTTGCGTGGTGGGGGATAAGAGGCGAGCAGCTCGGCAGCCCAGTCCAGGCCGCGATAGCGCAGCCAGGCGGGAGCGAAATCCGTAGCGCCGGACGTCGCCAGAAGCCGGCTGATCTCGCGCTGTTCGGCAGGACTGGCAGAGGCGGCGAAGGCCAGTGCCACCGGTCCCAGGTCGAGGTCGAACAGGCGGTTGCCTAGGCGCGACTGGTAGTAGTAATCACGCTTGGGCGTGGCCTGGGTGACGATCTCGATCTGCCGCTGGTTGAGGCCGAAGCCCTGGTAGATGCCGCGGATCTGCGGCTCACTGGCCTGCGGGTTGGGCAGGAAGATGCGACTGGCGCAGCTCTCGATGATCGCCGCGGCGATG
>JBFJZW010000275.1:0-6447 GCA_041621875.1 Pseudomonas sp. | reverse complement strand
TTTGCAAATATGAAATCCATGTTTCAGGATAGAAAGACTCATCCCTCAAGATATTTGACGCCATGCAAGAAGAACGCTACCTCCCCAGGATCGTTGCCCTCATCACTCATCTGCGCATGCCGGAAGGCCCTAGCCGCATGGCCCGCATTGTTCAAAAAGTTATTCCCGACTATCAGGATCGCGCCCTGGTCGAGATCATCGAGACCACGGTCACTGAACTGCGCCACACAGGACAGGTACTAGACGACAGACAGGACGTCGACATCATCATCTGTTCTGGTGCCACCGCCGACTATCTAAGGCGTCACATCGCCACCAGCACCCTATCGATCCGCATGGGTGAGTACGACCTGATTCGCGCGCTCGACCTAGCCAGAGCGCAATCCACCAAAGTCGGGATCCTCAGCTTTCAGCGCGGACACCCCGAACTGGACGCCATGGCCTCGCTCTTCACTGTCGATCTGCATCAGGCCACCTATTCCAGCCTAGAGGAAGCACGCCAGCGCATCCGCCAGTTGGTCGACGACGGCTACCGAGTTATCGTGGGATCCTCTACCGCAGTAGAACTGGCCGAGGCGGCCGGTGCGAAGGGTGTGCTCGCGCTCAATGCCGACGCTATTCGACGGACCCTTGACGAGACCCTGGCGATATCCCGCAGCCGAACTCGCGCCTTGATCCAACAGCAGCGCCTGAATGCCGTGCTACGCAACCTCAGCGACGGCGTGATCGCGGTAGACGCCGCAGGTATTGTCCAGTCCCTCAACCCACGCATGGCCCAGTTGCTGGACATATCCAGCGACTGGGCACGGGATCGATCAATAGCCGAACTGATGCCTGAATTGGACATCAGCGCCACGCTGAGCGGCGGCGAAGGTGAGGAAAATCTAATCGTACGCGTCGGCGGCCGGATACTGGCAGCCAACATCAGCCCCATCATCGAGAACGGCAAACCGGATGGTGCCGTCATTTCCTGCCAGGAAACCAACGTAATCCAGCGCGCAGACCGACGCATCCGAAGCCAGGCTCGCCCTAGGCAGTTCACCGCGCGTTACCGATTCGAGCAGATCCTGGGCAAAACGCCAGCCTTTCGCGCGGTACTGGACTTAGCAAGGCGCTATGCCGAAACCGACTCCACCGTATTGATCACCGGAGAAAGTGGGACCGGCAAGGAACTACTGGCACAAAGCCTGCACAATGCTAGCCCCCGCCAGGCCGGTCCTTTTGTCGCAATCAACTGCGCCGCCTTTCCCGAGACACTCCTGGAAAGTGAACTATTCGGCTACGAAGAGGGTGCCTTCACCGGATCGCGCAAGGGAGGCAAGGCAGGGCTTATCGAGGCGGCACATACAGGCACCGTGTTCCTCGACGAAATCGGCGACATGCCCGTCACCCTACAGACTCGCCTGCTGCGAGTGTTGCAGGAACGCGAGGTTCTGCGCCTGGGAGCGTCAGAGCCAACACCGGTGGATATTCGGGTAGTTGCCGCCACCCATTGTGATCTGCGCAGACGGATCGCCGATGGACGCTTTCGCGAAGACCTCTACTACCGACTGAACATCCTACGTTTGGCGATCCCCCCGTTACGGGAACGCGCCCCGGATATTCCGCTGCTAGCCAATGCCATCCTGCAACGCCTACCCCCACCTACCGCGGCGGCCGGCCAGAAGCTGCTGGAGCGACTAATGCCGAACCTGCAGACCCATCAATGGCCGGGCAACATCCGCGAACTGGAGAATCTTGTCGAGCGCGCCGCCCTGTCCGCCCAGAGCTTGAGCGACGAAGGCAGCGACCACCAGCTGCGCCCATTGTTTCCGGAACTGTTCGAGGAGATCAGCCAGCAACCTCCAGACACCGATGACTCGTCTACCGCCGGGGATCTGCGCCATGTCGGCAAGGCCAGTGAGGTCGCACATATACAGAAGGTGCTCGCAGCCTGCGCGGGCGACATGAATGAGGCCGCGCACCGTCTGGGCATCAGTCGCACCACCCTGTGGCGGCGTTTACGAGGAGCCCCAAAGACTATGCAGGAGTGAAACACCCCCTGAAACTCAATTCAATATTGAAACAGGCGAAATACTAATCAGCTATTGATTGCGCAAAGATCAAAAATACATCGCATTGATTTAAAAAGTCTTTTTCAAAAAAAAAACTCTTTTTGAAAGCCTGGCACAGGCCTTGCTCTTCTCCTGCGAAGAGGTTGCCAGCCCACTAACTGGCAACTCCAACGCCCTCATACAAGAACAAGGCAGGAGGTCGCCTGTGCAAGGCATGATGATGAACTTCAACCTCGGGATCACCGCGATCATGCGGCACTCCCTGCAGGTTGCAGCCGACACCGAGATCGTTTCCCTGTTCGCCGACGGACGCGTGCATCGCTATAGCTACGCTCAGGCATTCGCTCGGGTCAACAGGCTGGCCAATGCACTGGAAGCTTTGGACTGCCCGCCAGATGCACGAATCGGCACCCTGGCCTGGAACGATCATCGGCATTTCGAACTGCACTACGCCGCGCCCTGTTCGGGGCGGGTCTGCCACACCATCAACCCCAAACTCTTCCCCGAGCAGATCAGCTACATCATTCGCCATGCGAAAGACGATGTGCTGTTTATCGATCCACAGTTCATACCCCTGGTGGAAGAGTTGCAGAACGACCTGGTCTCAGTGCGGCATTTCATCGCTCTTTGCGGAGCCGACGAATTGCCCGCCAGCAGCCTGCCCAACCTGCTGAGCTACGAGACACTGTTGGCCGAAGCGGCCGAGAACTATGCCTGGCCCGAGATCGACGAACGCCAGGCCAGCGGCCTCTGCTACACCTCGGGCACCACTGGCAATCCCAAGGGTGTACTGACCAGCCACCGAAGCACGGTGCTCCATGGCATGGCGCAGAACATGGCCGACAACGTCGGCCTGCGCACTCTCGACGTGGTGATGCCCATGGTACCGATGTTCCATGTTAGCGCTTGGGGCATGCCCTATAACGCTGTGATGGTTGGTGCCAAGCTGGTACTGCCAGGGCCTAAAGTTGGCGACGCAGCGGCAATGGTGCAGCTGATCAACGATGAAGGCGTCACCTTCTCCCTCGCGGTTCCAACTCTCTGGGCCAACATCAACCAATATCTGAAAACCCATGACATTGAGGTGCCCAGCCTGCAGCGTGCCGTGACCGGCGGTGCCGCCTGCCCGCTGGCACTGATCGAGGCCATGGGCCGGCACGGCGTGGCCTTGGAGAACGGCTGGGGCATGACCGAAATGAGCCCCATGGGCAGCTACAACCGCCATCAGCCCTGGTATGACGAGCTGGATGATGCAGCACGCGGACCGCAGTTGCTCAAGTCTGGACGCTCTCTGTTCGGCGTGGAGATGCGCATCGTTGACGAAGCCGGCCAACGCCTGCCGCATGACGGCATCGCGTCAGGCGCACTGCAGGTACGCGGCCCCTGGGTGCGCAACGGCTATTACGGCCAGGACTGTTCGGAAGACTGGTTCGACACCGGCGATGTCGCCACCATCGATCCCCGGGGTTACATGCAGATCACCGACCGCATCAAGGACGTAATCAAGTCCGGCGGGGAATGGATCTGTTCCGTGGAAATCGAGAACGCCGTAATGGCCCACCCGCAAGTGGCCGAGGCAGCGGTGGTCGGCGTGCCGCATCCTCGATGGAGCGAGCGCCCCCTGCTGGTGATCGTACCCAGACTGGCAGATGCCGCACCGAGTCACACGGAGCTGGTCGCCTTCCTTGAGGGCAAGGTGCCGAAATGGTGGTCTCCGGACGCTACCGAGGTAGTGGCAGAAATCCCCCACACCGCCACCGGAAAGGTCAGTAAGAAGACCCTGCGCGAACGTTACAACGACTACGCCTGGCCCTGAGCCAAGCCCCTCTTTGCCGTACCAACCACCGGCCCGCCCTGCGGCGTGCCGGTGCCCAGCCCTACAACAAAAACAATCGGAGGCCCCATGACCTGCATGCCCGATCCACACGCCGAGCATTATCGGCGCATCCGGCAGAACCCCAAGTTTATTGCTCTCTCCAGGACCCGCTCGCGTACCAGTTGGTGGCTGTCCGCCCTGGTGCTGGCCGGTTACTTCCTGTTCATGGGAGTAGCCGCTATCCGACCAGAGCTGCTGCACCAACCGCTCTACCCTGGCAGCCATCTGAGCCTGGGAATTCCTCTGGGTACCCTCCTGCTACTCGTCAGTTGGCTGCTCACCGGCTGGTACGTGCACCGCGCTAATAGCCACTTCGACAGTCTCGGAGACAGTATCGTCAAGGAGAGCCAAGTATGAAACGCATCCTCACCTATTGTTTCGCTGCTGTAATCGGAACCCTTCCTCTGCTGTCTAACGCCGCCGACGGCAGCAAGCAGCCGCTCAATCTGGACGCGATTGGGATGTTCATGCTGTTCGTGTTCGCCACCCTACTGATCACCTGGTGGGCATCACGACGCACCCATTCGACCCACGATTTCTACACTGCGGGCGGCGGCATCAGCGGTTTCCAGAACGGCCTGGCCATTGCAGGCGACTACATGTCGGCCTCCACCCTACTAGGTCTCTCCAGCCTAGTGTTTGCCAAGGGCTATGACGGATTCATTTATGTCACCGGATTCTTCATTGGCTGGCCTATCCTCACCTTCCTGATGGCCGAGCGCTTACGCAACCTTGGACGCTACACCTTCGCCGACATCGTCTCCTTTCGTCTCGACCAGCGACGCATTCGGGTGCTTGCCGCGTGCGGCTCGCTGACAGTGGTGTGTTGCTACCTGCTGCTACAGATGGTCGGTGCCGGGCAACTGATCAAGCTGCTGTTCGGCTTGGACTATGCCGTCGCCGTGGTGGTAGTGGGTGCACTCATGCTGGTCTATGTCATCTTCGGCGGCATGCTGGCTACTACCTGGGTTCAGATCATCAAGGCTGTGCTGCTGTTAGTCGGCGGAACCACGTTGATGCTGCTCGCCCTCGCAGAATTCGATTTCAGCCTGGATACCCTCGCCAAACGCGCAGTAGAAACCCATGCGAATGGCTGGAACATCATGGGGCCCGGTAGCATGCTGTCGAACCCGCTGAATGTCGCCTCCATGGCGCTAGGCCTGGTGTTCGGCCTAGCCGGCCTGCCGCATATTCTGATGCGATTTTTCACCGTACCCAATGCACGCGAAGCTCGTAAGTCGGTGTTCTACGCCTCAGGGTTTATCGGGTTCTTCTTCTTGGTGGTCTGCGTCTTGGGCTTCGCCGCTATCGTCATAGTTGGCACCGACCCACAGTACTTCGTGAATGGGCAATTGGGCGGCGCTCTGGTGGGCGGCGGAAACATGGTGGCCATGCACTTGGCCAAAGCTGTCGGTGGCAGCCTGTTCCTCGGCTTCCTTTCGGCTGTCGCCTTCGCCACCATCCTTGCGGTGGTAGCGGGTCTCACTCTGGCTGGTGCCTCCGCCATCTCTCATGACCTCTATGTCACGGTGATCAAACGCGGCCAGGCCAGCGAAGCCGAGGAGATGAAAGTCTCCCGTCTGGCGGTTGTGGGGCTGGGCCTGGTGGCCATCGCACTGGGCATCCTCTTTGAGCAGGTGAACATCGCCTTTCTGGTTGGGCTGACCTTCGGTATTGCCGCCTCGGCCAACTTCCCGGTGCTGATCATGGCCATGTACTGGCGGGGCCTGACCACTCGTGGGGCAATCTGTGGGGGGCTCACGGGACTGCTGTCGGCACTGACCCTGGTGATCCTCTCTCCCACCGTCTGGGTAACCGTGCTTGGGCATGATCAGGCCATCTTCCCCTACGACCACCCGGCACTGTTCTCTATGCCGCTGGCCTTCCTGGTGCTCGTTCTGGCGTCCAAGTTCGACCGCAGCGCTCAGGCCGCCAAGGATCGCCAAGGCTTCGATGACCAGATGGTGCGTGCCGAGACCGGACTGGGTATCGCGACCGCAACCTCCCACTGAAGAGCAGAGGGGGGCACGCCCCCCTGTCATCAAGAGAATCATCCATGACTACGTTCAACGCCCCGCTGCGCGATATGCGCTTCGTCCTCCATGAAGTCTTCCAGGCACCGAGCCTGTGGGCGCGCCTGCCGGCCCTGACGGAAACCGTCGATGCCGACACCGCCGACGCCATCCTCGAAGAAGCGGCCAAGGTCACCGGCGGCCTGATCGCCCCGCTCAACCGCAGCGGTGACGAGGAAGGCGCGCAATGGCAAGCTGGCGAGGTACGCACCCCGACCGGATTCCGCGAGTCCTACGCCACCTATACCGAAGGCGGCTGGGTCGGCCTGTCCGGTAACCCGCAGTACGGCGGCATGGGCATGCCCAAGATGCTCGCCGTGGCCTTCGAGGAGATGCTCTACGCCGCCGGCTCCAGCTTCGCGCTGTATTCGGCGCTGAGTTCCGGTGCCTGCCTGGCCATCGACGCCCATGCCAGCGAAGCGCTGAAGAGCACCTACCTGCCGCC
>JBFJZW010000274.1:0-6470 GCA_041621875.1 Pseudomonas sp. | reverse complement strand
CTCCTGGCGCTCGAACAGAAAGTCGCCGTCCTCCTCCCACAAATGCACCAGGGACAACAGCACCGTGCCTGGTACCGACATGCAGTTGGAGTACTCAAAGTAGTAACCGCAGTAGCGCGACAGATTGCCGGCATGGGCGCGCAGCGGCTTGAGCAGCTCCATCAGCGCATCGCTGCGACTGCCCGCCGCCTGGCCCAGCGCACGCGCGCCGATCAGGTCGGCGAACTGCTCGCTGGGTAGGCTCAGCTCGTACTCCTCGACCCCGAAAAAATCGCAGATGCGCTTGAGGTTGTAGGCGGTGGGCCGGCTCTGCCCGCCGAGGTAGCGGTTGAACTGGGCACGGTTGATCGACAGCTTGCGGCAGACCTCGGCAATCGAACGGTAGTGGCTGCACAGCAGCTTGAGGTTGTTGCCGAGATGATCGGACATATGGCACGGCCTGATGATGCAAGTGACGCGATTCTAGCATCAACTCGCACCAAGTCGCCGCGACCTGCGAAATTGCACGACGAACGCGTCTGCTCAACCATTCGACCCCCGCATTTTTTCCAACCAGAACAACAAGAGAGAGACTCGCCTGCCATGCTCGATATTCTCAATGACCTGATCTGGAGCAAGTTGCTGATCATGATGCTGATCGGCCTTGGTCTGTACTTCACCATCGCCTCGCGTTTCGTCCAGTTCCGTTACTTCGGCAGCATGTTCCGCATCTTCCGCGAGGCCTTCAAACACCAGCCCGGCCAGCTCAGCTCGTTCCAGGCCCTGATGCTCTCGGTGGCCGGTCGAGTCGGTGCCGGCAACATCGCCGGTGTCTCGGTGGCGATCATGCTCGGCGGCCCCGGTGCGATCTTCTGGATGTGGGTCGTGGCCCTGGTCGGCATGGCCACCAGCTACTTCGAGTGCTCCCTGGCCCAGCTGTACAAGCGCCGTGAAGCAGACGGCACCTACCGCGGCGGCCCGGCCTTCTATATCGAACACGGCCTCGGTCAGCGCTGGTTGGGCATCGTCGTGTCGATCCTGCTGCTGGTGACCTTCGGCTTCGGCTTCAACGCCGTGCAGTCCTACACCGTGGCCAGCTCGCTGCATGACACCTTCGGCCTGCCGACCTTTATCAGCGGCCTGATCCTGACCGTGGTCATCGGCCTGATCATCTTCGGCGGCATCAAGCGCATCGCCAAGTTCGCCGACGTACTGGTGCCGGTCATGGCTTTCTCCTATATCGCCATGGCCTTGATCGTGATCGGCCTGAACCTGGGCGAAGTACCGGCCGTGTTCGCGCTGATCTTCAAGAGCGCCTTCGGTCTGGAACCGGCCTTCGCCGGCGGCATCGGCGCGGCCATCATCATGGGCGTCAAGCGCGGCCTGTTTTCCAACGAAGCCGGTCTGGGCAGCGCGCCCAACGTCGCCGCGGTGGCCGAGGTCAAGCACCCGGTGGCCCAGGGCATCGTGCAGTCGCTCAGCGTGTTTATCGACACCATGATCCTGTGCAGCTGCACCGCGCTGATCATCCTGCTCTCCGGCGTCTACCAGCCGGGCATGGAAGTGTCCGGCGTGGTCCTGACCCAGACCGCCATGGCCAGCGTGGTCGGCGAGTGGGGCCGGGTGTTCGTCAGCATCGCCCTGCTGCTGTTCGTCTTCACCACCCTGATCTACAACTACTACCTGGGTGAGAACGCCCTGGGCTTCTTCAGCCAGAAGCGCGGCCCGGTGATGGTCTACCGTGTGCTGGTGGTCGCTCTGGTACTCTGGGGTTCGGTGCAGGATCTGGGCACGGTGTTCGCCTTCGCCGACGTGACCATGGGCCTGCTGGCCATCTGCAACCTGATCGCCCTGGCCCTGCTGTTCAAGGTCGGCCTGCGCCTGATGCGCGACTACGACAACCAGCGCAAGGCCGGCGTCGAATCGCCGGTGCTGGACGCGAAGAACTTCGCCGACCTGGACCTCGACCCAGGCGTCTGGTCGGGCAGCTCGCCGGCGGCCAAGGCCAGCAACCATGCGGAAATCGGCAACACCGCACATCAGCGTTAAGCCCCGACGCCCGGCCTAGAGTCGGGCGTTTTTATTTGGGCCCACGGCCATCGGCTCGCGCGGCCCTCTCCCATCGGAGTGCCAGACCATGCGCCGCCCTTTATTCGCTGCCCTGCTGTTCTGCCTGCTGCTCAGCCCCCTGAGTCAGGCCGCCTTGCCGCCCGGTTACAAGATGGTGTTGCTGACCGAGAATTTCCCGCCCTTCAATATGGCCAGCAACGGCAAGAACTTCGCCCGCGACGCCAATATCCAGGGCCTCAGTGCCGACATCGTGCGCGAGATGTTCAAGCGCGCCGGCATCGACTACAGCCTGACCCTGCGCTTCCCCTGGGACCGCATCTACCAGCAGACCCTGAGCAAGCCCAACCACGGCCTGTTCTCCACCTCCATGAGCGAGGCGCGCAAACCGCTGTTCAAGTGGGTCGGCCCCATCGCCCAGTACCAGAGCGTGCTGGTCGGCCGTAAGGGCAGCAGCCCGCAGCTGACCAATCTGCAACAGGCCAAGGCCTACCGCATCGGTGCCTACCAGAGCGCGGCGGTCAGCCAGTACCTCGAACGTCTGGGCTTCACCCCGCAGAACGCCCTGCGCGACCAGGAGAACATCCGCAAGCTGCAACGCGGGCAGATCGACCTGTGGGCCACCTCCGACCCGGTCTGGCGTTTCTACGCCCGCGAGCAGGGCGTCGACGATCTGCAAACCCTGCTCAGCTTCGAAACCGCGCAGCTGTACCTGGCGCTGAACAAGGACACCCCGGACGAAGTGGTCGAACGTCTGCAGGCCGCCCTGGAACAGATGCGCGGCGAAGGCTACGGCAGTTGCGCGAAAAATCCCGAGCTGTGCTGAAGCCAGACTAAATCCGCCAGGCCCTGCGCAACGCCAGCAGGGCCTCATCGATCTGCGCTTCGGGCACCGCGGCAAAACCCAGCACCAGCCCGGCGCGCCGGTCCTCGGGCAGCGTGCTGCCTGGCAACCAGTAACTGCTGAGTGCGGTTATCTCCACGCCAACCCCTGCGGCGGCGCTGATCAGCTCGCGCTCGCGGGCCAGGCTGTTCACCCGCACGCACAGATGCAGCCCCGCCTCTACCACCGGCAGCGGTGCGCAGCCCGGCACATCCGCAGGCCAACCAGCCAGCAGCGCATCACGACGGCTGCGTGCCGCGCTGCGCATACGGCGGATATGCCGCTGAAAGTGTCCAGCAGCGATAAATTCGGCCATCACCGCCTGGGTGCCGATTTCCGAATGGCGCATATCCAGGGCACGACGGCGGGCGAAGGCTTCGGCCAACGCCGGCGGCAACACCAGATAGCCCAGGCGCAGCGCCGGAAAGGCGATCTTGCAGAAAGTGCCGACATACAGCACCCGGCCCTGGCGGTCGAGGGCGGCCAGGGGGGCCAAGGGCGTGCCGCTGTAGCGGTACTCGCCGTCGTAATCGTCCTCGATGATCAGGCCGTCGTTGCGCTCGGCCCACTCCAATAGCTGCAGACGCCGCTCCAGCGCCAGGGTAACGCCGGTCGGGTACTGGTGCGACGGCGTCACGTAGACCAGCCGACAGCCCTCGATCCGTTCCAGCGCGGCGCTGTCCAGGCCCTGATCATCCACCGCCACGCCGCACAGCTGCGCCCCGGCTATCGCCAACGCATGGCCGGCGGCGCGGTAGCCGGGGTTCTCCACGGCCACCCGCGCGCCGGGCGTGACCAGCAACTGCGCGCACAGGCTGATGGCCTGTTGCGAGCCACTGGTGACCACGATCTGCGCCGGGTCGCAATGCAGGCCACGGCTGTTGCGCAGATAGGCGGCGATCAGCTCGCGCAACTGCAGGTCGCCGGCCGGGTCGCCATAGCCCAAGCGCGCGAGCGACGGCTTGCGCCAGAAGCGTGCGGACAGGCGCGCCCAGGTCTCGAAGGGAAACAGATCGAAGGCCGGCACGCCGACCCGAAACGCCCGTGGCGCGCCGCTCAAGGGCGGGCTCAGATGATGGCTCTGCAGCAACTGCAGGGCGGCGCTCTGCGGAGCGCCGGGCGGCTGCGCCTGTGCCGTGGGCGTTGGAGTCGGCCGCGTCGCCGCGCTCAATTCGGCGACATAAGTACCGGCCCCGATACGCCCCTCGATATAGCCCTCGGCATACAGCTGATCGAAGGTGCGGGTCACGGTGTTGCGCGAGATGCCCAGCAGACCCGCCAGGTCGCGACTGGCCGGCAGGCGCGTACGGCTTTGCAGCCGACCATCGAGGATGCGTTCGCGCAGCGCCTGATACAACTGGCGCGCCAGCCCCTGCTGCGCATCGAGACGGATGCCGGACAGATCGACCGGTAGAGGTGGAACAGACGGGGAAGGCATGCAGATTGGCTCTATAAAAGTCGCAGAAAGTGGATCTTACAACAGACCAATATTCTACCTAGCATGGCTCCATCGCGTTCGCAGGCTGTTGAAAAACTACCTACGTTGCCATTGCGGCGTTAACAACCGGCTCAAACTGCTCATTTACAGCTCGTAAACTCCGCTTTTTCGCCTGTTTTTTCCTTGCACTGGCTGCCTCGCCAACGTTTTTCAACGGCCTGCTAGGAGCCCGCCCATGTACACACCCGCCGCCTTTCGCCAGGACGATCTCGCCACCCTGCACCAGCAGATACGCGCCAGCCGCCTGCCCAGCCTGGTCAGCCATGGCTCCCAGGGCCTGCTCGCCAGCCATCTGCCGCTGCTGCTGGAGGCCGACGAAGGCCCCTACGGCACACTGTACGGCCACTTCGCCAAGGCCAACCCGCAATGGCGCGATTTGGCCGAAGGCAGCCCGGCGCTGGTGATCTTCCAGGGTGCGGAGGCCTATATCAGCCCGTCCTGGTACGCCGCCAAGGCCGAGCACGGCAAGGTGGTGCCGACCTGGAATTACATCAGCGTGCAGGCCCACGGCCGCGCCGAGGTATTCGATGACGCCGAGCGCCTGCTGCAACTGGTCAGCCGTCTCAGCGCGCTGCACGAAGCCGAACGTCCGCAGCCCTGGGCGGTCAGCGATGCACCGCGCGACTACATCGACAGCATGCTGCGCGCCATCGTCGGTTTCGCCCTGCCCATCGAGCGCCTGGAAGGCAAATGGAAGCTCGGCCAGAACCGCAGCCCGGCCGACCAGGCCGGCGTACGCGCGGGCCTGCAAGCCAGCCATGAGCCCCGCGACCGTGAGCTGGCCGCGCAGATCAATAACCAACACTTAGCCAAGGAAGCGCCATGAACTCGCACAACCTACTCGACTGGCAGCCCGTACCTACCCCACCCCATACCCCCCTGGACGGCCAGTATGTGCGTCTCGAACCGCTCGACCCGGCGCGCCATGGCGACGACCTGTGGCAGACATTGCAGGGCCCGGATAGCGACCCGGCGCTGTGGGAGTACCTGCCCTACGGGCCGTTCAGCGAGCGTGCTGGATTCGATAGCTGGTTGAGCGGCCATGCCGCCGGCAGCGACCCGCTGTTCTTCAGCGTGATCGACCTAGCCCTGCAGCGTGCGGTCGGCCTGCTGAGCTATCTGCGCATTGCGCCCGGGGATGGCTGCATTGAGATCGGCCATGTCGCCTTCGGCCGCGCCATGCAGCGCAGCCCGGCATCGACCGAGGCGGTCTATCTGCTGGCCAAGTTTGCACTCGGCACGCTGGGCTACCGCCGCCTGGAATGGAAGTGCGATGCCGCCAACGCCCGCTCCATGGGCGCAGCCAAGCGTCTGGGTTTCAGCTACGAAGGGCTGTTTCGCCAGCATAGGGTGATCAAGGGACGCAACCGCGACAGCGCCTGGTTCTCCATCCTCGATAGCGAGTGGCCGAGCTGCGACGTGGCCTTCCGGCGCTGGCTGGCGGCGGACAACTTCGATGCCGAGGGGCGGCAGAAACAGCGCCTGGAAGATTTAAGAAAATAGCCCTGCGGCCTATTCGATCTCGAACAAGCCGTTCTGCAGCGGTGCCACCGCCAGGCGCTGGCGCACGTCGTCATCGATGCGCAGGTCGTCCGGACGGTACAGGCGCACCTGGCGGTAGGCGCTGATGCGGTTGATCTCTGTACCCAGGTATTCCCACACCACGCGGGTGCAGGCCGGGTTGCGCCGGTCGCCGCTGGACACCCCGGTCTTCAGGCCATTGAGGCGGGTGATACGGCTCTTGTAGCTGGGGATAAGGATGGTCTGGCTCATCTCGTTGAGGGTCAGCGACTCGTAGTCCAGCAGAAACAGGCGATCCTGCAGCTGGAACGCGGCCCCCAGGTAGCGGCAGCGCACCCAGTCCTCGGCCTGCACGTCGGCGCTGGCGGAACGCTCCTGGCGCTCCTGGCGCTCGAACAGAAAGTCGCCGTCCTCCTCCCACAAATGCACCAGGGACAACAGCACCGTGCCTGGTACCGACATGCAGTTGGAGTACTCAAAGTAGTAACCGCAGTAGCGCGACAGATTGCCGGCATGGGCGCG
>JBFJZW010000273.1:0-6478 GCA_041621875.1 Pseudomonas sp. | reverse complement strand
TGGATGCCGATTCGGTGGCCTGGCTGGAGCACTTCCTGCACGACTTCCAGGGCACCGTGGTGGCCATTACCCACGACCGTTACTTCCTGGACAACGTAGCGGGCTGGATTCTCGAACTCGACCGCGGCGCCGGTATTCCGTACGAAGGCAACTACTCGGGCTGGCTGGAAGCCAAGTCGAACCGTCTGGCCCAGGAATCCAAGCAGCAGTCGGCCCATGAAAAGGCCATGAAGGAAGAGCTGGAGTGGGTGCGCAAGGGGGCCAAGGCCCGTCAGTCCAAGTCCAAGGCGCGCCTGCAACGCTTCGAGGAAATGCAGTCCCAGGAATTCCAGAAGCGCAGCGAGACCAACGAGATCTATATCCCGGCCGGCCCGCGCCTGGGCGACAAGGTCATCGATTTCGTCGGCGTCAGCAAGGGCTACGGCGACCGCGCGCTGATCGACAACCTGTCGTTCAGCATGCCCAAGGGGGCCATAGTCGGGGTGATCGGCGGTAACGGTGCCGGTAAGTCGACCCTGTTCCGCATGCTCATGGGCAAGGAACAGCCGGATGGCGGCAGCATCGAGATCGGCGAGACCGTGCAGCTGGCCTGCGTCGACCAGAGCCGTGAAGACCTGGACGGCAGCAAGACCGTGTGGGAAGCCGTGTCCGGTGGCTCCGACATGATCAAGATCGGCAACTACGAGGTGCCGTCGCGTACCTATGTCGGCCGCTTCAACTTCAAGGGCGGCGACCAGCAGAAGTTCGTCAAGGACCTCTCCGGCGGTGAGCGCGGTCGTCTGCACCTGGCGTTGACCCTGAAAGAGGGCGCAAACGTATTGCTGCTCGACGAACCGTCCAACGACCTCGACGTGGAAACCCTGCGTTCCCTGGAAGAGGCGCTGCTCGACTTCCCCGGTGCCGCCATTGTGATCTCTCACGATCGCTGGTTCCTGGATCGCGTGGCGACCCACATCCTGGCGTACGAAGACGACTCGCATATCGAGTTCTTCGAGGGCAACTACACCGAGTACGAAGCCGACCGCAAGAAGCGCCTCGGCGACGCCGCCTCGCAACCGCACCGCGTGCGGCACAAGAAGCTGGCGCAGTAAGTTCGCGCTGTGCTGTTGTAAGCAAACGGGGCCTGCGGGCCCCGTTTGTGTTTCTGGATTTTCTTCTGCCGAGAGCGGCGCTGGCTTTAAGTGCTAGCACGGATCGGGTACTTATACTTTTGCATCAAAAAGATTCATCAAGGCGACATTTCGCCCTGTTGTGGGGCGTGCCCTGCTGCTAGAGTGCCGGCCACTTTCCACGCCCTGTGGCGTTACCTGTCGTTGAGGCCCTCCATTCATGTCCCAATCCGTCGACCAGTTTCTGGCTGCGCTGAAGCAGCGCGACCCCGATCAGCCCGAATTTCACCAGGCGGTGGAAGAGGTGGTGCGCAGCCTGTGGCCTTTCCTGCAGGCCAATCCGCGTTACCTGCAGGCGGGCATCCTGGAGCGCATGGTCGAGCCGGAACGGGCCATCCTGTTTCGCGTGCCCTGGGTCGATGATGCCGGCCAGGTCCGGGTCAACCGCGGTTACCGGGTGCAGATGAGCAGCGCCATCGGGCCCTACAAGGGTGGCCTGCGCTTCCATCCCTCGGTCAATCTCGGGGTGCTCAAGTTCCTCGCCTTCGAGCAGGTGTTCAAGAACGCCCTGACCTCGCTGCCCATGGGCGGCGGCAAGGGCGGCTCGGATTTCGATCCCAAGGGCAAGAGCGAGGGCGAAGTGATGCGCTTCTGTCAGTCCTTTATGGCCGAGCTGTATCGCCATATAGGTGCCGATCTGGACGTGCCGGCCGGCGATATCGGCGTCGGTGGCCGCGAGATCGGTTACCTGTTCGGCCAGTACAAGCGCCTGTCCAACCAGTTCACCTCGGTGCTGACCGGCAAGGGCCTGAGCTACGGCGGCAGCCTGATCCGCCCGGAAGCCACCGGCTACGGTTGCGTGTACTTCGCCGAGGAAATGCTCAAACGTATCGGCCAGGGCTTCGAGGGCAAGCGCGTGGCCATCTCCGGTTCGGGCAACGTGGCCCAGTACGCGGCGCAGAAGGTCATGGAGCTGGGCGCTGCGGTGATTTCCCTGTCCGACTCTGCGGGCACCCTGTATGCCGAGGCCGGCCTGAGCGAGGAACAGTGGCAGTACCTGATGGAGCTGAAGAATGTCCGTCGCGGCCGTCTCAGCGACATGGCCGTCCACTTTGGCCTGCAATTCCTCCCGGGGCAGCGGCCGTGGAGCCTGCCCTGCGATATCGCCCTGCCTTGTGCGACGCAGAACGAGCTGGATGGCGAGGACGCCCGCAGCCTGCTGAAGAACGGCTGCATCTGCGTCGCCGAGGGGGCCAACATGCCCTCGACCCTGGAGGCGGTGGGCCTGTTTGTCGAGGCCGGCATCTGCTACGCCCCGGGCAAGGCCTCCAACGCCGGCGGCGTGGCCACCTCGGGCCTGGAAATGAGCCAGAACGCCATGCGCCTGCACTGGACCGCCGGCGAAGTGGACGAGCGTCTGCACGGCATCATGCAGAGCATCCACCACGCCTGCGTGCACCATGGCGAGGAGAACGGCCGCATCAACTATGTGAAGGGGGCCAATATCGCCGGCTTCGTCAAGGTGGCCGAAGCCATGCTGGCCCAGGGCGTGGTCTGACCCTCTGCTGCCGGTTCGGCGTTCATTGCGCATGCCAGCCTTAGGGCTGGCATTTTTGTTTTATGCGCTCGGCCCGGCGATGAATAGTTACAGAATTCCTGACCGGCATCAGTGTCAAACGCCGTATACGCGCCACACTGGAAGCAGTACTCCCGAGGACTGCCCGCATGCCCGCTTTCGACCCTTACACCGCGCTCTATACCCTGCTCAACGAATACAGTACCCGTGCCAATGCGATTCGCCAGGACCTGGCGCGCAGTCACTCGCCCGATTTCGCCGAGCAGGCCTTGCAGCGGCAGAACGATGAAGTGCTCGAAGCCTTGCTGGCGGAGGCCGAGGCGGGTATGCGCCAGGTCGGGCTGGCCAAGCTGCGTCTGGCCGAGGGTCGCTACGGGCTGTGCCTGCGCTGCGGCGAGGCGATCAACCCGGCGCGTCTAGCGGCGATGCCAGCCACCGAATACTGCCTGGCCTGCGCCGATCAGGCCGAGACCCGCTAAAGTCCGATCATTCCCCGTGGCAGCAGACCCTAGCGCTGCGCTATCTCACTCAGCAGATGCCTGGCCGCCGCTGCGGCCGCATCGTGATAGGGGCGCAGCACGCGGGCGGCACCGGCATGCTGCAAGGCCTCGGCGTCGCCCTCGCGAAAGGCGCTGAGGGTGATCTGGCCCTTGAAGGACTGACTGCGCAGGGCGCGCAGGAGAATGGCATTGACCTCGCGCTGGGGGATGGTGCTGATCAGCGCCCGAGCCTGTTGCAAGGGCATATGGCCGAGGAAATCCGCGTCTTCGGCGTCGCCATAGCAGGCGTTCAGGCCGGCGGCCCGTGCCAGCGCCAGGGCCTCGGGGTCGAAGTCCACCCCCAGCACGCGCATGCCGCCCTGTTCGAGTTGTCCGGCCAGTTGGCGACCGTAGCGGCCCATGCCATAGACGATGATGTCCGAGCCGCTGTCCGCCGGAGCGTTGTCGTCGGCGCTCTCCCGGTGCGGGATATGCCGCTCGAACGGCCCCAGCCAGGGCGACAGGCGGGCGAACAGCGGTTGCGCATAAAGAATCATATAGGTCGACAGGGTGATGGTGATCAACCCCACCAGGGTGGTCAGACCGAGGGCCTCCGGGCCGACATGGCCGAGGCCGATGCCCATGGCAACGAAGATGATGGAGAACTCGCTGATCTGCGCCACGGTCAGCCCGGCCATAAAGCCGGTGCGCTTGCGGTAACCCATCCAGCCCATGATGACCATGACGATCAGCGGGTTGCCGATCAGGACAAAGACCGATAACAGCAGGGCGCTGCCGATCTGGCCGTGGATATGGGCGAAATCCAGCTGCAGGCCCAGGTGCAGAAAGAAGAACAGCAGAAGGAAATCGCGCAAGCTGGTCAGGCGGCTGGCCACCGCCTCGCGCAGGGGCGTCGAGGCCAGGGAGAAACCGGCGAGAAATGCGCCGATTTCCTTGGACAGCCCCAGGGAGTCGGCCCCGCCAGCCAGCAGGGTGCCCCAGGCGATGGCCATCAGCATCAGCAGTTCCGGCGAGCTGGCCATGATCGTCAGCAGGCGCGTCAGGGCAAAGCGCATCAGCAGGTAGAGCAGCGCCAGGCTGGCCAGCAGGATGCCCAGCAGTGCTAGCGGGTGCAGGCCGCTCTGTTCGCCGTTGCCCGGCTGGTAGAGGTTGAGGCCGAGCATGGCGAGGACCACGGCGATGTCCTGGACGATCAGAAAGCCCATGGCGATGCGCCCGTGCAGCGAGTCGATCTCGCCTTTGTCGGAGAGCAGCTTGACGATGATGATGGTGCTGGAAAAGGTCAGGGCCACCGCCACATAGAGTGCGGTGAGCCATTCCAGGCCGAGCAGGTAGCAGAGCAGGTAGCCGAAGACGATGGTAAATGTCAGCTGGCCCAGGCCGGTGGCCAGGGCCACGGGGCCGAGGGTACGGACCAGGCGCATGTCCAGTTTGAGGCCGACCACGAACAGCAGCACGGTGATGCCGATCTTGGCCAGCAGCTCCAGGGGTTCGTTTTCACTGCTCAGGCCGAGCACGGCGGGGCCGGCGAGAATGCCGACGAGGATATAGGCGATGATCAGCGGCTGGCGCAGTCTGACCGCAATAGCGCCGACCAAGGCTGACAGGGCGAGCAGTACGGCCACTTCCTGGAACAGACTCATTCACCACTCCTCGATAGTCAGCTGTGATTGTAAAAAGCCCCAGTGACCTTGTGCTTGCCTTGGATCAAGCATACTGCTTGTGGATGCAGGCCGATGCGGCGATGATTTCCAGTAGGGTCTGTTGCCGTTTCAGCGCGAACCGCGTTGCTGCGCAAAATCTCGCCAGGTTAGGCGTGGGACGCAGGGAATGGTGTTCCCTTGCCAAGTCCCACAACGCCGCATGGCGATATTTTTCGCGCAACCCGAAGGGCCGGGCCTGTTTTAGCGCGATACTGCGTTTCTCGACACTCATTTGGAACACCAAGCTTCGCGTCTCGTGCCTTGCCTCGCGCTATAACAGGCTCCGGCGCGGTCGTGATGAAATGGCAACAGACCCTACCCCGTCCAAGGATTACCAATGCCAGACTCCGTTGCAGCCCATTTGCGGCTGGCACCCGAAGCGCTTACCCGTCCCTTTACCCCCGAGCAGTTCAATTTCACCAGCACCGAAGATCTGGAGCCCTTTCGCGGGGTGCTCGGTCAGGAGCGTGCGGTGGAGGCCCTGCAGTTCGGCGTGGCCATGCCGCGCCCCGGTTACAACGTATTCGTCATGGGCGAGCCGGGTACCGGCCGTTTCTCCTTCGTCAAGCGCTACCTCAAGGCCGAAGCCAAGCGCCTGGAAACCCCGGCCGATCGGCTCTACGTCAATCACTTCGACGAGCCTCGTGAGCCCCGCGCGCTGGAGCTGGCATCGGGCACGGCCGGTGATTTTCTCGACGATATCAATCAGCTGATCGACAACCTGCTGGCGACCTTTCCGGCGGTGTTCGAGCACCCCTCGTTCCAGCAGAAGAAGAATGCCATCGACCGCGCCTTCAACAAGCGCTACGACCAGGCCCTGGATGTGATCGAGCGGCTGTCGCTGGAAAAGAACGTGGCCCTGTACCGCGACAGCAGCAATATCGCCTTCACCCCCATGCTCGAGGGCAAGGCCCTGGACGAGGCCGAGTTCGCCCAGTTGCCGGAAACCGAGCGCGAGCGTTTCCACGCCGACATCGCCATCCTGGAGGAGCGCCTCAACGAGGAACTGGCCAGCCTGCCGCAGTGGAAGCACGAGTCGAGCAACCAGTTGCGCCAGCTCAACGAAGAAACCATCACCGTGGCCCTGCAGCCGCTGCTGGCCCCCCTGTCGCAGAAGTATGCGGAAAACGCCGGGGTCTGCGCCTACCTGCAGGCCATGCAGGTCAACCTGCTGAAGACCGTGGTCGATCAGCTGGTCGAGGTGGAGCGTATCGACGCGCAGACCCGCAAGCTGCTGGAAGAGCAGTACTGCCCCAGCCTGGTGGTCGGCCATCATGCCCAGGGCGGTGCGCCCGTGGTGTTCGAGCCGCACCCGACCTACGACAACCTGTTCGGCCGCATCGAATACAACACCGACCAGGGTGCGCTTTACACCAGCTATCGACAGCTACGCCCCGGTGCCTTGCACCGGGCCAACGGCGGCTTCCTGATCCTCGAGGCGGAGAAGATGCTCGGCGAGCCCTTTGTCTGGGATGCGCTCAAGCGCGCCCTGCATTCGCGCCAGCTGAAGATGGAGTCGCCGCTGGGCGATCTCGGCCGCATCGCCACCGTGACCCTCAACCCGCAGGTGATCCCGCTGCAGGTCAAGGT
>JBFJZW010000272.1:0-6518 GCA_041621875.1 Pseudomonas sp. | reverse complement strand
TCGGCGCGCCCTCGACCCAGTGGTGGACCCAGCTGTCCAGCGCCATCGCCGGCGGCCTGAGCTTCGCCACCGTGCTGACCCTGTTGCTAACCCCCTGCCTGTTGGTGCTAGGCTCGCGTTTCGAACGCCGCCCGCCGCCGCTGGAAACCTTCGACGACGACCTGCTCGACCTGCCGGAACACCTGCTTGCGGCAAAACCGGCCAAGGCCAGCCTGAGCCATTAGCGATTAAGGACATAACTGCATGGACATCAGCAATATTCCTTTCGGCACCACCGACTGGAGTCAGATCGAGCCCAGCGAACATGCCGGCGAAACCGGCATGGCCTACTGGCGCACCCAGGTCTTCGGCAACATTCGTGTGCGCATGGTCGAGTACAGCGCTGGCTATCTGGCCGACCATTGGTGCCACAAGGGCCATATTCTGCTGTGCCTGGAAGGCGAACTGCACACCGAACTGGAAGACGGCCGCCAGTTCCTGATGACCGCCGGCATGAGCTATCAGGTCGCCGACCAGGCCGAAGCCCACCGTTCCTCGACCACGACCGGCGCACGGCTGTTTATCGTCGATTGAGCCTGCTGTCTCCCGCAAAAATTACGCAGCCGCTCTTATAGAACCCATGGTTATTTGCGAGGCCTACGACCCCGTAGGGTGGATGACGCTTCACCCATCCACCAACTGCGATGACGGAACGTGCCCCAATCCCCCGACACAACAGCTCCTGTAGCCCGGATGCAATCCGGGAAGTCCTCGAGAGCGCCGCAGATCTTTCACACCATCTGCAAATGCCGCTTCCCTCTGGGCGGCGGATAAGCCGTATCGATCAGCGCCAGGTCCTCGGCGCTCAACTGCAGGCCCGCCGCGTCGGCATTCAACTGCAGATGCGCCGGCTCGAGCGCCTTGGGAATGGCTATCACCCCAGGCTGGCGCAGGGCCCAGGCCAGAGCGACCTGCGCCGGGGTAACGGCATGCCGCTCGGCCACCTCACGCAGCGCCGGGTTGCCCAGCAACTGGCCGGCCTGGCCCAGCGGACAGTAAGCCATCAAGGGCATGCCCTGTTGCTGCTGCCAGGGCAACAGATCGAACTCGATACCGCGCGCCTCGGGGTTGTAGAGCACCTGATTGCTGGCACAGGCCGGCGCGTCCAGCTCCTGCAGATCGTCCAGGTCGAAGTTGGAGACGCCCCAGCGGCGGATCTTGCCCTGCGCGCGCAGACGCTCGAAAGCCTCGACGGTTTCCGCCAATGGATACTGGCCGCGCCAATGCAGCAGATAGAGGTCGATCATCTCGGTCTGCAGGCGCTGCAGACTGCGCTCGCAGGCAGCTATCACGCCGCTGCGGCTGGCATTGTGCGGGTAGACCTTGCTGAGCAGAAACACCTGCTCGCGCCGCCCGGCAATCGCCTCGCCCACTACCGTTTCGGCACCGCCTTCGCCGTACATCTCTGCGGTATCGATCAGACGCAGGCCCAGTTCGATACCCAGGCGCAAGGCCGCCACTTCCGCACGGTGCTGCGCGGCATCCTCGCCCATGCGCCAGGTACCCTGGCCGATCACCGGCACCTGGGTACCGGCTAATTCAAGCGTACGCATCGTCTTCAAAGCCCTCCAGAGCTGTGTTCACCAGGGGGCATCAGCGCCCCTTCAGTCATCTTCAGTCTCGCTCACCTCGGCGTAACCCTGGCCCTGCCATTGCAGCAGACAGCAGCCATGGCCGAAAGGGTCGCGCAAACCGACCAGGCGACCCCAGGGCTGGTTCTGGATCGGTCCATCCTGCCGCGCACCCGCCGCCAGGGCGCGGGCCAGGGCGACATCCAGATCCTCGACCAGCAGATCCAGATGCAGCGGGGTCCAGTGCGGCTGATAGCTGCGCCCTGCGGCACTGCCGGCGAAGGGCGCACTGCCTGCTGCCTTGGCCAGCAGGTAAATGGGCAGCGGAGCGCCCAGCAATTCACACACCTGGCCGGCAAACAGCCGCCGCCCCAGTTGCAGGCCAAAGGCCCGGGTATAGAAGGCGCAGGCCGCGTCCATATCCGGCACATCGATATTCAGCAACAGTTGCATGCTCCCTCCCTTAGCAGGCCGTTGAAAAACGTAGGCGAGGCAGTCGATACAAGGCAAAAACAGGCGAAAAACGCAGCGCAGCGGAGTAACAGCCAACGGCTGGCCCGCAGGGTGAGCGAAGCGAATCAAGTGGAGTGTACGAGTTGTACATGAGCATTTTGAGCCTGTTTTTAACGCCGGAGCGGCAACGCAGGTAGTTTTTAAACGCCTGCTAGCCGCGCTCGCCACTCAATAGCAACAGCAACGACACCGGCTGCTCGCTTTCCGGATGCAGGGGCTCCTGCAACCACTGCAAGCGCCAGCCGGTTTCAGTGAACAGGGCCAGCCAGGACTCCAGGGTGCGGAAGAACCAGGGCATGGGCTCGGCAAAGCCCTCGCCGAACCCGGCAAAATGCTCCACCCGCCAGCCATCGCGGTAGCCGGCGTCGTTGCAGGCCCGCCAGGGATGCAGGGTCTGGATCAGCAGGCGGCCGCCCGCCGCCAGCAAGCCGTGCAAGGCATTCAGGGTCGGAGCCAGGGGCTCTTCGAGCAGGGCAAAGTTGCACACCAGCAGATCGAAACGCCCCAGTTGCGCCGCCTGGCTTTCCAGCTCGGCATAGCCACAGACGCGGTACTGCGCACGCGCACAGCCGGCCTGGCGGGCGACGGCGATCAGCGGCGCAGACGCATCCACGCCGACCGCCTCGATACCATGCTCGGCCAGGCCGCGGCACAGCCAGCCTTCACCGCAGCCAAGGTCGAGCACACGTCCTGGGGCCAAGGCCAGAATGGCCTGGACAATGGCCGCATCGGTGACCAGGCGGCGGCTTTCGATACGCCGTTCGCGTACCGCCGCGGTCCAGGCATCGGCATTGGCCTGCCAGCTGAGGCCGAGTTGCTCACGATGATCACGCTGCATGGATCACCCCTCCGGTGTCTGCGTGGTTCGATTCTAGGCCCTGTAAATAATTTCGTGTCGACCCAATACTCCCTGCCAGAGCCCCCGCCCAACCGCTAGACTGATTGGCAGCGGTGCTAAGCGCGAAATCCGGCACTCGGGCCCGCTACGGTTATCCGGCCCCATACACCTACGGATGAGTACAAGGGCGAGATGAATATGGGCACATCCTGGCAACCTCAGATCACCCAACTGCCCAGCGACAGCCAGCCCAGCGCGCAACCCAAGGCTGACAAACGCAGCAGTAAGGTGAAAGTCGTCTTCTGGCTGTCGCTACTGTTGCTGCTGATAATCGCTGCCCTGCTGCTCGCCTATGAAATGCACAGTTCGCGCTTGCAGGCCCAAGAGCTTAGTCGCTATGCGCAATCCCTGAGTTATCGGGTCAGGCCCGGTCCCAGCCCGGCAATCAGCTACCCTAAGGAAGGCCCCTTCGATAAGCGCCTGGGCTATACCTATATCCCGCTGATGCTCGAACGCCTCGCACAGCGTGGTTTCAACGTGCAACAGCAGGCGCAGTTCTCGCCAGCGCTGCTCGACTATGCACAACGCGGCTTCTTTATTCCTTACCCGGAAAAGATCCAGGCCGGACTGCGTATCAGCGATTGCCGCGGCACGCCCTTCTACGAATTCCGTTATCCCCAGCAGCGCTACCCGAGCTTCAGCGCCATCCCGCCACTGGTCGCCGGCAGCCTGCTGTTTATCGAGAACCGCCATCTGCTCGACCCGCAGCAGCCCCTGGCCAACCCGGCCGTGGACTGGCCGCGCTTTATCATGGCGGCAGCGTCCCAGGTCGGCAAAATGCTCGACATGCAGGATCAATCCTCAGGCGGCAGTACCCTGGCCACCCAGCTGGAGAAATACCGCCACTCGCCGGATGGCCTGACCCTCTCGGCCACGGAAAAGCTCCGGCAGATGATTTCCGCCAGCATACGCGCCTACCAGAGCGGCCCGCAGACCCTGGCCGCGCGGGAAAACATCGTCCGCGACTACCTCAACAGCGTGCCGCTCTCGGCGGCACCGGGGCATGGCGAGGTGCATGGTCTGGCGGACGGCCTGCGCATCTGGTTCGGTGCCGACTTTGCCCGGGTCAACCACCTGCTCGACCCGGACCGTTCGCCCACGGCCAGCGTGGCAGAGCGCGGTCTGGCCCTGCGCCAGGTACTGGCCCTGATGATCGCCCAGCGCCGCCCCTCCTATTACCTGGCCCAGGGACGCCATGACCTGGCCGAGCTGACCGACAGCCATATCCGCCTGCTGGCCAACGGCGGCCTGATCGACCAGCCGTTGCGCGATGCCGCCCTCAGCCAGCCCCTCGGTTACCGCGACTGGGTACTGGAACCCAACCTGCAGACCGTGGACGGCAACAAAGGCATCAGCGTCTCGCGCTCACGTCTCTCGGCCATGCTCAATATGCCCCTGTATGACCTCGACCGCCTCGACCTGAGCGTCACCAGTACCCTGCACGACGAACTGCAGCAGGCCGCCAGCCAGTATCTGCAACAACTGGCCGACCCCGAGTTTGCCGGAGAGATCGGCCTGTTCGGCGAGCGCCTGCTGTCGCCGGAGAAAACCGCCGAGGTGCGCTACAGCTTCAACCTGTTCGAGCGCACGGCTACCGGCAGCCGGGTGCGGGTGCAGACCGACAGCACCGACCAGCCCTTCGACATCAATGAGGGCAGCAAACTGGAGCTGGGCTCCACCGCCAAGCTCAGGGTACTGGCCACCTACCTGGAAATAGTCGCCGAATTGCACGCGCGCCATGCCGGGCAAAGCAGCGCTGAACTGCGTACGGTCAACGGCCAGGACAACCTGACCCGCTGGGCCGTCGGTTACCTGTTGAGCAATCCACAGGCGAATCTGCCGGCCATGCTCGACGCCGCCCTGGAGCGCAAATACTCGGCCAGCCCCCATGAGCGCTTCTTCACCGGCGGCGGCATCCACACCTTTGCCAACTTCCGCCGCGAGGACAACCAGCGCATCGCCACCCTACGCGAAGCCCTGCGCGAGTCCCTCAACCTGCCGTTTATCCGCCTGATGCGCGACCTGGTGCGCTACAGCACCTACCAAGGCCCGGAAAACAGCGCCGAACTGCTGAAGGACGACAAGGACCCCAGGCGCCAGGCCTACCTGATGGACTTCGCCGATCGCGAAGGCAAGACCTTCCTGCTGCGCTTCTGGCGCAAGTATCAGGGGCAAGCCGAACAGCAGCGTCTGGAAACCTTTCTCAACGGCCTGCGCCACACCCCGGCGCGCCTGGCCGCCGTGCATCGCTACCTGTCGCCCCAGGCCGACCCGGCCACCTTTGCCGCCTTCCTGCGCACCTATCTGCCTCAGGCCGCGCTCAGCGACACGCGGGTCGCCGAGCTGTACCGGAACTATGGCCCCGGGGCCTACGATCTACCGGACCAGGGCTATATCGCCAGGGTTCACCCGCTGGAACTGTGGCTGCTCGGCTATCTGATCGAAAATCCCCAGGCCTCCTTCAACGATGCGGTGCAGGCCAGCCGGGACGAGCGCCAGGAAGTCTACGGCTGGCTGTTCCGCAGCCGACACAAGAGCGCCCGCGACAGCCGCATCCGCATCATGCTGGAGGTCGAGGCCTTCCTCGATATTCATCGGCGCTGGCAAAACCTGGGCTACCCTTTCGCCCACCTGGTGCCCTCTCTCGCCACCGCCATCGGCAGCTCCGGCGACCGTCCGGCGGCCCTGGCCGAGCTGATGGGAATCATCCAGAACGACGGCATTCGCCAACCCAGCATGCGCATCGACAGCCTGCACTTTGCCGCCGACACCCCCTACGACACCCTGGTCGGACGCAACCAGGTGGTGGGCACCCGGGTCATGGCCTCGGAGGTGGCCGCCGCCTTGCGCAACGTCCTCGCCGAAGTGGTCGACAACGGCACCGCACGCCGCCTGCAGGGCAGCTTCAAGCTGGCCGACGGGCAGGTACTGAGGGTCGGCGGCAAAACCGGTACCGGCGACAACCGCATCGAAACCGTCGGGGCCGGTGGCCGGGTGCTCAGTTCCCGGGCCATGAACCGCACGGCAACCTTTGTCTTCTACCTGGGACCGCGCCATTACGGCACCCTCACCGCCTTCGTCCCCGGGCGCGCCGCGGAAAACTTCCATTTCACCTCGGCGCTGCCGGTACAGGTACTCAAGGGCATGGCTCCGATCCTTATGCCCTACCTGGAGCCGGGCCATAACAGCCGGTGTCAAGAACCCCTGCCAGCAGTACAGGCCAGCTGGAAGTAAACAGCGGCGGCGACAATAAAAAGGCTATGTCGTCGTGAGCTGTTGTCGAGACAACCGAACCTTGTAGGAGCGGGCTTGCCCGCGAATCGAAGCCAATAGAAAAACATCGTGGCCAAGGCCGCTCCTACGGTCTGCGCAGACCCCTTCAGCATTGTTGGCAACACTGAATTAGGACATGGCCATAAAAAACGGGAGGCCAATGGCCTCCCGATTTTAGCACTATCGCCGCGCTTATTTCGCCTTGTAGATAATCCCCGGGCTGC
>JBFJZW010000271.1:0-6535 GCA_041621875.1 Pseudomonas sp. | reverse complement strand
GGGGATCTCCTACAACAAATCCCCCTCGGCCTCCGCTGGTCGACTCCACAGCGCCTGCCGCGCACCTCGGCCCATACTGCTTGGCGAGGTGAGCCGATGAAAAAACCGACAATCACTGCTGCGCAGATCCTCGATAGCGCCCTCAAGCTGGCCGATGTCTGCGGCTGGGAGCGTCTGCACCTGTTCGATGTGGCCGCCGACCTGGGTGTCGGCCTGGATAGCATCGCCAGCCATTACCGCGAGAAGGATCAACTGGTGGAAGCCTGGTTCGACCGCGCCGACCAGGCCATGCTGGCCCGCGCCAAGGCCGCCGACCTGCTGCCCCTGACACCGGCCAAGCGCCTGGAAGAGCTGTTGCTGACCTGGCTCGCCAGCCTGGCGGCGCACCGCGCGGTCACCGGGCAGATGCTGCTGTACAAGCTGGAGCCCGGGCATGTCCACCTGCAGATCGGCGGCCTGCTGCGCATCAGCCGCACCGTGCAGTGGTGGCGCGAGGCGGCCCAGCGCGAAACCCTGCACCTGCGCCGCATCGCCGAGGAAAGCCTGCTCAGCGGCGTCTACCTGCGCTGCTTTATCCACTGGCTGCGCCACCCCGAACAGGACCCCGCCGAGTTCCGCGCCCTGCTGCGCAGCCAGTTGCGCTGCGGACCGCTGCTGGCACTGCTGCGCCAATAGCCCATCTCCGGGCGGGAAGGTTGGCGCTGAGCGCAGCGAAGCTCAACGACGCTGTCCGTCCAGAGAACCTATTTAAGATCTTGCGAGCTAGAGTCCTGCAAGGCAAAAACAGGCGAGGAAGCGGAGTGTACTTTTGTACATGAGCATTCCGAGCCTGTTTTTAACGCAGCAGGGCCGACGCGCAGCTGATCGGAGTCAGACCCGAAGGCAAAAGCCGGAAACATTCTAGGTCTAGCCAGCGGCGACCATGCCGGGCAAGATGCCGCGCGTAGATCCAATCACCAAGAGACAGCCAACCATGCAGCGTTTTCTCAGTGTCGCCCTGGCCATGTGCCTCAGCCTGGGCCTTACCATGAGTTTCGAAGCCGAAGCCAAGCGTTTTGGCGGGGCCAAATCCTTCGGCTCCGCGCCGAGCCATCAGACCCGTCAAACCACGTCGCCAACCTCGACCAGCACCGCCGCGCCGACCGCCGGTCGTCAGCCTGCAGCCGCCAGCGGTGCCTCGCGCTGGTTGGGGCCATTGGCCGGTCTGGCCGCCGGTGGCCTGCTCGCCTCGATGTTTATGGGTGACGGCTTCGAAGGCCTGCAGATCATGGACATGCTGATCTTCGGCCTGATCGCCTTCCTGCTGTTCCGCTTCCTCGCCGCTCGTCGCAAGCAGGCCGGCCCGGTAACCGCCAACGGCGCGCCGATGCAGCGCGAAATGCCCAACCAGGCGGCCCCGGCCTCGATCTTCGGCGGCAGCAGCGCTGCAGCCGCGATCAAGCCGGTGATCAACGCCCCGGCCTGGTTCAACGAGCAGAGCTTCGTGGCCGCCGGTCGCGAGCACTTCCTCAGCCTGCAGCAGCACTGGGATGCCAACGAGATGGAGAAGATCGGCGAGTTCGTCACTCCGCAGCTGCTGGAGTTCCTAAGCCGCGAGCGTGCCGACCTGGGCGAAGGCTTCCAGTCCACCTATATCGATGATCTCGATGCCCAGCTCGACGGCGTCGACGACCTCAGCGACAAGACCGTCGCCACCCTGACCTTTACCGGTGTGGCCAAGACCTCGCGCTTCGACCAGGGCGAAGCCTTCAGCGAAAGCTGGCGTCTGGAGCGTGCCGTCGGCGACAACCAGCCATGGCTGGTGGCCGGCATCCGCCAGAACGGCTGATTGCCCTCTGCGACACAGAAACCCGGGCTTGCCCGGGTTTTCTTTGCGCCTTATTCAGCGGGTGCATTTGCCAGGCCGAGGTAGACTCAGGTACACAACGCAGACAACCCGCCACACCACCTGAGGACGCGACGATGATCGGATACACAACGGTTGGCACCACTGACATGGAAAAAGCCAAGTCTTTCTACACCCCCTTGCTGGCTGAAATGGGTGCCAAGGTGGTCATGGATATGGGCCGCATCGCCTTCTACGGCATCGCCAAGGGTCAGCCGATGTTTGCCGTTTGCCTGCCCTATGACAAGCAAGCGCCCAATCCTGGGAACGGCAATATGGTGGCCTTACCAGCGGGTTCTCGCGAGGGCGTGGACACACTCTACGCCAAGGCCATCGAGCTCGGGGCAAGCTGCGAAGGCAAACCCGGCGAGCGCATACCGGGCTTCTATGGGGCCTATTTCCGCGATCTGGATGGTAACAAGCTGGCCTTTTTCCATATGGGCTAAGACGGCCTTCCCCGGTGCTGTGCGGCCCCGCACAGCACCGCCCGCGCGGAGTAATGCGATGCGCACGCTTTATCTGGATACCGAATTCACCCGCCTCGACCTCGACCGCCGGCTGATCAGCCTGGCCCTGGTCGAGCCCGCCGGGGTGGAGTTCTATGTCGAACTGCTGGATGGCTGGACGCTCGCCGACTGTTCCGAGTTCGTCGTCGACATCGTGCTGCCGCAGCTCGATAGCGCTCGCCATGGCCACAGCCGGAAGGCCGCCGGCACTGCCTTGCGGGCCTTTCTCGCCGGACTGGGTGAACTGGAGATTGTCAGCGATGCGCTGGCCTGGGACTGGCCCCTGCTGCTGGAACTGCTTGGCCGTCCCGGCCTGCCGCCGACGACCCTGGGCTGCCGCGAGCAGAGCGACCTGCTCGACGATCTGGAGCCGGCGGAAATTCCCCACCACGCCCTGCTGGATGCACGACTGATGGCCCGCGCCGGCTGATCAGGGCTGCTCCTGCGCCGCCTGCTCGGCCCAGGCCTGGATCTCCTCACTGCGCTGGCGACTGTTGAGCAGGGCGCGGTCGAGCGGCTCGTAATACAGGTTCAGCCAGCTGCGCGACCCCGGCAGCATATTGGCCAGATCGGCCATGCCCACCTTCAGCCCCTGCAGCACCGCCTGATAGTCCGCCTCTTGGGCCTGCAGCACCTTGCTCACCTGGGCGATGCTGTCGGGATCCTCGGCCCGCTCGAACAGGCCGGTCAGTTGCTGGCTCTGCTGGCTGGCCAGCAGCACCTCCTGATTGCTCAGGGCGACCTGCTGCACGGCCAACTGTTTCTCCAGGCGGGCCACCTGCTGCTCCAGGGCGACGACCCGCGACTCGTCCCCGGCCCACAGCACGCCGTACAGATTGAGCCCCGCCGACAGCAGCATCAGGCTGCCGAGTACGCCGGCCAGGACAAAGATCACCAGACGATTGCGCTGGCCGGCACGGGTCAGCAATTGCAGGCGCTGTTCCTCGCTGAGGGCGTCGTCGCTTGTCTCTTCGCTTTGCTTGTTCATGACGGGACCGTTTAATGGCGTTCAATAAATGACGCACCGCTAAAACTGCACAATAGCACCCGCCCGGCTGTTTGCCTGTACTCGGCTAGGGTATAAGACGCAGCCATATCCACCGCTACCCAGGAGGCTTACCCCGTGGAAGAAGTCATCGAACAACTGCGCGAACTCAACGAACCGGTGCCCGTACCGCTGGAGCTGCCGGAAGAGGAGTTGCTGGTGGAGATAGAGGAGCAGCTGCTGATCAACCTGCCGTTCGAGCTGCGCGAATTCCTGCTCAAGGTCAGCGACGTGGTCTACGGCCGCCTGGAGCCGGTGACCGTCACCGACCCGCACTCACACACCTACCTCCCGGAAGTGGCCTCGGTGGCCTGGTCCCTGGGGGTTTCCCGCGAGCTGGTGCCGATCTGCGAAGACCACGGCAACTACTACTGCGTCGAGCTGGACGGCACCGTGCTGCTCTGGGAAAGCGACACCGGCGAAGTCAGCGAGGAAGAAACCTGGGAGTCGGTCTGGCACTGGGTAAGGGACGTCTGGCTGGAAAGCTAAGCAGCGCCTGACAAACTAGCCTTGCTCCAACTCCAGCAGGTTAAGCAGAAACTGCCCGAAGTAGCTCAGATCCTGCTCCATGGCCGCCCGCGCCGCCTTGCCATCCCCCGCTTCCAGGGCCTTGAAGGCCTGTTCGTGGAAGTCGTTGAGGCGCAGCGACAGATCCGCCTCGGTAAACAGGCGATTGAAGAAGGGCCCGACCTGCAACCACAGCGATTCGATCATGCGCAGCAGGATCGGGTTGGCGCAGGCGCGGTAGAGGGTCAGGTGAAACAGGCTGTTGTCGGCCAGATAGGCCGGCACATTGCGCTGCTCCAGGGCCGTTTCCATGCGCGCGATACACCCGCGCAACAGCTCGATCTCGGCCGCGCCGATGCGCGCGGCCGCCAGCTCCACGGCCAGACCTTCCAGGCTCAGGCGCACCTGAAACAGCTGCTGAAAGCGCTCGCGGGTCATCGCCGGCACCCGTACCGAACGCTGCGGTTCGCTCTCCAGCGCGCCTTCGGCGACCAGGCGTTGCAGGGCGGCGCGCACCGGCATAGGGCTGGTACCCCAGGCCGCGGCCAGGTCGCGGATCTTCAGCCGCTCGCCGGGGCGGAAACGCCCGGCCAACAGAGCATCACGCAGTTGTTGGTACAGCTGGTCCTGCAGATTGTCGGCCATGGCTCTAGCATCCTTGCGGCGGGGCGGGCAGTTGGGCGAGGGTCAGTAGGCAGTTGCGCATGTTGATTTCCTTAGTTGGGTTTCACGGCTCCGTAGGGTGCGCCATGCGCACCAGCGTCGCCATAAATGAAGGTGGTGCGCGCGGCGCACCCTACGGGGCTTTGTTCTCGATCAGGCAGTTACCGCCATCCACAACCAAGACCTCGCCAGTGATATAGCTGGCTTCCGGCGAGGCCAGAAAGGCCACCGCCGCCGCCACTTCCTCGGGCCGTCCGGCGCGGCGCATCGGCGTGTACTCGGCGGCGCGCTGTTCTTCTTCTGTGCTTGAGCCGCTGGCGATCCAGCCTGGGGCCACACTGTTCACCGTAATACCCTGCCTGGCCACTTCCAGCGCCAGGCCCATGGACAGGCCGAGCATGCCGGCCTTGGCCGCGCTGTAAGCCGACTCGCCGGGGTTGCTACCGCGGGTGCCGGTGGTCGAGCTGATATTGACGATGCGCCCGTAGCCACGCGCGCGCATACCCGGCAACACGCCACGGGTAAGCAGAAAGGTGGTGGTCAGATTACGGTTGAGCGACAGGTTCCAGGTGGCCAGGTCCATATCAGCCAGCTCGGCGAAGGGTTCCGGGCTGCCCTGCATGGCCATGCCGGCGTTGTTCACCAGAATGTCGATCTGCCCCCATTGCGCCTGGGCCCATTCGACCAGCTCGGCGACCTGCCGCTCATCGGTCAGGTCGGCGACGCAAGCACGTGCTTGAATACCTTCAGCGCACAACTCGGCGGCGCGCTGTTCGACCCGCGCACTGCTGGCGGTGAGCAGCACGCGCACACCCTGCTGGCCCAGGCGGCGGGCGATGGCCATACCGATGCCGCTCTCGCTACCCGCCCCGCTGATCAGGGCCACCTGCTGTATATTTTCCATTTACACCCAGCCTGTGATCACAAATTCAGGATTAATCTACCTGAATACCGCTTACAAGGCATCTATTGACTTATTTGTGATCACAAAAGACTATGTTCGGAAATTCGAACGAGGTGTTCAACATGACTTCCAGTGGTATCAGCCCAGCCGCCGTAGAAGCCTTCGCCCAGCGCGAGCGCCAGCGTTTTATCGAGCGCAACCCCAAGTCCGTGGCCCTGGCCGAACGCGCGCGCAACTCGCTGTACGGCGGCGTACCGATGCACTGGATGGCGGACTGGTCGACCCCGGTGCCGCTGTTCGTCGAGCGGGCCAAGGGCGCGCGCTTCTATGATGTCGACGGCCACGAATATATCGACTTCTGCCTGGGCGACACCGGCACCATGTTCGGCCACTCGCCCGACCCGATAGCCCGAGCCATCGCCGAACAGGGCAACAACGGCCTGACCACCATGCTGCCGGGCGAGGACGCGGTGGTCTGCGGCGAGCTGCTGGCCGCGCGCTTCGGCCTGCCGTTCTGGCAGGTCACCGCCACCGCAACAGATTCGAATCGCTATGTGCTGCGCTGGGCTCGCGAGATCACCCAGCGCAAGACACTGCTGGTGTTCGACGGCTGCTACCACGGCACGGTGGACGATGTGATGGTGCGCTACCGCGATGGCGAGACCGTGCCGCGCTCCGGCCTGGTCGGCCAGGCCTACGACCTGACCCAGTACAGCCGCTCGATCCCGTTCAATGATGTTGCAGCGCTGGAAGTCGCGCTGGCTAAAGGCGACGTCTGCGCCCTGCTCTGTGAGCCGGCGATGACCAATATCGGCATGGTCCTGCCCGAGCCTGGCTTTATGCAGCAGTGCCGCGAGCTGACCAAGAAATACGGCGCGCTGCTGATCATCGACGAGACCCACACCATCTCCACCGATATCGGTGGTTGCACGAAATTGTGGGCCCTTGAGCCGGACTTCTTCGTGGTCGGCAAACCGATTGCGGGTGGTGTGCCGTGCGGCATCTTCGGCTGCAGCGCAGCGATG
>JBFJZW010000270.1:0-6585 GCA_041621875.1 Pseudomonas sp. | reverse complement strand
GCGGCGGAAAAGGGGGATTTTTCGTGGTTTACAACCGTTTATCGCGGTGGGGGCGGGGCTTGCGACGGGGTTCGCATTCTTGCGGGCCTGAGCGGCCAGTGTTTCGACCCAATAATCTGTCGTTGCTCACACAGGCCCGGCCGTGAAGCCAGTGCCGTTCACATAAGAAAAGGCTATGTACCCATCAAGTGTTGCCAGCCGTGCTGGCGGGTGCTGCGAAACCCGTAGGAGCGGCGGGGACGCCTAGTTATTGGCCGCGATGTTTTTCTATTGCGCCGCGATTCGCGGGCAAGCCCGCTCCTACAAGGGTGAGCGCAGGATGAACCACCGTGCAAAGCCATCACGACCAGAGATGGTGAAGACCTCCATGATCCGATATCCGCTTAAGCGCAATTTCACTCCGCTTAAGTGAACGGCATTGCGGCAGTGAAGCGACATTTCAGGGTCGGGGCGAGACTAGTCGCCGTTGGCCTCGTCCCACAGCTTGATCAGCGGCTGGCAACTGGGGTGGAAGTGATCCAGCAGGCGGTATTTACGGTGCAGCAGGTGCCAGTTCATAAAGGGCGTATCGCTGAACAACGGGAAGGGCATCGCACCGCTTTCCGGGTGCGTGGCTATGGGTTCCTGGACGCCGTTCGCTCTTCTGTCCGGCGTCTGGAAGTCGGTGGCTCTACGACCCTCTGGGGGCATGACATTCTCTCCGCAAGGCAAGATAAAGCATGCAGGGAATGCGCCATTTGCCGCGAGGTGGCTATTTCAGGGGCGGCCGGCCGTGCAGGCCCGGGGCGGCGGCCGGGGAGTTGTTCAGCCCCCGTTACAGTGGGCCTGGCCGGGTGTCGACAAGGCCTGGCCGGCAACCGTCGCGGCCGCGGGCTCAGCCCCCTGGCATCGGCTGGTCGGGGCGGGCGTCGTGCCGGCGCTGAGGGCGGCTAGCGCACGCCATATTTGTCCATCATGCGGTAGAGGGTCACGCGCGAGACGCCGAGCAGCTTGGCGGCCTTGGACACATTGTTCATGGCATGGCTCAGGCAGCTGCGCACCGCCAGTTCCTCGGCATGGGCACGGGCTTCTTCCAGGGGCATGACCATGTCCAGGGTCGCGCATTCCTGCAGGCCCAGGTCGGCGGGGGTGATCATGCGGTTTTCGCTCATCACCAGGGCGCGGCGGATGCGGTTGATCATTTCGCGCACGTTGCCCGGCCAGCCGTGGCTGAGCATGGCCCCCACCGCCTGGCGGGTGAAGCCGCGCGAACTGGTACCGTATTCCTTGCCGAACTTGTGCAGGAAGTAGCGGGCCAGCAGCTCGACGTCGTTGCCGCGGTCGGCCAGGCGCGGTACCAGGATGCTCAGCACGTTGAGCCGGTAGTAGAGGTCTTCGCGAAAGCGCCCGTCGGCCACCGCCTCTTCCAGGTTGACGTGGGTGGCGGCGATCACCCGCGCGTTGACCTGGATGCTCTGGTTGCCGCCGAGACGTTCGATGGTCTTCTGTTCGAGGAAGCGCAGCAGGTAGACCTGCATCTGCGGCGGCAGGTCGCCGATCTCGTCGAGGAAGATGGTGCCGTTCTGCGCCGCCTCGACCCGGCCGATCTTGCGCTTGTAGGCCCCGGTGAAGGAGCCCTTCTCGTAACCGAACAGCTCGGCATGGATCAGGGTTTCCGGCAGGGCCCCGCAATTGACCGCGACGAAGGGGCCGTCGCACTGCGGCGAGCGCTGGTGGATGGCGCGGGCGATCATTTCCTTGCCCACCCCGGTCTCGCCGCGGATCAGCACCGGAGCCTCGACCCCGGCTACCCGACGGATCTGGTCGAAGATGGCGAGGAACTGCTTGCTGCCGCCGACCATCTGAAACTCGGTCACCGGCAGCAGGTTTTCCTCTTCCATGTCGCGCAGCCGCGACATGCCCTCGAGGTGACCCAGGGCGTGCTTGAGGTGTTCCAGGGTGCCGCCCAGGGGCAGCGAGAAGTAGTCGTAGAAGTGTTCGTAGATCAGCCGCCGGAAGTCCTGCTTCTCCAGGGCGCTGTGCTGGGTCAGTGCGACCCAGGCCAGGTGCTCGTCGCGATCGAGCAGGCCTTCGATCTCCTCGAACTGCGCCTCCGGCAGTTCCGGCAGCAGGGCGATGGCGACCCGGTAGTTATGGAACTTGAGCATGCCGTAGGCGCTTTCGGCACTACTCGCGCGGTCCAGCACCCAGTCGGGCAACTGCAGGTTGATGAGCAGGTTGTCGTCACCGGACAGATCAAGAAGCAAGGCTCTACGCGGTGAGTCAGAAGTTTGACACGCTGTGGCAGACATCTGTTAAGTCCTTGAAAGAAATCTCGAACTCAATTTTTTCCTTATTATTACGATCCTAAATGCAGTGTAGATCAGCCCTGACATTTGGGGCCTCTTGCGACGAAAGGACATACCGTTCGGCGGCTTGTCGAGCACGGCTGGAAACTACTGCCCGGGCTTCTATAGTCACAGTAGATTGCGAGGTCCGACGCCATGTATAGCCAATACTTCGGTTTCTCCGAGCTGCCCTTCACCATCGCGCCCAACCCGCGCTACCTGTACCTCAGCGAGCAGCACCGCGAAGCCCTGGCCAGCCTGCTCTACGGCATCAACAGCAACGGCGGTTTCGTCCTGCTGACCGGCGACGTCGGCACCGGCAAGACCACGGTGTGCCGTTGTCTGCTGGAGCAGTTGCCGGAACATGCCGAGGTCGCCTTTATCCTCAACCCCAAATACAGCATCACCGAGTTGCTGGAGGCGATCTGCGACGAGCTGAAAATCGGCTATCAACACAGCGGCCATCGGATCAAGGGCTATATCGATGCCCTCAACGCCCATCTGCTGGAGTCCCACGCCCGGGGCATCAATACCGTATTGATCATCGACGAGGCGCAGAACCTCAGCCTCGATGTGCTGGAGCAGATCCGCCTGCTGACCAACCTGGAAACCAGTAGCCAGAAACTGCTGCAGATCATCCTGATCGGCCAGCCGGAGCTGCTCGCGACCCTGGCCCGCCCCGAGCTGCGCCAGTTGAACCAGCGCATCACCGCGCGTTACCACCTCAAGGCCCTGTCGCGCGAAGAGCTGAGTGCCTATGTCGCCCATCGGCTGGCGGTGGGCGGGCGCGCCGCGCCGCTGTTCACCCGGGCGGCGCTGCGCCGTCTGCACCGGCTGACCGGCGGGGTGCCGCGGATGGTCAATATCATCTGCGACCGCGCCCTGCTCGGCGCTTATGTGGAGCGCTGCAACCGGGTCGACTGGTGGGTGCTGAACCGCGCCGCCGGGGAGATTCTCGGCCAGGCCGAGCGCCGGCCTTCGCGCTGGCGCTGGGCGCTGCTGCCGCTGCTGCTGATGGGGCTATTGCTGGTCGGCTTTCTCTTCCCCGGCGGTCGCGAACTGTTGGCCCTGATGCGCCCGGAGACCGCGCCGCTGGAACAGCGCGACCCGCCGCCGGAGCCGCCCCCGGCAGTCGCCGAGGAACCTGTCGCCGCCGTGTCCGAACCGCCCGAGCCGCTGCCCGAGTCGCCACCGGCGCTGGCCGAGGCACAGGTCGTCGCCGCGCCGCCAGCGCTGGCCAGGCCGGCCGACTGGCAGTGGCCGGACGAGACGGACCTGGCGGCCACCGAGGTGTTGGCCTACCAGAGCCTGTTCCGCCGCTGGGGGCTGGACTTCGACCCGCGTCAGGCCCCGGTGGTCTGTCGCTTCGCCCGTCTGCATCGGCTGGGTTGCCTGCAGCAGGTGGCCAATCTGGATGAGCTGCTCAAGCTCAACCTGCCGGCGGTGATCAACCTGCACAATCGTAGCGGGCAGAGTTTCCACGCCACCCTGGTGGCCCTCGACGGTCCCACCGCCAGCGCCACCCTGGAGCTGGCCGGCGAGCTGCAGCGGGTCGATCTGGGCGAGTTGCGCCTGGCCATGCAGGGCAGTCAGCTGCTGCTCTGGCGCTTGCCGCCGGGTTACCGCGAGCCGATCCGCCCGGAGGCCAGCAGCCCGGTGGTGCCCTGGCTGGAGGCGCGTCTGGCGCAGCTGCAGGGGCGTCCGGCGGCCCTGCAGCCGCGCCGGCACTACGACGAGTCATTGCAACTGCAGGTGCTGGCCTTTCAGCACCACTATCAACTGGTCACCGACGCGGTGATCGGACCGCAGACCCTGATCCAGCTCAGTGCCCTGACCGAGCCGGACGTTCCGCTGCTGAGCACTGCTGAAGCAGGCTGGGAGTGAGGCGATGTCCTATATCCTCAATGCGTTGAAACAGTCGGAGAACCAGCGTGGGCGCGGCGATATTCCGCATATCGATACGCCCCAGGAGCTGGCGAGCAGCTACCGTCCGGTGGTGGCGCAACGGCTGTGGCGCTGGTGGGCGCTGCTGGTCAGTGTCGCGCTGCTGATGCTGCTGGGGTGGGTCGTCGCCGGCAAGCTGTGGCTGGCCGAAGACGCCGCGCCGGTGCCCGTGGAAGCCTCGGTGGCGACTGCCGCGCCGCCGCCCGTCGACGTGCCTGTCGAGGCGGCGGTCGAGACCGAGCTACTCGCCGGCCCTGTTCCGGAGGCCCGGGTGCCGGGCCTGCAGCAATTGCAGGACGCGGCGGGTCTGCGGGTGCAGCTGGACGACGACGAGCCGGCGGTGTCCGCGCTCCCCCCGGTGCAACTGCAGTTGCCGGAGCGGGCCGGGCGGGTGCCCGCAGCACCGGCCCCGGCGTTGGCCGCCGCCCACGAGGCCCCGCGGGCGGTGATCCCGCAACGTCGCGAGCTGGATGACACGCCGCCCCAGGGCGCAGACCTGGGCGATGTCGCACACTGGAAGAACCTGCCCGGCGCGGTGCAGCGACAACTGCGCGAGCTGGGCATCAATGCCCATGTCTATTCGACGGACAGCAACCTGCGCTTTATCCGTGCCAGCGGTCGCAGCCTGCGCGAGGGCGACCGGCTGAGCGCCGAGTTGCGTCTGCAGCAGATCACCCGCGACGGCATGGTCTTCACCTACCAGGACGGCAAGTACTGGATGCGCCTGAACTGACCGCGCAGGCCCTGGGCGCGCCGCCAGGCGAAAAAATTGCTATGTCCCAGATATGTGTTGCGCGGTTGCTCAGATTTCCCACGGAGGGAGGCGGGACCAAACCGCGCCATATGTAGGAGCGGTCCATGACCGCGAAAGTGTCTGACCTCGCGCGGTTCGCGGGCATGGCCCGCTCTTACAGGTACCTACAAGACGATAGAGGCAATTGCTCCAGTTTGCTGCGCGACAGCGCGGCGTCCGGACGACGGGGATCTCCTACAAGGAATTGCTGCATGCAACAGGTAACTGGGACATAGCCAAAAAAATGCCGCTTGCCCGGTAAGGGCAAAGCGGCATTTCTATCAAGTGAACAGCCGTCAAGTGAACAGCGGTGCCCGCAGGGCGCGTGCAGGCTCTACTTGCCGTACACCTGTTCCGGCAGCCAGGTAATCAGGCCGGGGAACTGGTAGGCGATCACCAGCAGGGCAATCTGGATCAGGATAAACGGCAGCACGCCCTTGTAGATGGTGCTGGTGGGCACCGACGGCGGAGTGACGCCGCGCAGGTAGAACAGGGCGAAGCCGAACGGCGGGGTGAGGAAGGAGGTCTGCAGGTTGAGGGCGATCATCACCCCCAGCCACACGGGATCCAGCCCCATGGCCAGCAGAACCGGGCCGACAATCGGCACCACCACGAAGGTGATCTCGATAAAGTCGAGGATAAAGCCGAGCAGGAAGATCACCACCATCACCAGGAAGAACGCGCCGAGCACCCCGCCCGGCAGCTGGGCGAAGATGTCCTCGATCATCGCCTCGCCACCGAAGCCGCGGAACACCAGGGAAAACAGCGACGCGCCGATCAGGATGAGGAACACCATGGCGCTGATCTCGGTGGTGCCGTAGGCCACCTGGCGCAGCTGGCCGAAGTTCAGCTTGCCCTTGTACAGGGCCAGCGCCATGGCACCGACGGCACCCAGGGCGGCGGCTTCGGTGGGGGTGGCGTAACCGGCGAGGATCGAGCCGAGCACCGCGCCGATCAACAGCAGCGGCGGTACCAGGGCATTGATCAGCTTGCCCCACTCGATCGGGCCGAGCTCTTCCTGGGGCAGGGCCGGCAGCTTCTTCGGCTGGAAGATCGCCACGCCGATGATATAGGCGATATACAGGCCCACCAGCAGCAGGCCGGGCAGCAGCGCGCCGACGAACAGGTCGCCGACCGAAACGGTCTTGGGCGAGAAGATGCCCATCTTCAACTGCGCCTGCTGGTAGGCGCTGGACATCACGTCGCCCAGCAGGACCAGCACGATCGACGGCGGAATGATCTGCCCCAGGGTGCCGGTGGCGGCCAGGGTGCCGGTGGCGATGGCCGGGTCGTAACCGCGGCGCAACATGGTCGGCAGCGCCAGCAGGCCCATGGTCACCACGGTGGCCCCGACGATACCGGTGGAGGCCGCCAGCAGGGCACCGACCACGCACACCGAGATCGCCAGGCCGCCGCGCAGGGTGCCGAACAGCCGCGACATGGATTCCAGCAGGTCTTCGGCGACCCGGGATTTCTCCAGCATCACCCCCATAAACACGAACAGCGGCACCGCCAGCATGG
>JBFJZW010000269.1:0-6691 GCA_041621875.1 Pseudomonas sp. | reverse complement strand
GCCTTCCTCAACGCGCTGGGCGAGAGGTTCGTACACGGGCTCGAGCGCGACTCGGTGTACCTGTGGACGCTGCCGCTGTTCCACTGCAACGGCTGGTGCTTCCCCTGGGCCCTGGCGGCCTATGTCGGGGTCAACGTATGTCTGCGCCATGTGCGCGCCGAGGCCATCTACCCAGCCATTGCCGAACACGGCGTCGACCACTTCTGCGGCGCGCCGATCGTGCTGAATATGCTGGCCAATGCCGCGGATGAGCTGAAGGCGCTGAAGACCCAGCCGGTCAAGGTGCTGACCGCCGGTGCCGCGCCACCCGCGGCAGTGATCGAAGCCATGGAAGCCCTGGAATTCCGCGTGACCCACGTCTACGGCCTGACCGAAACCTACGGCCCCAGCGTGGCCTGCGAGTGGAAGAGCGAATGGGACGGCGAAAGCCCGGAGCAGCGCGCCCGCCTCAAGTCCCGCCAGGGCGTGCGCGCGCCGTTGCTCGACGGCCTGATGGTAGCCGACCCGGATACCCTGCAGCCGGTGCCGAAAGACGGCCAGACCATCGGCGAGATCATGATGCGCGGCAACGTGGTGATGAAGGGCTACCTGAAGAACCCATCAGCCACCGCCGAAGCCTTCGCTGGCGGCTGGTTCCACTCCGGCGACCTGGCGGTGTGGCACGCCGACGGCTATGTGGAGATCAAGGACCGCAGCAAGGACATCATCATCTCCGGCGGCGAGAACATCTCCTCCATCGAGGTGGAAGACGTGCTCTACCGTCACCCGCAGATCCTCGAGGCGGCGGTGGTGGCCATGGCCCACGACAAATGGGGCGAAACCCCCTGCGCCTTCGTCACCCCCAAGCCAGGCGTCGAGCTGACCGAGCAGGAGGTGATCGCCTTCTGCCGGCAGCGCATGGCGGGCTTCAAGGTGCCGGGCTGCGTGGTCTTCACCGCGCTGCCGAAAACCAGTACCGGCAAGGTGCAGAAGTTCGTCCTGCGCGAACAAGCCAAGGCCATCGCGGCGAGTGGCAAGGTGGCGTAGCGGCTAGGTTGGGGCGCAGGTCGCTCGTAGGTTGGTGCTGAGCGCAGCAAGAGGTCTGCTGCGCTCAAATCCGGGGGAGGGTTCAACGGCCGCCACCGCTACCCGAATTGCATCCGGGCTACATGTTAGAAGCGGGTGCATAACCCGGGGATTCGCCTCAACGGTACTGAATCCCCTCAACATCCACGCTGATCCTGGTACCCGCCGTGCCTTGCACTATGCCCTCGATATCCTCCAGCGCACCGATCACCGCGGCCTTGCCGGTATGCCGGGCGAATTCGCCGGCGGCTTGCACCTTGGGGCCCATGGAGCCGGCGGCAAAGGGCAATAGTTCCAAGGCATCCGGGTGCGCCTGGGCGATGGCTTTCTGTGTCGGCAGGCCCCAATCGACGAAGGCCGCGTTGACGTCGGTGGCGATCACCAGCAGGTCCGCCTCCAGTTGCTCGGCCAATAGCGCCGAGCAGAGGTCCTTGTCGATCACCGCTTCGATGCCCTGCAGCTGACGATTCTGGTCGTAGGCCGTAGGGATGCCGCCGCCGCCGGCGCAGATCACCACAGTGCCTTTCTCCAGCAGCCATTGGATCGGGCGGATTTCGAAGATTCGCTGCGGCCTGGGGCTGGCCACCACCCGGCGGAAGTGGTCGCCGTCGGCGGCGATGCTCCAACCTTTGTCCGCCGCCAGGCGCTGGGCCTCGGCCTGGCTGTACACCAGGCCTATGGGTTTGTTCGGATGGGCGAAGGCGGGATCGGCTGGATCGACTTCGACCTGGGTCAGCAGGGTGGCGAAGGGCACTTCGAACGGCAGCAGGTTGCCCAGTTCCTGCTCGATCATATAACCGATCATGCCCTCGGTTTCGGCACCCAGCACATCCAGCGGATAGGCGTCGGTGGCCCCGTAGGCGGCGTTCTGCAGCGCCAGCAGGCCGACTTGCGGGCCGTTGCCGTGGGCGATGACCAGCTGTTGGCCAGGGGCGATGCGGGCGATCTGGGCACAGGCACTGCGCACGTTCTCGCGCTGGTTCTGCGCGCTCAGCGCTTCGCCACGGCGCAGCAGGGCATTGCCGCCCAGGGCTATTACGATGCGCATGCTCGATCTCCTTCAGGCCTCTGGTCGCACTCAGATGCCGCCCAGGGTGGCGACCAGCACCGCCTTGATCGTGTGCATGCGGTTTTCCGCCTGCTCGAAGGCGATGCAGGCCGGGGATTCGAAGACCTCGTCGGTCACTTCGATGCCGCCCGCCAGATGCGGGTACTGGGCGGCGATCTGCTGGCCGAGCTGGGTTTCGGCGTTGTGCAGCGCCGGCAGGCAGTGCATGAATTTGCTCTGCGGGTTGCCGCTGGCCTGCAGCATCGCGCGGTTGACCTGATAGGGCAGCAGCAACTCGATGCGCTCGGCCCAGGCCTCGACCGGTTCGCCCATGGAAACCCAGACATCGGTGTGGATAAAGTCGACGCCCTGCACCGCGCCCCGGGTATCTTCGGTGAGGGTCAGGCGTGCGCCGCTGTCGGCGGCGAAGGCCTGGCATTGTTCGACCAGGGCGGGGTCCGGCCAGAGCGCTTTGGGCGCGGCGATACGCACATCCATGCCGAGCTTGGCACCGACCAGCAGCAACGAATTGCCCATGTTGTTGCGCGCATCGCCGAGGTAGGCGTAGCTGATGGCGGGCAGCGGTTTGTCGCTGTGTTCGCGCATGGTCAGCACATCGGCGAGCATCTGTGTGGGGTGGTATTCGTCGGTCAGGCCGTTGAACACCGGCACCCCGGCGAAGCGGGCCAGCTCCTCGACGACGTCCTGGTGATAGCCGCGGTACTCGATGGCGTCATACATGCGCCCGAGCACCCGGGCGGTGTCCTTCATGCTTTCCTTGTGACCGATCTGCGAGGAGCCGGGGTCGATATAGGTGACGTTGGCACCCTGGTCGTAGGCCGCGACTTCGAAGGCGCAGCGGGTGCGAGTCGAGCTCTTTTCGAAGATCAGCGCGATGTTCTTGCCCTTGAGGTGCTGTTGCTCGGTGCCGGTGTATTTGGCCCGCTTGAGGTCGCGGGCCAGGTCCAGCAGGTAGCGCAGTTCCTGCGGGCTGTGGTGCATCAGGCTGAGCAGATTGCGGTTGTGCAGATTAAACGCCATGACGATTTCCTTGTGAGAAATGGGCGCGGCAGGCCTGGGTAAAGCCTGCCGTGCGCAATTAGTAGTCGACAGCATCGCGGCTGATCGGACAGCTCATGCAATGGCCGCCGCCGCGACCGCGGCCCAGTTCGCTGGCGTCGATGGTGATGACTTCCACCCCGGCCTTGCGCAGCTGGGTGTTGGTGTAGGTGTTGCGGTCGTAGCCGATCACCACGCCGGGCTCCAGGGCCAGCACGTTATTGCCGTCGTCCCACTGCTCGCGCTCGGCTTCGTAACTGTCGCCGCCGGTTTGCACGGTGCGCAGTCGCTTCAGGTTGAGGGCTTCGGCTACCACCTCGAGGAAGGGCTTTTCTTCGCGGCGGATATCGATGCCGCCGGGCTTGTTCGGGTCGGGGCGCAGGCTGAATGGCACTATCTGCTCGACCACTTCGGGGAAGATGGTTACCAGGTCGCGGTCGCAGAAGCTGAACACCGTATCCAGGTGCATGGACGCCCGCGATTGCGGCAGGCCGGCGACTATCACTCGCTCGACCGCGCCCTTGGCGAACAGCTGCTGCGCCAGTTGGCCGATGGCCTGGCGGGTACTGCGCTCGCCCATGCCGACCAGCAGCACGCCGTTGCCGATCGGCATCACATCGCCGCCTTCCAGGCTGGCCAGACCGTGGTCGATATCCGGGTCGCCGTACCAGGTGTCGAATTCGGCGCTGGCGAAGCTGGGGTGGAACTTATAGATGGCGCTGGTCAGCAGGGTTTCATGGCGGCGCGCCGGCCAGTGCATGGGGTTGAGGCTGACGCCGCCGTAGATCCAGCAGCTGGTGTCGCGGGTGAACAGCGCATTGGGCAGCGGCGGCAGGATAAAGCTGGCCGGGCCGCTGTATTCGGCGAGCATTTTCAGCGCCGGACTTTCGCCCAGCCCATTGAGCAGGTCGGCCACCGACACGCCGCCGATCAGCTGTTCGGCCTGGGTGCGTGGGCTCAGGCTTTCCAACCAGCCGCGCACCTCGTTCTGCAGGCCGACGCCGACCAGGTTGGCGGTGATCTTGCGGTCGAGTATCCACTTCAGCGCCTCGGCGTTCTGCACGGTTTCGCTGAGCAGGTTATGCATCTCCAGCACTTCGACGCCGCGTTCGCGCATCTTGCTGACGAAGTCGAAGTGGTCGCGTTTGGCCTGGCTGACCCAGATCACATCGTCGAACAGCAGCTCGTCGCAGTTGTTCGGCGTCAGCCGCAGGTGCGCCAGACCCGGCGAGCACACCAGCACCTTGCGCAGTTTGCCGGCTTCGGAGTGCACGCCCAGTTTTTCGCTGCTCATCGGCATTCTCCTTTTATAGGCTGAGGGAACCGGCATAGAGCCCGTAGGCGGCAATGCCCGCGCCGATCAGCACGGCGATAAAAATCGGCTTTTCCACCCGGGTAAAGATAGCTTGGCCCTGTTCGCGTTTGGCCATGGCGAAGAAGATCGCCCCCGGTGCATACAACAGCGCCGACAGCAGCACGTATTGCAGGCCGCCGGCATACACCAGCCATAGCGCATAAATCAGCGCGATCAGACCGATTAGCAGATCCTTGCGCCGCGCCTGCGCTTCACCCGCGTAGGTTTCGCCACGCACCGCCAGCAGCACCGCATAGGCGGCGGACCAGAAGTACGGCAGCAGAATCATCGAGGTGGCCAGGTAAATCAGCTTGAGGTAGGTGGCGTCGTTGAACAGGGTGATGACCAGGAACAGCTGGATCAGCCCGTTGGACAACCACAGGGCGTTGACCGGCGCATGCTTGGCGTTCTCCCGGGCGAGGAAGCCCGGCATGCTGCGATCGCGCGCGCCGACGAAGAGGATTTCCGCGCAGAGCAGGGTCCAGGACAGCAGCGCACCGAGCAGCGAGATGATCAGGCCGATGCCGATCAGCGCCGCGCCCCAGGGGCCGACCACCTGTTGCAGTACCCCGGCCATCGAGGGGTTCTTCAGCCCGGCCAGTTCGGCCTGGCTCATGATGCCCATCGACAGCACGTTGACCATCACCAGTAGCAGCAACACACCGACGAAACCGATCACCGTGGCCTTGCCGACATCGGCACGGTTCGCCGCGCGGGCCGAGTAGACGCTGGCACCCTCGATGCCGATAAACACCCAGACGGTGACCAGCATCATGTTGCGCACCTGATCCATCACGCTGCCCAGCTCCAGGTTGCCGCGGCCCCAGAAGTCGGCGGTGAACACCTCGAGCTTGAAGGCGATGGCGGTGATCACCACGAACAGCAGCAACGGCACGACCTTGGCCACGGTGGTGACCAGATTGATAAAGGCCGCTTCGCGAATGCCGCGCAGAATCAGCACGTGCACGGCCCAGAGCAGCAGCGAGGCACCGAGGATGGCGGCCAGCGTATTGCCCTCGCCGAATACCGGGAAGAAGTAACCGAGGGTGCTGAACAGCAGCACGAAATAGCTGACGTTGCCGATCCAGGCGCTGATCCAGTAACCCCAGGCCGAGGAGAAACCCATGTAGTCGCCGAAGCCGGCCTTGGCGTAGGCGTAGACGCCGGCGTCCAGTTCCGGCTTGCGATTGGCCAGGCTCTGGAAGACGAAGGCCAGGGCCAGCATGCCCACGGCGGTGATCGCCCAGCCAAGCAGAATGGCACCGGCGCTGGCGCTGGCCGCCATATTCTGCGGCAGGGAGAAGATTCCGCCGCCGATCATCGAACCTACGACCAACGCGATAAGCGCGGCCAGCCGCAGTTTTGTCGAGTCCTGGGACATGGCGCAGATCTCCTGGGGGGGTGAGCGCTTATTGATCGCACACAATCCCCGGGGCAAGACTGACCTGCATCAAGACCAAGCCGTTTGTCTCGCCGGCTTCGTCGCCCGCATAAGCCCAGGCGCAGTTCGGGAGCGATGGTGCATGCACAGCCTTTCCCGGATGGGGTCCGGCTACAAAAGCCTCTCGCCCAGGTGCCGGGGCTTTTCGATGCTGCAAAAAAAGCCCGGCACTAAGGCCGGGCTGAGGGTGTGCGTTGCTACACACGGAGTTGGATCAGGTCATGCCGAGCCAGGTCGGCAGGGCCATGGACACGGCCGGTATATAGGTGATGATCATCAGGAAGCTGAGCAGCAGCATCAGCCACGGCCAGGCGGCCTTGATCACCGAGGTCAGCGGCATGCCGGTGACCGCCGAGGTGACGAACAGGTTGAGTCCCACAGGCGGGGTGATCAGGCCGATCTCCATGTTGACCACCATGATGATGCCCAGGTGGATCGGGTCGATGCCCAGCTGCACGGCGATCGGAAAGAGGATCGGCGCGAGGATCAGGATGATCGCCGAAGGCTCCATAAAGGCACCGGCCACCAGCAGCACGATATTCACCACCAGCAGGAACTGCCAGGGCTGCAGCCCCATCTCGATGACAATGGCGGTGATGGTCTGGGGAATCTGCTCGGTGGTCAGCACGTGGGCGAAGAGCATGGCGTTGGCGATGATGAACATCAGCATGATGGTCAGCTTGCCGGACTCCAGCAGCACCTTGGGGCACTCGCGCACCGTCAT
>JBFJZW010000268.1:0-6714 GCA_041621875.1 Pseudomonas sp. | reverse complement strand
CCCACTGCGGTTCTGAAAACAGCCAAAAAACACCCCAGCAGCCGGCACCGTGTATGCCAGGCTGTATGCCTGCCAAATATCTGTTGCAAGAAAGTCTTTAGATACAGCTACTTGCATAGCAGGTTAGAGGCTCGCCTGGGCCATCTTTAAAGTAAAAAGCCCCGGATGAAAATCCGGGGCTTTTGCGTTTCAGGGTCTACTCACTGCAAACCCAGTCGCCGCGCCAGGCGGATCAGGTTGGCGCGGTCGATGCCCAGTTCGCGGGCGGCGGGGGACCATTTGTGCTGGTGGCGGGCGAGGGTCTGGCTGATCAGCTGTTTCTGGTAGGCGTCCAGGGCTTCGCGCAGGGGCAGGCTGTTGTGCTCGGCGGGGGCGCTGGGCGTGGGGTCGAGTGCGGTGGGCTGGCTATCCGGCAGGTCGAGGGCTCGGCTGTCGATGCTGAGGATGCGCGGGCGCTCGCTGCAGGCCGACAGGGCCTTGAGCGCGGCGCGGCCGATCAGGTGTTCCAGTTCGCGCACGTTGCCCGGCCAGTCGTGGGCCAGCAGGACCTTCTGCGCCTCGCTGCTCAGGCGCAGGCTGCGTAAGCCCAGGCGTGCGCGGTTCTCCTCGAGAAAGTAGCCGGCCAGCAGCAATACGTCGCGGCCGCGCTCGTGCAGCGTCGGCACCTTGAGCGGGTAGACGCTGAGGCGGTGGTAGAGGTCGGCGCGAAAGCGTCCGGCGCGCACCTCTTCGGCCAGGTCGCGGTTGGTCGCCGCCAGCACCCGCACATTGACCCGCTGCTCGCGGTCGGCCCCGACCCGCTGCAACTGGCCGCTTTGCAATACGCGCAGCAGTTTGGCCTGGGCCAGCAGCGGCAGTTCGCCGACTTCGTCGAGAAACAGCGTGCCGCCGTCGGCCAGCTCGAACTTGCCACGGCGCTCGCTGTGGGCCCCGGTAAAGGCCCCGCGCACATGGCCGAACAGCTCGCTTTCCACCAGGTTGTCCGGCAGGGCCGCGCAGTTGAGGCTGATCAGCGGTCGCGCGGCCCGTGGCGAGGCGGCGTGAATGGCTTCGGCCACCAGTTCCTTGCCGACCCCGGTGGCACCGCTGATCAGCACGCTCAGTTCGCTGTCGCCGACCAGGGCGATTTCCTGCTGCAGCTGTTTATGCACCGCGCTCTGGCCGATCAGTTCGCGCGGGCGCTGCTGGCCGGCGGCCTGTTTATAGATTTCCGCCAGTTGGTGTTCGTCCTCGGCTCGGCGCTGCAGCAGGCTGATCCGCTCGTTGGCCATCACGGTGGCGGCGGCCAGACTGGCGAAGGCCTGCAGGTTGTCCAGGTCGACGCTGCCGAAGCTGGCCGGGTCGAGGGAATCCAGGGTCAGCAGGCCCCAGGGCTGGTCCTGTACATAGAGCGGGCAGCCCAGGCAGTCGTGCACCTGGAGATGGCCGCGGTGGCCCTCGACCAGGCCGTCGTAGGGGTCGGGCAGTTCGCAGTCGGTGGCGAAGCGGGTCGGCCCGCGTTGGCTCAGCAGGGCCCGCAGGCGGGGCTGTTCGCTGAGCTTGAAGCGCCGACCGAGGGTGTCGGCGCTCAGGCCCTCCACCGCCAGGGGCACCAGTTGCTCGCCGTCGAGCTTGAGCAGGGCCACGGCATCGCAGGGCAGCAGCTGACGCAGGGCCTGCAGCAGGCGGCGATAGCGCTCGGCCTCCGGCAGCTCGCGGGCCAGGTCGGCGACCAGGGGAATCAGCGCGGTGAGCAGTGGATTTGCTGTCATAAGGACACTTCAGCTGTCATTTAGACTCAAAACATTTGCTGTCATAAAAACAGCAAAATTATTAAGTAATTGAAATATATAGATAAATTTAGTGGCACGATTTCTGTAGTAACCAGGGTGATATGAACTTAGCACGTCAGCAAGCGCGGCGTGCCAGCCCTGCAGGAGTCACCCCATGCTCAGCCCGCAACAGATCAGCCTGATCAAGGCCACCGTACCGCTGCTGGAAACCGGCGGCGAAGCCCTGACCCGGCACTTCTACCAGCTGATGTTCAGCCAGTACCCCGAGGTGCGTGCGCTGTTCAACCAGGCGCACCAGGCCAGCGGCAGCCAGCAGCGCGCCCTGGCCAATGCGGTGCTGATGTACGCCCGGCATATCGACAAGCTCGAAGCCCTGGGTCCTCTAGTAGGACAGATCGTCAACAAGCATGTGTCGCTGCAGATCCTCCCCGAGCATTACCCCATAGTCGGCAGCTGCCTGTTGCAGGCGATCCGTGAAGTGCTGGGGGCCGAGATCGCCACCGACGAGGTGATAGCCGCCTGGGCCGGGGCCTATGGCCAGCTGGCGGACATCCTGATCGGGGCCGAGGAGGCCGCCTATGCCGCCACGGCCAGTGCCCCCGGCGGCTGGCGCGGGGCGCGCAGTTTTCGCCTGAGCCGCAAGGTGCAGGAGAGCGAGGAAATCGTTTCGCTGTACCTGGTGCCCGCCGATGGCGGCAGTCTGCCGCCGTTCCAGGCGGGGCAATATATCGGCCTGCGCCTGCTGCTGGATGGCGAGGAGCAACGGCGCAACTATTCGCTGTCGGCCCTGGGCGATGGCCGCGAGTACCGAATCAGCGTCAAGCGCGAGGCGGGCGGCAAGGTGTCCAATTACCTGCATGACCAGTTGCAGGTCGGTGCCAGTCTGGAGCTGTTCCCGCCGGCCGGGGACTTCGTCCTGCGTGAGTCGAGCAAGCCGCTGGTGCTGATCAGCGCCGGGGTCGGTATCACCCCGGCCCTGAGCATGCTGGAGGCGGCCCAGGACAGCGGTCGCGAGATCCACTTTATCCACTGCGCGCGGCACGCCGGGGTGCATGCCTTCCGTGACTTGGTCGAGGCGCAGCGCAGTGAGCGTCCGCAGCTGCGTCACTACGTGTGCTACAGCGAGCCGCGGGCGGGCGATAAGGCCGATGCCGAGGGCTTTCTCAGCCTAGAGCAGCTGGCCGAATGGCTGCCCGAGCAGCGCGATCTGGACGCCTACTTCCTCGGCCCCAAGCCATTTATGGCGCAGATCAAGCGGCACCTGCAGGCACTCGGCGTACCGCCAAGCCAAAGCCATTACGAGTTTTTCGGCCCGGCCAGTGAGTTGGCCTAGAAGGAGCCCGCATGCAGCTGCGTGATCGCCAACAGGAACTGGCCATAGCCCCGCTGTGGCGGCTGGGCTTTCGCCCATTCTTTCTCGCCGGGGCGGCGTTCGCCCTGCTGGCCATCGGCCTGTGGGCGGCGCTGCTGCTGGGCCAGCTACCTGGCTGGCAGCCCCTGGGCGGTAGCCTGGCCTGGCATCGCCATGAGCTGCCGTTCGGCTTCGCCGTGGCGATCATCGCCGGCTTTCTGCTCACTGCGGTGCAGAACTGGACCGGTCGTGCGGGCCTGCGCGGCTGGTCGCTGGCGGCGCTGTTCGGTCTCTGGTCGCTGGGGCGTCTGGCCTGGCTGCTGGGGGCACCGCTGCCGCTGCTGCTGGCTGTGCAGCTGCCCTTTCTGCCGCTGTTGGCTTTGTTGCTGGGCCGGCAGTTATGGGCGGTGCGGCAGTGGCGCAACTACCCGTTGGTGGCGGTGGTCTTGCTGATGGCCGGTTGTCAGTGGCTGCTGCTGTATGGCCTGGCGCTGGGCGACGATGCCCTGCAGCGGCGCGGCGCGCTGGGCGGCTTGTGGCTGATCGCCGCGTTGGTGAGCATTATCGGCGGCCGGGTGATTCCGTTTTTCACCCAGCGCGGCCTCAGGCAGATTGTGCCTGCTACCCCAAGGCCACGCCTGGATCTGCTGGTGCTGCTGCTTTCGCTAAGCCTGGCGTTGCTGTTTGCCAGCGGCCTGGCCCTGCGGCAGTCAACCTGGCTGCTGCCGCTGTTGCTGGGCCTGGCGCTGTTGCACGGCCTGCGTCTGTGGCACTGGTACGATGCGGGTATCTGGCGGGTGCCGCTGCTGTGGTCGCTGCACCTGGCTTATGCCTGGCTGCCGCTGGCGCTACTGAGCCTCGCGGCCTGGCATGCCGGCTGGTTGAACAACGCCAGCCTGGCCTATCACGCTCTGGCGCTGGGCACGGTGGGCGGGGCGATTCTGGCGATGCTGGCGCGGGTCAGTCTGGGTCATACCGGCCGAGCCCTCGAGCCGCCCGCGGCCATGACCTGGGCCTTTGCCAGTCTGCACCTGGGCGTGCTGGCGCGGGTGCTGCTGGTGCCGTTTGCGCCCAGCACGGGACTGGGGTTGTCCAGCCTGCTATGGATGCTGGCCTTTGCCCTGTTTCTACGGCATTACGCGGCGATGTTCTGGCAGGCGCGGGTGGATGGCCAGCCGGGATAACAGGCCGTTGAAAATCTACCTGCGTTGCCGAAACGGCGTTAAAAACAGGCCGGGACGCGGCGTCTCAAAATGCTCATGTACAGCTCGTACACTCCGTTTTTTCGCCTGTTTTTGCCTTGTCTCGGCTGCCTCGCCTAGATTTTTCAACGGCCTGTTAGGTGGTGGATAAAGCTGCAAGCGCGACGCTGGTAGGGTGCACCGCGCGCATCAGGGTAGACGGCGGGCTCTTGGTGCGCGCGCACCCAACCTGGCCGATTAAAAACCGAGCGGTTTAAAGCACCCCGGCGGCGCGCAGGACGGCCAGCTGTTCCGCGTTCAGGCCCAGATGGCGGCTCAGCACCTGCTCGGTGTGTTCGCCGAGCAGTGGCGGCGCGTTGCGGTATTCCACCGGGGTTTTAGACAGGCGCAGCGGGCTGGCCACCAGCGGGGTGGTACTACCCAGGCCGTTGGGCAGTTCGATGCGCAGGCCGCGGGCCTTGACCTGGGGGTCATCGAATACCTGAGCCAGGTCGTTGATCGGCCCGCAGGGCACGCCGGCCTGCTCCAGCAGGGCTATCCACTCGGCGGTGCTCTTGAACACCGTGGCCTGGCGCAGCAGCGGAATCAGCTCGGCGCGGTGAGCGACGCGGGCCTGGTTGGAAGAAAAACGCGGGTCGTCGGCCAAAGCCGGAAGGCCGGCAACCTCGCAAAGTTTGCGGAATTGCCCGTCGTTGCCCACGGCGATAATGAAGTCGCCATCGGCCGAGGGGAAATCTTGGTAGGGCACGATATTGGGGTGGGCGTTGCCCAGGCGCTTGGGCGCGACCCCGGTGTTCAGGTAGTTCATCGCCTGGTTGGCCAGGCAGGCCACCTGCACGTCGAGCAGGGCCACATCGATATGCTGGCCGAGGCCGGACTGCTCGCGCTGGTTGAGTGCGGCCAGCACGCCGACCGTGGCGTACAGGCCGGTGAGGATATCGGTCAGGGCGACGCCGACCTTTATGGGGCCGGCACCCTCCTCGCCTTCTGGTTTGCCGGTCAGGCTCATCAGTCCGCCGAGGCCCTGAATCATAAAGTCGTAACCTGCTCGCTTGGCGTAGGGCCCGTTTTGCCCGAAGCCGGTGATGGAGCAGTAGATCAGGCGCGGGTTGAGCGCCTTCAGGGATTCATAGTCGAGGCCGTAGGCCGCCAGGCCGCCGACCTTGAAGTTTTCCAGCAGTACGTCGCAGTGCTGCACCAGCTCGCGCACCAGGCGCTGGCCTTCGGCCTGGGTGAAGTCCAGGGTCACCGACTGCTTGTTGCGGTTGGCGCTCTGGAAATAGGCCGCTTCGCGCGAGTCGTTGCCCTCGCTGTCTTTCACATAGGGCGGGCCCCAGTGGCGGGTGTCGTCGCCGCTGCCGGGGCGTTCGACCTTGATCACCTCGGCCCCCAGGTCACCGAGAATCTGCCCGGCCCAAGGCCCGGCGAGTACGCGGGACAGGTCGAGAACGCGGATATGCGAGAGTGCGCCGGGCATGGGGAAAATTCCTGCGTAGGGTGGATGACGTTTTATCTATCCACCATGCGGTAGAGAAGGTGGATGAAAGGAGCGTCATCCACCCTACGGTCCGAGGGCGTAACCTGGGGGGCAGGTTTAAAAGAACGCCTGAATACCGGTCTGCGCCCGACCCAGGATCAGCGCGTGGACGTCGTGGGTGCCTTCATAGGTGTTCACCACTTCCAGGTTGACCAGGTGGCGGGCCACGCCGAATTCGTCGCTGATGCCGTTGCCGCCGAGCATGTCGCGGGCCAGGCGGGCGACATCCAGGGCCTTGCCGCAGCTGTTGCGCTTCATGATTGAGGTGATTTCCACCGCGGCGGTGCCTTCGTCCTTCATCCGGCCGAGGCGCAGGCAGCCCTGCAGGGCCAGGGTGATCTCGGTCTGCATATCGGCCAGCTTCTTCTGGATCAGCTGGTTGGCGGCCAACGGGCGGCCGAACTGCTTGCGGTCCAGGGTGTACTGGCGGGCGGTGTGCCAGCAGTCTTCGGCCGCGCCCAGCGCGCCCCAGCTGATGCCGTAGCGGGCGGAGTTGAGGCAGGTGAACGGACCTTTCAGGCCGCGCACGTCGGGGAAGGCGTTTTCTTCCGGGCAGAACACGTTGTCCATCACGATTTCGCCGGTGATCGAGGCGCGCAGGCCGACCTTGCCGTGAATCGCCGGGGCGCTGAGGCCCTGCCAGCCCTTCTCCAGCACGAAGCCGCGAATCTCGCCGGCATCGTCCTTGGCCCAGACCACGAAGACGTCGGCGATCGGCGAGTTGGTGATCCACATCTTGCTGCCGCTCAGACTGAAGTCGCCCGGCACCTTGCGGGCGCGGGTGACCATCGAGCCGGGGTCGGAACCGTGGTCGGGCTCGGTCAGGCCAAAGCAGCCGATCCATTCGCCGGT
>JBFJZW010000267.1:0-6717 GCA_041621875.1 Pseudomonas sp. | reverse complement strand
GGCCCAGCAGCAGCACGAGGAAACCGTGCGCCGCGCGCAGCAGATCGATGCCTCGCACCCGGTGTTGTGGAGCCTCGGCCAGCTGTCGGAGATCGCCGTCGCCCAGGGCCATCTGCAGAAAGCCTACAACCTGCAGGAGCGGGCGCTGCAGTACATTGAGCAGGAACAGCTGCCGGTGACCCCGATCATGGAGTTTATCCACCGCGTGCGTGGCCAGGTGCTGCTCGAATGGCACCACCTGGATGCGGTGGAGCAGTGCGCCCTGCAGGGCCTGGAGATCCTCGATGCGGTGGGCGACCACTGGTTTTTGCAGTGCTATGTGCTGCTCGCCCGGGTCGCCCACGCCCGCGGCCAGCAGAGCGTGTGCGCCGACTATATCGGCAAGATCCAGAGCCTGCTGGCCGGCGACAACTACCATATCGACTGGCTGGCCAATGCCCATGCGGTGATGCTCACCTACTGGGATTCGACCCAGGACAAGGACAGCATCCAGCAGTGGCTGAGCACCGCGCCGCCGCTCAAACCCGGGGCCAATCACTTCGCCCAGGGCAACGCGCGCAACCATGTGCGCGCCTACCTGGCGTTGAACCAGGGCGAGCGTGCGTTGCCGATCCTGCGTCAGTTACAGGTCGACGCCGAGCGCCATCAGCTGGTGATGGACCAGAACCGCAACCATATTCTCCAGGCCCAGCTGTTCTGGCAGCGCGAGGAGCGTCAGGCGGCCCTCGACCACCTGCACCAGGCCCTGCGCCTGGCCAGCAGCACCGGGGTGATCGGCAGCTTCCTGCGCCTGGGCAAGCCGCTGATCGGCATGCTCAAGGCGCTGCAGCACGAACGCCAGCTCGACGAGCTGGAAAGCCAGCGCGCCGACCGCCTGATCCAGCTGGCCCAGCAGCAGCGCGATGTCAGTCGGGCGATCCGCATCACCCTCGACGAGGCGGTGATCCAGGACATCATCAACCGCCCCGACGTGCCCGAGCTGATCCGCCATTCGCCGCTGACCCGGCGCGAATGGCAGGTGCTCAGCCTGATCCACGCCGGGCTGTCCAACGAGCAGATCTCCGAGCACCTCAACGTTGCCCCGACCACCATCAAGACCCATATCCGCAGCCTCTACCAGAAGCTCGCCATCACCCAGCGCAGCGAGGCGGTGCAGCTGGCGCGCAGCCTGCTGAGCAAGATTCAGGGCGAGTAGGGCGGCGCACCCTACGCGGTCCGCTGTGTAGGGTGCGCTGTGCGCACCATCGGGATTGGCGTTGGCGCTTCTTTTTGTGCCGTGCCCGGGTTGTGGTGTCGCAGTCATTGGTGCGCACAGCGCACCCTACGGGGCAAAAACTCCTCCCCCTAGGCGCATGCAAGCTACGCCCGCGAAAAGCCCGGCGGGGAGGATGTTACGGATGCCGCCCTTGCCTAGAGTGAAGCCGTCATCACGAACATATAAGGCATTGATGTATGGCTGTTATCCGCAAGGACTGGTGGCGCGGTGGCGTCATCTATCAGGTTTACCCGCGCAGTTTCTTCGACAGCAACGACGACGGTGTCGGCGATCTGCCCGGCGTGCTGCTCAAGCTCGACTACATCGCCAGCCTGAATGTCGATGCCATCTGGCTGTCGCCGTTCTTCACCTCGCCGATGAAGGATTTCGGTTACGACGTCAGCGACTACCGCGGGGTCGATCCGCTGTTCGGTACGCTGGAGGACTTCCAGACACTGGTCGCCGCCGCCCACGAGCGCGGCCTGCGCGTCATCATCGATCAGGTGCTCAACCACTGCTCGGATCAGCATGAGTGGTTCAAGGAAAGCCGTACCAGCCGTAACAACGCCAAGGCCGACTGGTTCGTCTGGGCCGAGCCCAATCCGGACGGCACGCCGCCGAACAACTGGTTGTCGGTGTTCGGCGGTTCCGCCTGGAGCTGGGACGGCCGGCGCAAGCAGTACTACCTGCACAACTTCCTGGCCAGCCAGCCGGATCTGAACTTCCATTGCGAGGCGGTGCAGCAGCAGTTGCTCGACGACATGCGCTTCTGGCTCGAGCTGGGGGTCGACGGCTTCCGCCTGGATGCGGCCAACTTCTACTTCCATGACCTGCAACTGCGTAGCAATCCGCCGAACCCGGATATCCGCGAAGGTGGCATCGGCGTGCGCGCCGACAACCCCTACGCCTACCAGCGCCATCTGTACGACAAGACCCAGCCGGAAAACCTTTCCTTCCTGCGTCGCTTGCGCGCGCTGATGGAGGCTTATCCGGGCACGGCCACGGTGGCGGAAATCGGCTGCGACAACTCCCTGCGCACCATGGCCGCCTACACCGGCGGCGGCAACACCCTGCATATGGCCTATTCCTTCGACCTGCTGACCGCGCAGTGCAGTCCGGCCTTTATCCGCCACACGGTGGAGAATATCGAGCGTGAACTGGGCGACGGCTGGCCCTGCTGGTCGGTGGGCAACCACGACGTGGTGCGGGTGATCAGCCGCTGGGCGCTGGCCGGCGAGGAAAGCCCGGCGCGCGCGCGCATGCTGATGGCCCTGCTGCTGTCGCTGCGCGGCAGCGTCTGCCTGTACCAGGGTGAGGAGCTGGGCCTGGGCGAAGCCGAGCTGGCCTATGAAGACCTGGTCGACCCCTATGGCATTCGCTTCTGGCCGGACTTCAAGGGCCGCGATGGCTGCCGCACGCCGATGCCCTGGACCCGCGAGGGCGACTATGCCGGCTTCTCCGCGCAGCAGCCCTGGTTGCCGCTGGCCGAGCGCCATCGAGCGCTGGCGGTGGATGTGCAGGAGCAGGATCCGCAGTCGATGCTCAACAGCTACCGGCAGTTTCTCGCCTGGCGTCAGCAGCAGCCGTTGTTGATCGAAGGCGAGATCGCCATGCGCTATCACGACGACGGCCTGCTGGTGTTCGAGCGCCGCCTGGGCGAGCAAGCCTGGCTGTGTCTGTTCAATATGAGTGCCGCGCCGCGCCGTTACGACCTGCCGCTGATGGTCGAACCCCTGGAAGGGGTACCGGCCAGCACTGCCGAGTTCCTCGGCAGCTGGGTAAACTTGCCGGCCCACGGTTTCGGTTTCGCCCGCCTGCTGGGGTGACGGCGATTGCTTTTGTAGGAGACAGCTTGCTGGCGATGTTTTTGATCTGCAAGGATCGCCAGCAAGCTGGCTCCTACGAGTTCCGGCTTGGCCGATTCTATTCGGCCCGGCCCCGTTAGAGAGAAATCATATGGCTAGTCTCACCCTGCGCAATATCTGCAAGAGCTACGACGGCACCGCGATTACCCGCGATATCAACCTGGACATCGAGGACGGCGAGTTCGTGGTCTTCGTCGGTCCATCCGGTTGCGGCAAGTCGACCCTGCTGCGGCTGATCGCCGGCCTGGAGGACATCAGCTCCGGCGATCTGCTGATCGACGGCCAGCGGGTCAACGAGCTGCCGCCGATGGACAGGTCGGTGGGCATGGTGTTCCAGTCCTACGCGCTTTATCCGCATATGACGGTCGCCGAGAACATGGCCTTCGGCCTCAAACTGGCCAAGGTCGACAAGGCCGCGATTCAGCGCAAAGTCGAGGAAGTGTCGCGCATTCTGCAGCTCGACCAGTTGCTTGAGCGCCGGCCCAAGGACCTCTCCGGTGGCCAGCGTCAGCGCGTGGCCATCGGCCGCACCCTGGTGCGCGAGCCCAAGGTGTTCCTGTTCGACGAGCCGCTGTCGAACCTCGACGCCTCCCTGCGGGTGCAGATGCGCATCGAGATCTCGCGCCTGCACCAGCGCCTCAAGGCCACCATGGTCTACGTCACCCACGACCAGGTCGAAGCCATGACCATGGCCGACAAGATCGTGGTGCTCAACGCCGGGGAGATCGTCCAGATCGGCCAGCCGCTGCAGCTCTACCATTATCCGCAGAGCCAGTTCGTCGCCGGCTTCCTCGGCTCGCCGCAGATGAACTTCCTCAAGGTCAGGGCGCTCGCCGCCAGCAGCGAGGCGGTGGAGATCGAGATGCCCGGCGGCTACCGCATGCCGGTGCTGGTCGACGGCAGCGCCGTGGAAATCGGTGAGGAGCTGACCCTGGGCGTGCGCCCGGAGCACTTCGTGGCTCCCGAGCAGGCCGATTTTGCCTTCCACGGCGAGGTCGCCGTGGCCGAGCGTCTGGGCGACCACAACCTGATCTACCTGACCCTGGAAGGGGTCGATGAGATGGTTACGGTGCGCGGCGACGGCAACCTGCGGGTCGCGGTCGGGCAGACCTTCGCCGCCGGCCTGATGGCCAGCAAATGCCACCTGTTCCGCGCCAACGGCCAGGCCTGCCCACGGCATTACCGCGAGCCAGCGATCTACGGTTGAGAAGGGCTTGTCCTCTGGCTGGCCGTTGAAAAAACCAGGCGGGGTAGGCAAGCGCTGCTGCAGGACGTGCCGCCGCCGCGGGCGGCGCTGATCCTGCCCCCGTCGCCAGGCCTGGGGCAGGGGCGTCTACCCATGGGCGTACCCGCTCGGCGCACGGCCTTGCTCAAGGCTTGTCGAGTGTCGCCTGCTTGCGCCGGTTGCTCCGCCGCATGCGTTTGGCCCGTATCTCGAGCAGCGCATAGCCGAGCCCGGCCAGCGCCAGCGGCAGCAGGTAATAGACCACCCGGTAACCGATCAGCCCCGCCAGTAGCACGCCGATTGAGGTCTGCTGCTGCAGCAGGGCGATAAACACCACCTCCATTACGCCGAGCCCGGCCGGGATGTGGGTGATTACCCCGGCGAAGGCGCTGACCAGCAGGGCACCCAGCACGGCCGGGTAACCGAGCTGAGCCGGCAGCAGGATGTTCAGCACCAGGGCCATCAGCGCCCAGTTGCTGGCACCGAGGGCGACCTGCAGCAGGCCCATGCCCAGCGAGGGCAGATAGATTTCGTGGCCGCGGATCGTCCAGTAGCGCCGGCGCGAGAAGGCACAGAGCAGCAGGTAGCCCAGCAGCAGGACCAGCAGCCCGCCACCGAGCAGGCGCAAGCCGGGGATGCCGAGCTCCCAGCCCGCCGGCGGCACGATCAGGCCGAAGGCCAGGACCACCCCGAGCAGGCCGCTGTAGCCCAGCCAGTTGGTCATCAGGCTGAGGGTCAGCACCTTGGTGATCTCGGACGGACGCAGGCCAAGCTGCGAGTAGAGGCGAAAGCGCAGACCGATACTGCCGATCCAGGCACCGAGATTGAGGCCGAACGCGTAACAGACGAAGGTGACCGGCAGGACCTGCCGGAGCGGCAGCTGGTGGCGGGTATAGGCGCGGCCGATCAGGTCGAAGCAGCTGTACAGCACGTAGCTGGCGAAGGCGGTGGTCGCGGCCAGAAGCAAGGTGCTGGTGCGGTAGCCGCGCAGCGCCGCGAGCAGTTCCTGCCAGTCCAGGCGGCGGGTGAGGGCAACCAACAGGCCCAGCATCAGGATGAACAACGCCAGGCCCAGCAGGCGTTTGCCTAGCGCCCGCCAGTCGCGTCTGGCGCTAGAGACGGGGGTCTGGCGGCGTTGCTTGCTCATTGGCGTTCGCGCCGCAGGGTGTCGTTGCGCGCCGCCTTGGCCTGCCCATGGGGCTGCAGCAGGGCGAGCTTCGGGGTGTGCGCCGGCAGCCAGCCGATCCAGGCCGGAAAGTGGCGCAGCAAGTGGAAACCGAGGAACACCAGCGGCATCCGCCAGAAGGCCCAGCGCGCCAACTGCGCCTGACTGATCGCCTGGCAATGCTCGCTGGCCAATGCCTGCAGGTGCTCGAACAACTGCCGATTGAAGGTGCGGTCGCGGATGATCAGGTTGGCCTCCAGGTTCAGCGACAGGCTCAGCGGATCCAGATTGCTGGAACCGACGGTGGCCCATTCGTCATCGACCAAAGCCACCTTGCCGTGCAGCGGCCGGCTGTCGTACTCGAGGATGCGTACGCCGCCGCGCAGCAGGTAGTCGTAGAGGATCCGGGCGCTGAAGCGGGCGATCGGCATGTCCGGCTGGCCCTGCAGGATCAGCTCGACCCTGACCCCGCGCAGCGCCGCGCGGCGAATCTCGCGCAGCAGCCGGTAGCCGGGAAAGAAGTAAGCGTTGGCGATCAGCAGGCGCTGGCGCGCGCTGCGGATGGCCAGCAGATAGTGCCGCTCGATGTCGTTGCGGTGTTTGCGGTTGTCGCGGATGGTCAACTGCGCCTGGCCCGCGACCTGGCTATCCGGCTTGGTTCTGGCCCAACGCGGCCCGCCGCGGCGCTGGCGCTCGGGCGGCACCAGCATGGTCAGGACGTATTGCTGGATATCCTGCACCACCGGGCCTTCGACCTCGACGGCGTAATCCTGTTTGGCCTCGGGGCCGTAATCGGCCAGGTGATCGGCGGAAAAATTGATCCCGCCGACGAAGGCCTGGCGGCCATCGATCACCACCAGTTTGCGGTGCATGCGGCGGAACAGGTTGGTGCGCATGCCCAGCAGGCGGGGCTGTGGGTCGAACATGTGCACGCGCACGCCGACCTCGCACAGGGCCGTGACGAACGCGCTGCTGAGGTCGGCCGAGCCGTAGCCATCCACCGTCAATTCGACCCGGACCCCGCGTGCGGCCGCGGCAATCAGTTCGGCCTGCAGCTGGCTGCCGACCTTGTCCTCGAAGAGGATAAAGGTTTCGATCAGCACCTCCCGTTCGGCCGCGCGGATGGCCTCGAACACCCGCGGGAAAAACGCCTCGCCGTTGATCAGCAGGCTCAGGCGGTTGCCTGCGCGCCAGGGAAACCTCATAG
>JBFJZW010000266.1:0-6798 GCA_041621875.1 Pseudomonas sp. | reverse complement strand
CTGCTGGTCATCCTGGGCGATGCGCGCCGAATTCAGGCGGGTGCGCGGGATGATGCTGGTACCCAGGTGGCTCATGATGTCGGTGAAATAGCGATTGCCGGTGGCTTCGGCGATCAGCAGGTGGAACTGGAAGTCGGACGCCACCGCGTCGCCGGAGTGGGTGACATTCTGGCTCAGGGCATCCAGGGCCTCGCGCATGGCCGTCAGCTGCTCGGCGCTGCGTCGTTGCGCGGCCAGCCCCGCCGACTCGACCTCGAGACTGATGCGCAACTCGAGAATCGCCAGCACATCGCGCAGGGTGACGATGGTCGCCGGGTCGATGCGAAAACCGCTGGGGCTCGGTGTGTCCAGCACGAAGGTGCCGATGCCGTGGCGGGTTTCCACCAGACCAGCCGCCTGCAAGCGCGACAAGGCCTCGCGCACTACGGTGCGGCTGACGCCCTGCTCTTCCATGATCGCAGACTCGGTCGGCAGCTTGTCACCGCGCTTGATCACACCGTCGCGAATCCGCTGGGACAGCTCGGTGACCAATTCCTGGGCCAGGCTGCGATGCTTTCTGCGTACGCGCGGAGGGCTGTTCTGAGTGTCCATATCGGAGGTCTTTCTCGGCTGACGGCTAGGCTGCCATCATATCCCAGCAGTTGTACGATGACACCCCCGGTCACGCATCGGCCGTGTGCGGCAACGACATCAGCCACTTTCAAGACAGCTATTGATCAAGGCGGAACCCGATGACAGCGACACTCCTCAGCCTCGACGACGGCATCACCCGCCTGAGCCTGGCCCCCGAACTGGGCGGCAGCATCGCCAACTGGTCGGTCACGGCCAGCGGCCAGGCGTTGTTGCGGCATAGCGATCGGCAGGCCCTCGACGCCGCCACGCCACGGCGGCTGGCCTGCTACCCGCTGGTGCCCTGGTCCAATCGCATCGCCGGCGGCGGCTTTGCCGGCCCCGATGGCTGGTTCGATCTGGCCGCCAACAGCCCCAGCGATCCTCTGCCGATCCACGGCAGCGCCTGGCAACAGCCCTGGCAGGTGAGCGCACAGAGCGCGAATGAGATCGTCCTGCAACTCGACAGCCGGCGGCCCTTTGCCTATCGCGCGGTGCAGCGCTTTCGCCTGCACGGCGGGCGGCTCGACATCGAGCTGCAGGTCACCCACCTGGACGAGCGCGCCGCCTGGCATGGTCTCGGTTGGCATCCCTATTTTCCGCGCAGCCCACACACCCGCCTGCGCGCCGCGGCCGAGCAGCTCTGGCAGTGCGACCCCAGTCGCCTGTCCACAGAGCGGGTGAGGCTGCCGGCCGACTGGGACTTCGCCGAGCCCCGGGAGCTGCCCGCCGAGCAGATCGACAACGCCTTCAGCGGCTGGAACGGCTACTGCGAGATCATCCAGGCCGATGCCGGTTACCGCCTGCAGTGCCGCAGCCAGGGAGCCGATCACTTTATTCTCTACACTCCGGCCGGGCAGGACTTCTTCTGCTTCGAGCCCGTGACGCACCCGGTCAATGCCCACCACCTACCCGGCCAGCCAGGCCTGCGGCTATTGCGCCAGGGACAATCCAGCCGCCTGTCCTTCAGCTTGCACTACCAGGCCTTGGCAACGCCCCTGTAACAGCGCTAATAATGGCGGGCAAAAAGCCATCTCGCGTTTGCCAGCCTTATTACTATAAAAACGCCTGCACGAACTTAGGGCAGCCAAGGAAAGAATCAGTGCTGATGCGCATGTCACTGTTCATATTCGCGCTGTTGCTGTGCGGCGGCCAGGCGGCCGCCAACGACTTGCACTTCGTCACCGAAGAGTTTCCGCCCTTCAGTTATTCGCGCGGCAATAACGCCGGCGGTGCATTGCCGGATGTAGTCAATCAGGTCTGCCGGATGTTGAACTACCACTGCAGTATCGAAGTCTTACCATGGCGTAGAGCATTGCAGCTGGCGGAAGACGGCGAGGTCGACGGTATATTCACCGTGATCCAGTCGCCCGCGCGCAGCCAGGCTTTTTTTATTACACCGATGCTGGTGACTTCCGGCTACGATTTCTACACCCGGCGCGGCAGCGATTTCACCTACCAGCGCCCCGAGGATCTGCGCGGTCGGCAGATTGGCGTATATGGTCCCTCGGGCACCTCCTTCGTGTTGAGCGAGGCCCTCAAGGGGGTGGCCGATGTCGAGATCAGACTAGCAACCAATAACCAGCGCCTGATGTTGATGCTCAATGCCGGACGCTTTGGCCAGAACGGCCTGGTGCTGCTCAACCGTGATGTGGCACGGCATCTGGTGGACCACCATCAACTCTATGGGGTGCGCCAGGCGGGGCATCTGGCGGCCATTTCTTACGGCATCGGTTTTTCACGCAAGAAGGTCAGCGAAGTGCAGTTTCAGGCGTTCAATGCCGGGCTGACAACGCTGATAAAAGATGGGCAACTGACGGCCATTCTGCAGCGTTATGGCCTGCAGCCCGTTAATTAGGTGGGCTGGACATTTAATTCGGCTTCGCCATAATTACCTCGCTGATAAAAAGCCGCCTGTTCGAACCGCCTGACAATTGCGCCAAACAGTTGTTTGGCCTGGCAAATATACTTTCAACAGGCCTTGGTTAAACGCTTTGCAGCGCTAACCCATTACGCAACAGCCAACTGATTCACAGCATTGGACGATCCCCCGTCGGGGTTATATCGTGACCAATAACCTCCAGATAACCATGGGTAAACACGTGACGAAAGACGAACTGCGCGCCGAACTCGAGCGCCAGGCGCAGCGTTACAAGGAAGTATACGGCGGGGAAGTTGTTACCTACGCCGCTCAGCCGGACCCCGAACGCAAGCCTTGGCGCAAGAAAGCCAACCTGCTTGATCAGGCCTTCGAGAAAGAACTCGAGAAGATCGAAAAAGATCTGCAGGCCAAAAGCGATCAGGCAGGCGACTGAGCCCAGGCCCCCCGGCCCGGTAGCCTGCCCTATCGCCCCTTGCCGCCGAGCAGGGACCCCAGCAAGCCACGCACCAGCTGCCGACCGATCTGATTGGCAGCCTGGCGCATCGTCGACTTCAGCACCTGGCCGGCCAGGCCGCCGAGCAGATCCCCCGCGGCACTGCCGATACCGGCGCTCTTGCCGGCAGCCGGCTTGGCCTGCGCGACCGTTTCCCGGGCGGCCTGCTCGGCGCGGGCGCTGAGCAGCTCGTAGGCGGACTCGCGATCGATGGGTTTGTCATAACGCCCGCCCAACGGCGACTGGCGAATCAGCGCGACCCGCTCGCTCTCGCTGAGCGGACCGATGCGCGACTGCGGCGGGGCGATGGCCACCCGCTGGACCATGGCCGGCGTGCCCTTCTCTTCCAGCGTGCCGACCAGGGCCTCGCCGATCCCCAGTTCGGTAAGGGTTGCCAGGGTATCGATCGCGGGGTTGGGGCGAAAACCCTCGGCCACCGCACGCAGGGACTTCTGCTCCTTGGCGGTAAAGGCGCGCAGGCCATGCTGGATGCGCAGGCCGAGCTGAGCCAGCACCTCATCGGGCAGATCGCTGGGCGACTGGGTGACGAAATACACCCCGACGCCTTTCGAACGAATCAGCCGCACCACCTGCTCCAGGCGGTCCTGCAGGGCTTTCGGGGTGTCGGCAAAGAGCAGATGGGCCTCATCGAAGAACAGCACCAGCAGCGGCTTGTCGGCATCGCCGCGTTCGGGCAATTGCTCGAACAGTTCGGCCAGCAGCCACAACAGGAAGGTCGCGTAGACCTTGGGCGCTTCGTGCACCAGGCGGCTGGCATCGAGCAGATGAATCCGCCCGCGGCCGTCACGGTCCGGGTGCAGCAGGTCTTCGAGCTGTAATGCCGGTTCGCCGAACAGGGCTTCGGCCCCCTGCTGCTCCAACCCCGCCAGCTTGCGCAGCAGGGCCTGGGAAGAAGTGGAGGTAAACAGCGCGCTGTCCTCGCCCAGTACCTCGGGGTGGCTCTTCAGGTGGGCCAGCAGAGCCTTGAGGTCTTTCAGGTCGAGCAGCAGCAGGCCTTCGCGATCGGCCACCTTGAACGCGGCATAGAGGGCCGCCTGCTGGCTGTCGGTCAGCTCCAACAATGCGCCGATCAGCAGGGGGCCCATCTCGCTCAGGGTGGTGCGTAACGGATGGCCGCTCTGGCCGTGCACATCCCACAAGCTCAACGGATAGGCCGTCGGCCGATGCCCGAGCCAGGGCATGCTGGCAATCCGCTCGGCCACCTTGCCCTGGGGGCTGCCGACTGCGCCCAGGCCGCACAGATCGCCCTTCACATCCGCGGCAAATACCGCCACACCGGCGTCGCTGAAGCCCTCGATCAGCCGTTGCAGGGTCACCGTCTTGCCCGTGCCGGTGGCCCCCGCGATCAGGCCATGGCGATTGGCCAGGCGCAACGTTTGACTAATCGGCTGCCCATCGACGCCCGCGCCCAGCACAAACTGATTGTTCTCGGCCATATAATTGCCATCCTCTCGGTTAAAGCTTTACTGCTGTTATGCCGACACAGTTCTCAACGCCGCATCCTGGCGCAGCGACTGCCTTACATCAGCCAAAGACTGATGCCTGACCTCACCGGACGCAAGAATCCATGACCAATAACCTGAAGTTCAGCCACAAAATTCTACTCGCGGCCTCCCTGGTGGTGCTCTGCGCTTTTGCCCTGTTTACCCTGTACAACGACTACCTGCAACGCAATGCCATCCGCGCGAATCTGGAAAGTTACCTGCATGAGATGGGCAATGTCACCGCCGGCACCATCCAGAACTGGTTGTCGGGCCGCATTCTGCTGGTCGAGAGTACCGCCCAGTCGATTTCCCGCGACGCCTCCAGCGACAGCCTGACCGGCCTGCTCGAACAGAAAGCCCTGACCTCGACCTTTGCCTTCACCTACCTGGGCAGCGCAGACGGTGCCTTTACCATGCGCCCGGACGAGAAGATGCCGGCCGACTACGACCCGCGCACACGCCCCTGGTACAAGGATGCCATGGCCGCCGGCGGCACCACCCTGACCGAACCCTATGTGGATGCCGCCACCAGTGCGCTGATCATCACCATCGCCACACCCGCCAAGGCGGCGGGCGTGGTCGGTGGCGACCTGAGCCTCAACACCCTGGTCGAGATCATCAATTCCCTGGACTTCAACGGCATCGGCTATGCCTTCCTGGTCAGCGCCGACGGCAAGATTCTGGTGCATCCGGACAAGAGCCTGGTAATGAAGAACCTCAACGAGGTCTTCCCGCAGAACACCCCGCGCATCGACGGCGATTTCAGCGAAGCCCAGGTCAACGGCGAGACCCGCATCCTGACCTTTGCCCCGGTCAAGGGCCTGCCTTCGGTCAACTGGTATGTCGGCCTGTCCGTCGACAAGACCAAAGCCTATGCGATGCTCAGCGAATTCCGTGCCTCGGCGATCATCGCCACCCTGATTGCCGTGGTGTTGATCATCCTGCTGCTGAGCATGCTGATCCGGGTGCTGATGCAGCCCTTGCTGGTGATGGGCAAGGCCATGGAGGACATCGCCCAGGGCGAAGGCGATCTGACCAAACGCCTGCATATCCAGTCCAATGACGAGTTCGGCCACCTGGCCACCGCCTTCAACCGTTTCGTCGAGCGTATCCACAGCTCGATTCGGGAAGTCTCCTCGGCCACCAGCCAGGTCAACGAAGTGGCCAAGCTGGTGGTCAACGCCTCCAACTCCTCGATGATCAACTCCGACGAGCAGGCCAGTCGCACCAACAGCGTGGCCGCGGCGATCAATGAATTGGGCGCGGCCGCCCAGGAAATCGCGCGCAATGCCGCCGACGCCTCAACCCAGGCCTCGGATGCCCGCGGCCAGGCCGAAGACGGCCGCCAGGTGGTGGAAAAAACCATCGTCGCGATGAACGAGCTATCGGCCAAGATCAGCGCCTCCTGCAGCAATATCGAGACCCTGAACAGCAAGACGGTGAATATCGGGCAGATTCTCGAGGTGATCAAAAGCATCTCCCAGCAGACCAACCTGCTCGCCCTCACCGCCGCCATCGAAGCCGCCCGCGCGGGCGAAGCCGGCCGCGGCTTTGCCGTGGTCGCCGACGAGGTACGCAACCTGGCCCACCGCACCCAGGAGTCGGCGCAGGAAATCGAGAAGATGATCGAAGAGCTGCAGGTCGGCTCCCGCGAGTCGGTCACCACCATGACCGAGAGCCAGCGCTACAGCGAGGAGAGCGTGGTGATCGCCAACCAGGCCGGCGAACGTCTGGGCAGTGTCACCGCGCGTATCGGCGAGATCGACGGCATGAACCAGTCGGTGGCCACCGCCACCGAAGAACAGACCTCGGTGATCGAGTCGCTCAACGTCGACATCACCGAGATCAACACCCTCAACCAGGAGGGCGTGGAGAACCTCAACGCCACCCTGCGCGCCTGTGGCGACCTGGAACAGCAGGCCTCCAGGCTCAAGCAGCTGGTCGACAGCTTCCGCATTTAAACCCGCGCAATGCAAACGGGGCACTCCATGAGTGCCCCGTTCTTATTTCGGCTTGCCGCGGTCGGCCGCCTGTTTATCCCGCTGCAGCTGCCGCCACAACTCGGCGGCCTCGGCAAACTCGGTACCATCCTCGGGGCCCAGGGCCTGCGGATCGTAACGCTGGGTGCAACCCTCGCCCACCACGGGCGGAGCCGTAGCGGTGGCTCGCGTCAGAGGATCGTTCATCCCATCATCCTCCGGCTCGGCTTCTGGCTGCACAGTTCAAACACCTCAGTTAACCAGCAAACGCCCTTCATCATGCTGGGCGAACTCCTTGACCGCGCGCAGCACATCGCTACGACTGACCTG
>JBFJZW010000265.1:0-6836 GCA_041621875.1 Pseudomonas sp. | reverse complement strand
TGCCCTGGGAAGACATCGAGGTGGCGATCCAGACCGGCGAACTGGACGGCATCGCCTGGTCCGGCATCACCGAGGACTACACCGTGGGCTGGGCCAACGTCACCAAGTACTTCCTCACCAACAACATCTCCGGGGCCTGGTGCGGCTCCTACTTCGCCAACTCGGATAAATGGGCAGAGGTGCCCGATCACCTCAAGACCCTGTTCAAGCTGTGCATGGACAGCTCCAACTACTACCGCCAGCACTGGTACTGGGGCGGCGAGGCGCAACTGCGGGTGGAGGGCGGCAAGCTGCAACTGACCTCCATCCCGGCCGAGGAATGGGCCACGGTGGAAGCCGAGGCGCAGAAGTTCTGGGACGAAATCGCCAAGACCAGCCCACGCTGCGCCAAGGTGGTGGACATCTTCAAGAAGTACAACGCACTGATGGCCAAGGCCGGCGCGCCCTATCGCGGCTAGCAGGCCATTGATCGGCCCGTTGGGTTGTCGATACGGCGAGATGCCGGAGCGGCGGAACAAGACGCCCGCGCCGTAAGGTGCGGGCGTCGTCGTTTGTCTACGGCCCTGAGCTGTTGCCACACCCGCTGCGGGTGTGGCTCATCGCGCCGTAGGCGGCGCGGCCGTTGTCGAATAGGTGTCCGAGTGTTCGGGCCTGTCCCATCCCCGGGGTGCCGGCTGGGTTGCGGCATTTTCCGGGTGCTTGTCGCCCTAGAGCGCGGCAACAGGCTGCGTGGCTGCCGAGCCTGGCGCTGGTTTTTTTGACTACCCGTCGGCGTTGGACAGCATGCCGTTCACCAACCTCAAGTGAACGGCATTGCGACATTTGTCGCGGTTAGCGCATCACTTGCCCGCTGTCAGGGTGCTGTAGCTGGTGATCAGGTTGCGGTAGTCCGGGATATGGTTGGAGAACAGCGCACCCAGGCCTTCGATATCGTTGCGCCAGTCGCGATGCAGCTCGCAGGCCACGCCGAACCAGGTCATCAGTTGCGCGCCGGCGGCCGACATGCGGTTCCAGGCCGAGTGACGGGTCAGTTCGTTGAAGGTGCCGGAGGCGTCGGTGACCACGAAGACCTCGTAGCCAGCCTCGATGGCCGACAGCGCCGGGAAGGCCACGCAGACCTCGGTAACCACCCCGGCAATGATCAGCTGCTTCTTGCCGGTGGCCTTGACCGCGGCGAGGAACTCCTCGTTGTCCCAGGCATTGATCTGCCCGGGCCGGGCGATATAGGGCGCGTCGGGGAACTGCGCTTTCAGCTCGGGTACCAGCGGGCCGTTGGGGCCGTTTTCGAAGCTGGTGGTGAGAATGGTGGGCAGGTTGAAGTACTGGGCCAGATCGGCCAGGGCCAGCACATTGTTCTTGAACTTGTCCGGCTCGATATCGCGCACCAGCGAGAGCAGGCCGGTCTGGTGATCGACCAGCAGTACGGCGGCCTGGTCTTTGTCGAGGCGATGGTAGGCAGTAGTCATGGGGGATCTCCTTGCTTGGGTTTAGGTGCCGTGCGCCCGCTGAGCGGGGCTGGGTAAGCGCCTGGCCGCCGGCGCAATGTGGCGAGCTGGCAGCGCTACGGACGTACGGGACGCGGTAGAGGCCTGTGGCGGTATCGCCTGAACGCCCTGATAAACACCATAAAGCAGTGACGCGGAGGCCAGTAGAGGGGGTAAATTGGCCTCAGCGTTCCATATGGAGAACACTGATGGACGATCTCAATGATCTCTACTACTTCGCCAGAGTAGTCGAGCATGGCGGTTTCGCCCCGGCGGGGCGGGCGCTGAATATGCCCAAGTCGAAACTCAGCCGGCGTATCGCGCAACTCGAAACGCGCCTGGGGGTACGCCTGTTGCAGCGCTCCACGCGGCATTTCTCGGTCACGCCCACCGGCCAGGAGTACTACCAGCACTGCGTGGCCATGCTGGTCGAGGCCGAGGCGGCCCGTGAGGTGGTGGAGCGCACCCGCGGCGAGCCCCAGGGCACGGTGCGGATGAGCTGCCCGACCACCTTGCTGCACTACCGCATCGGCGATCTGCTCGGGCGTTTTATGCTCGAACATCCGCGTATTCAGGTGCAGCTCGAAGCCACCAACAGGCGCGTCGATGTGCTGGGCGAGGGGCTCGACCTGGCCTTGCGGGTACGCTTCCCGCCGCTGGAGAGCAGCGAGCTGGTGATGCGCACGCTGGTCGAAAGCCCGCAACGCCTGGTGGCCAGCCCGGGCTTTATGCGCGGCTGCGGATTGCCACTGACCCCCGCCGATCTGCTCGGCCTGGCCAGCCTCGACTGGGGGCCGCCGCGGGATCATGCCTGGTGCCTGGAGGGCCCCGAGGGGGCTGCGGCCCAGGTGCCCCACATGCCGCGCTATATCACCGACGACATGACGGCGCTGCGCCTGGCGGCCCTGCAGGGCGTCGGCATCGTGCAACTGCCGCTGATGGTGGTGGATCAGGACCTGCAGCAGGGCCGGCTGGTGGACATCCTGCCGCACTGGGTACCCCGCAGCGGCGTCGTCCATGCCGTCTTCCCCTCGCGCCGGGGCCTGCTGCCCAAGGTGCGCAAGCTGATCGATTACCTGGCCGAGCATATCCAGGTCTGAGGCCGCTGGCGTGCCGGCAGAATTTTGCCTGAGCGCCCAGCCAAGTCGGCAATCCTGTACCACACTCAATGGGCTTTTTACCGAGTGTTGCAACAGGCGTGGGCTGTTGCGTCCCGGCGCGCAAAGGGGCCTGCCTGCCCCGCGCCGCGGACGCCGAGGTTGCCTGAGGCCTGACACCGGAGGTCGGCCATAACAACAAGAAGGGGTGTTTATGCTCAATCCGCGGGATGTAAAGACCAGCGAGGATGCCAGGCGCATCGTCGAGGAACGTGGGCTCAGCCATATCAAGGTGGGGGTGTTCGATAACGACGGGGTGATGCGCGGCAAGTACCTGAGCCGCAGCAAGTTCTTCTCCGCCCTGGACAGCGGTTTCGCCTTCTGCGACGTGGTGCTGGGCTGGGATGTCAAGGATCAGCTCTACGACAACGCGCAGTACACCGGTTGGCACACCGGCTACCCGGACGCGCCGGTGCGGGTGTTGCCGCACACCTGTCGGGAGTTGCCGTTCGAGAACGGCATGCTGCTGTTTATCTGCGAGTTTGCTGAGGCCGCCGAGCAGGTCTGCCCGCGCGCCACCCTGCGCCGTGTGGTGGAGCGCTGCAAGGCCATGGGCTTCGATGCCTTCGCCGCCCTCGAATATGAATTCTTTATGTTCGACGAGACGCCGGAGTCGGCCCGGGAGAAGGGCTTTCGCAACCTCAAGCCGTTTACCCCGGACTGGTTCGGTTATTCGATGATCCGCAACTCGGTGCACGCCGAGCTGTACCACGAGATCCTGGCCATGGCCGAAGCTATGGACTTTCCCATCGAGGGGCTGCACACCGAAACCGGTCCCGGCGTGCTGGAGGCGGCCATCGCCTATGACCGTGCCGAAGCCGCTGCCGACAAGGGCGCGCTGTTCAAGACCTTTATGAAGGTGCTGGCCCAGCGCAACGGCCTGATGGCCACCTTTATGGCCAAGTGGTCGGGCAAGTACCCGGGGCAGAGCGGGCATATCCATGTCTCGCTGCGCGACCTGGCCAGCGGCAAGTCGGCCTTTCATGACCCGAGCCAGGCGCACAACATGAGCAAGATCCAGCGCCATTTCCTCGCCGGTCAGCAGCGGCTGATGCCGGAATTTCTGTGCATGGTCGCGCCGACCCTGAACAGCTACCGGCGCTTGATCCCAGGTTTCTGGGCCCCCACCGACGCCACCTGGGGCGTGGAAAATCGCACTGCGGCGTTGCGGGTGATTCCCGGTACGGACAAGTCGCAGCGCCAGGAGTATCGCCTCGGTGCGGCCGACGGCAACCCTTATCTGGCCCTCTCGGTGGCCCTGGGCAGCGGCCTGTACGGGGTGATGCAGCAGTGGGAGCCGACCGATCCGGTGGTGGGCAATGCCTATGCGCAGAAACACCCGGAGCATCTGGCCCTGCCGCACACCCTGTGGGACGCGGCGCAGCGCCTGAAGGGCTCTACGGCGGCGCGGGAGTTGTTCGGCGATGCCTTCGTCGAGCACTTTGCCGCCAGTCGCGAATGGGAGGAGCGCGAGTACCGTCGGCATGTCAGCGACTGGGAGCTGGATCGCTATTTTGAAATCATCTGACCACGCCCCTCACTCCAACCCTCTCCCCGGCGGGGCGAGGGGGCCGAGCGCGGCACGCTAGCTAGCGCGTGGAGTGCGACTCCACCAACGGAGCCTGTTATGAACAAGCTGCAATGTATTTCCCCCATCGACGGTTCGGTTTATGTCGAGCGTCATCTGGCCTCCAATCCCGAGATCCAGGCGGCCCTGGCCAAGGCCGAGCTGGCGCAGAAGGCCTGGAAGAACACCCCGCTGGCCGAGCGCGTGGCCATCGGACGCAGGGCCATCGCCGCCTTCTGCGCCAAGGAGGATCAGCTGGCCGAAGAGCTGTGCTGGATGATGGGCCGGCCGATCCGCTATGCCGCCGGCGAGATTCGCGGCTTTGCCGAGCGCGCCGGCTATATGGCGGATATCGCCGAAAGCGCCCTGGCCGATATCCAGCTGCCGGAAAAGCCCGGCTTCACCCGCTTTATCCGCCGCGAGCCGCTCGGCGTGGTCCTGGTTATTGCACCCTGGAATTACCCCTATCTGACCGCCGTCAACGCGGTGATGCCGGCACTGCTGGCCGGCAATGCGGTGCTGCTCAAGCATTCGGCACAAACCCCGCTGTGCGCCGAGCGCATGGTCGAGGCGTTTGCCAAGGCCGGTTTGCCGGAAGGGGTGTTCCAGTACCTGCACCTGAGCCATGCCGAGACCGCGGTATTGATTCGTGCCCCGACCATCGCCCACGTGGCCTTTACCGGCTCGGTTCCTGGTGGGGCCATGGTCGAGCGGGCAGCGGCGGGGCGCTTTATCAGCAGCGGCCTGGAACTGGGCGGCAAGGACCCGGCCTATGTGCGGGCCGATGCCGATCTGGGCCACGCGGTGGAAACCACGATCGACGGTGCCTTCTTCAATTCCGGGCAGTCCTGCTGCGGTATCGAGCGCATCTATGTGCACGAAGACCTGTACGACGCCTTTGTCGAACAGGCGGTGGCCCTGGTCAAACAATACCGGCTGGGCCGTTCGGACGATCCCGAGACCACCCTGGGGCCATTGGTACGCGCCGATGCCGCGGACTTCGTGCGCGGCCAGATCCACGAGGCGATCGAGCAGGGGGCCACGGCCCATCTACTGCCGGCCGACTTCGCCCTGGACAAGCCCGGCAGCCCTTATCTGGCCCCCCAGGTGCTGACCGACGTACACCACGGCATGCGGGTGATGACCGAGGAATCCTTCGGCCCGGTGGTCGGCATCCAGAAGGTGCGCGACGATGAAGAGGCGCTGGCGCTGATGAACGACAGCGAGTTCGGCCTGACCGCGGCGATCTTCAGTGGCGATGCCGAGGCGGCCATGGCCCTGGCCGAGCGGGTCGAGGCTGGCACGGTGTTTCTCAACCGCTGCGACTATCTGGACCCGGCCCTGGCCTGGACCGGGGTGAAAAACTCCGGGCGTGGCTGCACCCTCTCCAGGGTCGGTTACGAGCAGCTGACCCGGCCGAAATCCTTCCACTTCAAGACCCAGTTATGAGGCCCGCCATGGATATCAATCAGTACCGCATGAACTGGAACTACCCGACTGCGCTGCGTGTCGGTGCCGGCCGTATTCGCGAGCTGCCCGAGGCCTGTCGACAACTGGGCATGAGCGCACCGCTGCTGGTTACCGACCCCGGCCTGGCCACCTTGCCGATGATCGACCGCGCGCTGCTGCAGTGCCGCGACGACGGCCTCAAGGCCGGTCTGTTCCACGGGATCAAGGGTAACCCCACCGGGCCCAACGTGATGGATGGGGTGGCGGCATACAAGGCCGGCGGGCATGACGGGGTGATCGCCTTCGGCGGCGGCTCGGCCCTGGACGCCGGCAAGGCCATCGCCCTGATGGTCGGGCAAACACGCCCGCTGTGGGATTTCGAGGATATCGGCGACAACGCGGGCCGCGTCAATGTGGCCGGCATGGCTCCGGTGGTAGCGGTGCCGACCACCGCCGGCACCGGTTCGGAAGTCGGCCGCGCGTCGGTGATCACCGACGATGTGGCGCATATCAAGCGCATCATCTTCCACGCCAAAATGCTCCCGGCCCTGGTCATCCTCGACCCCGAGCTGTGCCTCGGTCTGCCGCCCAAGGTCACCGCCGCCACCGGTATGGATGCCTTGTCGCACAGCCTGGAGGCCTACTGCTCGCCGCTGTTCCACCCCATGGCCGAAGGCATTGCCCTGGAAGGCATGCGCCTGGTGCAGCGCTACCTGCCGCGGGCGGTGGCGCACGGCAGCGATGTCGAGGCGCGCCTGCAGATGCTGGTGGCCTCGAGCATGGGCGCGACCGCCTTCCAGCGTGGCCTGGGGGCGATGCATGCCCTGGCTCATCCGCTCGGCGCGTTGTACGACGCTCACCACGGCCTGCTCAACGCGGTGCTGATGCCCTACGTGCTGGTGGCCAATCAGGCCCGCATCGAGGCGCAGATGGAACGCCTCGCGCGCTACCTGAACCTGGCCAAACCCGGTTTTGTCGGGGTGCTGGACTGGGTGTTGCACCTGCGCAACGAGGTCGGCATTCCCCACAGCCTCAGCGAGATCGGCATCGACGACAAGCGTATCGAACAGGTCGGGCAGATGGCCGAAGTCGACCCCTCGGCGGGGACCAATCCGATTGCCTTCAGTGCGAGCGAATACAGCCGGTTGTTCGGCAAGGCGTTGCGCGGGGAGTTGTAGG
>JBFJZW010000264.1:0-6844 GCA_041621875.1 Pseudomonas sp. | reverse complement strand
GCTTGGCTGGGTGGCTTGAGGGTACCAAGCGCATTTTTTCACTCCAGGATTCGATAAATATTATGTGGCGTGAAACCAAGATTCTCCTGATTGACGATAACAATGAGCGGCGTCGAGACCTGACGGTGATCCTGAGTTTTCTCGGTGAAGACTACCTGGCCTGTGACAGCGCTAGCTGGCGTGAAACGGTGGCCGGGCTTGAGTCCAACCGCAGTGTTTTGAGCGTGCTGTTGGGCGAGGTGCAGGCTAAGGGCGGCGTGCTGGAGATGCTCAAGCAGGTGGCGGCCTGGGATGAATTTTTGCCGACCCTGTTGCTCAATGAGCAGGTGGCACCCGAATGGCCGGAGGAGCAGCGGCGCTGCGTGCTGGCGACCCTGGACATGCCCCTGAGCTATAACAAGCTGCTCGATTCCCTGCACCGCGCCCAGGTCTACCGGGAAATGTATGACCAGGCCCGTGAACGTGGCCGCCAGCGCGAGACCAACCTGTTCCGCAGCCTGGTCGGCACCAGTCGCGCCATTCAGCAGGTGCGGCAGATGATGCAGCAGGTCGCCGATACCGAGGCCAGTGTGCTGATTCTGGGGGAGTCTGGCACCGGCAAGGAGGTGGTGGCGCGTAACCTGCACTATCACTCCAAGCGTCGCGAAGCGCCTTTTGTGCCGGTCAACTGTGGCGCGATTCCGGCCGAGTTGCTGGAGAGCGAGCTGTTTGGTCATGAGAAGGGAGCCTTTACCGGGGCCATCACCAGTCGCGCCGGGCGTTTCGAGCTGGCCAATGGCGGCACCCTGTTCCTTGATGAAATTGGCGATATGCCGTTGCCCATGCAGGTGAAATTGCTGCGAGTGCTGCAGGAACGCACCTTCGAGCGGGTGGGCAGCAACAAGACCCAGAGCGCCGACGTGCGCATCATTGCCGCCACCCACAAGAACCTCGAGAAGATGATCGAGGACGGCACTTTCCGTGAAGACCTGTACTACCGCCTGAATGTCTTCCCGATCGAGATGGCTCCGCTGCGCGAGCGCATCGAGGATATCCCGCTGCTGATGAACGAGCTGATCTCGCGCATGGAGTTCGAGAAGCGCGGATCGATCCGTTTCAACTCCGCCGCCATCATGTCGCTGTGTCAGCATGATTGGGCGGGTAACGTGCGCGAGCTGGCGAACCTGGTCGAGCGCATGGCGATCATGCATCCCTATGGGGTGATCGGGGTGGGCGAGTTGCCGAAGAAGTTCCGTCACGTCGATGACGAGGACGAGGGCATGGTGGCCAGCCTGCGCGACGAGCTGGACGAGCGCGCCACCCTGATGGCCGGCTTGCCGGGTGTCGACTCGACGGCCATGTTGCCGCCAGAAGGGCTGGACCTGAAGGACTACCTGGGCACTTTGGAACAGGGGCTGATCCAGCAGGCGCTGGACGATGCCAGTGGTGTGGTGGCGCGTGCCGCTGAACGCCTGCGCATCCGTCGCACGACCCTGGTGGAGAAAATGCGCAAGTACGGCATGAGCCGCCGCGACGAGGATGGCCAGGACGATTGAGGCCGGCATGCCGGCGAAATAGTCAGTGACTTGGCGCGCGTTCCCCCGATAAAGCCGAAGGTTTGACGCCGCCTTCGGCTTTGTTTTTCAACTTATTGAAATGTAAGGATTATTTTTTGGGCACGGGTATTGCTAACTCTCTTGCAACTGACTGTCTGATGACGGCTCGCTGCGCGAGAGAGAATGATGAGCACCCACCCTAAAACCTCCGAACTCCCCGAAGCGGCTCCCGCACCCGTCGAGCAGGCCAGCCGTGCGGGGCTTGAACAGGCTTTCGCCCTGTTCAACCAGATGTCGACCCAGCTCAGTTCTTCCTACAGCATGCTCGAGGCCCGGGTGACCGAGCTGAAGGGGCAACTGGCCTTGGTCAGCGCCCAGCGCATGCAGGAACTGGCCGAGAAGGAACGCCTGGCTAATCGCCTGCAGAGCCTGCTGGATCTGCTGCCGGGCGGGGTTATCGTCATCGATGGTCAGGGCGTGGTGCGGGAAGCCAATCCGGTGGCGCGCAACCTGCTCGGGCAACCCCTGGTGGGCATGCTCTGGCGTCAGGTGATCGCGCGCAACTTTGCCCCGCGCGAAGACGATGGCCATGAAATCTCCCTCAAGGACGGGCGGCGTTTGTCCATTGCCACCCGCTCGCTGCACGCCGAGCCCGGGCAGCTGGTGCTGCTGACCGACCTGACCGAAACCCGTCGCCTGCAGGACCAGTTATCCCGCCATGAACGCCTGTCCGCCCTGGGGCGCATGGTCGCCTCCCTGGCCCACCAGATCCGTACCCCGCTGTCGGCGGCGCTGCTCTATGCCAGCCATTTGACCGAGCAGGTATTGCCGGTCGAACAGCAACAACGTTTTGCCGGCCGCCTGAAAGAGCGTCTGCACGAGCTTGAGCATCAGGTGCGCGACATGCTGATCTTCGCCAAGGGCGAGTTGCCCCTGCCGGATCGCCTCGCCCCCGGGGCGCTGTTCGAGGCGCTGCGCACCGCCGCCGAACCCCATGTGCAGGGCATGCAGATGCGCTGGCAGTGCGATAGCCGCGAAGGCGAGCTGCTGTGCAACCGCGACACCCTGGTCGGCAGCCTGCTCAATCTGATTGAAAATGCCATCCAGGCCGCTGGCCGCGAGGCGCGGCTCAAGGTGCACCTGTACAGCCGCGGGCAAGCCCTGCGCCTGTGCATCAGCGACGATGGACCGGGTATCGATCGCGCCACCCTGGCGCGCCTCGGCGAACCCTTCTTTACCACCAAGACCACGGGTACCGGGCTCGGCCTGGCGGTGGTCAAGGCCGTGGCGCGGGCGCACCAGGGCGATGTGCAGTTGCGCTCGCGTCCGGGACGCGGTACCTGCGCCATTCTGACGTTGCCGCTGCTTGGCGCGACGCACCCCTTGATTCAGGAGTAAACAGCCATGGCTGCCAAAGTTCTGCTGGTCGAAGACGACCGCGCCTTGCGCGAGGCGCTGGCCGATACCCTGTCGCTGGGCGGGCATGCCTTCCGCGCGGTGGATTGTGCCGAAGCGGCCCTGCTGGCGATTGCCGAAGAGCCCTTCGGCCTGGTGGTCAGCGACGTGAATATGCCGGGCATGGATGGCCATCAGTTACTGGCGCAGATTCGCCAGCGCCAACCGCAATTACCGGTGCTGTTGATGACCGCCTATGGCGCGGTGGAGCGGGCGGTGGATGCGATGCGCCAGGGCGCGGCGGATTATCTGGTCAAGCCGTTCGAGCCCAAAGCCCTGCTGACGCTGGTCGATCGGCATGCGCTGGGTCGCCTGGGCGCGGCGGAGCAGGATGGCCCGGTGGCGGTTGAGCCGGCCAGCGTGCAATTGCTCGAGCTGGCCAAGCGGGTGGCGCAGAGCGACTCCACGGTATTGATCAGCGGCGAGTCCGGTACCGGCAAGGAAGTGCTGGCGCGCTACCTGCACCAGCAGTCGCCGCGGGCCAGCAAGCCCTTTATCGCGATCAACTGTGCGGCGATTCCCGACAATATGCTCGAGGCCACGCTTTTCGGTCATGAAAAAGGTGCCTTTACCGGTGCCATCGCCAGTGCGCCGGGCAAGTTCGAAATGGCCGAGGGCGGCACCATCCTGCTTGATGAGATTTCCGAAATGCCCCTGGGTTTGCAGGCCAAGCTGCTGCGGGTGTTACAGGAGCGCGAGGTGGAGCGGGTCGGCGCGCGCAAGCCGATTACCCTGGATATTCGCGTGCTGGCCACCAGCAACCGCGACCTGGCCGGCGAAGTGGCGGCGGGGCGCTTTCGCGAGGACCTCTACTATCGCCTGTCGGTATTTCCCCTGGCCTGGCGGCCTTTGCGCGAGCGCCCGGCGGATATAGTGCCGCTGGCTGAACGGCTGCTGGCCAAGTACGTGAAGAAGATGAATCACTCGCCCATCCGCCTGTCGGCCCAGGCGCAGCAAAGCCTGGTCAGCCATGCCTGGCCGGGCAACGTGCGCGAGCTGGACAATGCCATTCAGCGCGCGTTGATCCTGCAGCAGGGTGGTTTGATCCAGCCCCAGGACCTGTGCCTGTCGGCTCCCATCGGCGCGGCACTGTCGTCGCTGCCACAGCAGCCGATGTTGGCGGTGGTGCCCAGCGCGGCCGCTGTGGAGATGCCGTCTGCCGAAGCCGGTGCCCTGGGCGACGACCTGCGTCGGCATGAGTTCCAGATGATCATCGACACCCTGCGGGCCGAGCGTGGCCGGCGCAAGGAAGCCGCCGAGCGCTTGGGTATCAGCCCGCGCACCCTGAGGTACAAGCTGGCGCAGATGCGTGATGCGGGCATGGATGTGGAAGGCTATCTGTTTGCCAGCTGAGCCTGCTTACTCTCGGTGATTGTGCTTGCAGGTTGTAGGAGCGGGCCATGCCCGCGAAGTCGCTATCGCGGCCATGACCCGTTCCTATGCTTAGACTGTGGATGACGCTCTTTTCATCCACCATAAGATCGCTGTTGGTGGATGGGTAAAGCGTCATCCGCCCTACGCCTGATCGCGAGTGCCCGTGTAGCCGGATGTAATCCGGGCTACGACTCTTATTAATCCTGCCACGGCATCGGTGCCCCCAGCAGGCGACCCATGGCCCCGTACAAGCCCAGCTCCTTGAGCACCGCGAGCTCGCCCTCGGTTTCCACCATCTCGGCGATCAAGGGTAGATCGATGCTGTTGGTGGCGCGGAATATCGCCTCGATAAACATGCGCTTGTCGCTTTCCTGATCGATGGCGCGGATATAGGTGCCATCGATCTTCAGGTATGCCAGGCCCAGGTGGGTCAGGTTACCGATCAGGCTGAAGCGCCCGCCGAAGTGCTGCAGGCCCAGGCTGAAGCCGGCCTCGCGAATGGCCTGGCTGAGGCTTTCCAGCTCGGTCGCCGGCGGCAGGTGGCGCTCGTCCACTTCGAGGGTCAGCAGGGGGGCCTGCTGCGGGTGCTGTCTGAGTATTTCCAGCAGACGCTTGAGGCTGTTCGGTTCGCGCAGTGTCGCCGCCGACAGGCTCAGCGCCAGTGGCTGCGGGTGCTGGGCCAGGTGCGCCAGGCTGTGTTCGAGCATCGCCAGGTCGAAACGTGCGGTCCAGCCTAGGCGTTCGATCCAGGGCAGAAAGCGCCCGGCGGCGATGGCCTCGCCCTGTGGATCGAGCAGGCGGGCGAGGACCTTGTGGTGCAGCACCTGGCTGCGCTCGGCGCACCGGGTCACCGCCTGGAAATACAGTTGCAGCTTGCCCTGGCGCAGGGCGTCGTCGATCCAGGTACGCCATTCATGCAGGCCCTGGCTGGGCTGGGCGTTGTAGTCGTCCAGGCGTATCCAGTTGCGACTCGGGTCGTTCTGCGCCTGGGCCAGGGCCTGGTCGGCACGGCCTATCACCTGGCTGGCCTGCTCGCCAGGGCGAAAGGCGGCGATGCCCATATGGGCCACCGGGGTACAGTCGCTTGCGCCAGTCTGGCGCAGGCTTTCCAGGCCGCTGTACAGTTCGTCGGCGAGCAGGTCGGCCTCCTCGCTGCCAATGCCGGGGGCGAGCAGGCTGAATTCACCGCCGCGGCTGCGCGAGGCTAGCCAGTCGGCGCGGGTGGCCTGGCCCAGCAGGCGTTTGAGCAGTTCGCCGATGGCCGCGATCAGGGCATCGGTGCGCTGGCCGCCCAGGCGCTGGTTGAGGCCGCCCAGGTCGTTGACCCGCAGCAGCAGCAGATAGCCTTCGGCGTGCTGTTCGGAAACCACCAGCTGGTTGGCCAGGCGGATGTCGAACAGGCGGCGGTTGGCCAGGCCGGTGATGCTGTCCTGGTAGGCTTCCTCGCGCAGTTTTTCGCTGCGCGCGGCTTCCTCGGCGAACAGGGTCTTGAGCTTTTCCACCATCTGGTTCATGGCGGTGACCACCCGTTTGAGTTCCGGGGTGCGCGGCACCTTGGGCAGGGTCATAAACTCACGGCGGGTAATCGCCTGGGCCTGTTGCACCATGTTGTCCAGCGGCCGCAGCTGGGTGCGCAGCAGCCAGCCGCCGAGAATGGCGCTGACCAGGCCGCACAGCAGCAACCAGAGCAGGCTGCCGATGGCACTGTCCCAGAGTTTGGCCAGGGCGAACTGCGGATGACTGAGGACTTCGACCCGGGCGGCCTGCTCCCAGCCGCGCATGATCAGGGCGTCGCCGCCCTGGGGTTGCAGATTGACCAGCGCGCTGAACCAGCCGGGCACGGTGTCCACGGTGTTATCGCTGCTGCGTTCGACCACCACCTGCTCATCGGGAATGCGCACCACGCGGATGTTGGCGAAGTAGCCGCTGTCGAAGATCGAACTGACCATCAGCTCGATCATCGCCGGGTCGTCGACATGGGGCGTCATCGACAGGCCCAGGGCGGTGGCGGCGTCCTGGGCATGGGAGCGCAGTTGGCTGATCAGCTGCTCCCGCGAGCTCTCCACCCCGGCGATAAAGCTGCCGGTAAAGGCCACCACCAGAAACAGGCAGATGGCGAGAAATAGCTGCTTGAGTAGAGACATGTGTTCCTCCTAGCCTTCGCCTATGGCGAAGCCCTCCGTGCGCATTTTTTTCAGGATGTCTTGCCAGCGCGAGAGCTTCTTGGTGTCGCTCTTTCTGCTGCTGGAGCCGGGCAGATACAGCCCCTCGGCATTGAAGGCATAGACCGGCAGCAGGTCTTTGCGCTGCGAGGCCGGCTTGATCTGGTTGATCAGATTGTCGAGTACCAGGGGTTCGGCGCTGGGGCTGGCGTAGTAGGTCAGCACCATGTGCGCCTGGTTGTAGTTGAGCGCCTTGACGTAGGTGATACGCAGCTTGTCGCTGGGGATACCGAGGCGGCGCAGGGTGAAGTACTTGGC
>JBFJZW010000263.1:0-6849 GCA_041621875.1 Pseudomonas sp. | reverse complement strand
TTCCGCATGCCGCTGGGCACGACCTGGGCCTGCCTGTGGGCGGGCGTGGTGGGGGTGCATGTGCTGGCCGGCATCGTGCTGTTCGTGGTCACGCCCGGTGAGCCGATGGACTGGAACTATGCCGGCAAGATCCTCGCCGGGGTCGGCCTGGCACTGGCCATCGGCGAGTGGCTGATCCACGGTAAGGCGGCGCAGCAGCTCGCGGCACCGGCGCTCGCCGAGGGACGCTGACGCCTCGCCGACGATCCTGTACAGTCGTTCAGCACAGCCCGGCGGCGAGCCGGGCTGTGCCTATGACAACAGGGGAAGTCGGCATGGCCCACGAAATACGTTTTGCCCGCCTGGAGCCGGAATTGCGCAAGGCGCATCTGGTCGAGGCGACCCTCAAATGCCTGAAGCTGCACGGCTTTCAGGGCTCCTCGATCCGCAAGATCTGCGCCGAGGCCGGGGTCTCGGTGGGCCTGATCAACCACCACTACGGCGGCAAGGACGAGCTGGTGGCCGAGGCCTACCTGACCGTCACCGGGCGGGTGATGGGGCTGTTGCAAGGGGCGCTCGCCGAGGCCGGGCCGGCGGCGCGGGATCAGCTCTCGGCGTTCTTCCAGGCCTCCTTCTCGGCCGAACTGCTCGATCCGCAGTTGCTGGAAACCTGGCTGGCCTTCTGGGGCGCGGTGAAGACCGCCGAGGCGATCAACCTGGCCCATGAACACTCCTATGGCGAATATCGCCGCATGCTGGCGCAGACCCTTGAGCTGCTGGCCACCGAACAGGGCTGGGCCGCCGTCGATGCGGACCTGGCGGCCATCGGCCTGAGCGCGCTGCTCGACGGCCTGTGGCTGGAGTCCGGGCTCAACCCCAGCACCTTCAGCCCGGCGCAGGGCGTGCAGATCTGCGAGGCCTGGGTCGATGGCCTGCTGGCCGGCGGTTATCGGCGCTTTATGCGGGAGCCCGGCGGCTGTTGATCATCTGTTCAGCAATGGCTAGAGTGGCCCCTGACTGATTGCTGCACCCATAACTACAAGAACGGCTGTGCCCCCTGTGGCGCGGCAGGAGCAAGGTAATGACGGCAACACCCCGTGTGCTGATCGTCGATGACGATCCGGTGATTCGCGAGCTGCTCGCCTCCTATCTGCAGCGCGACGGCTATGTGGTGCACTGCGCCGAGACCGCCGAACAGGCCGAGGCCCACCTGCTGCAGCAGCCGGTGGATCTGCTGATGCTGGATATCCGCCTGCCCGGCAAGGACGGTCTGACCCTGACCCGCGAGCTGCGCGTGCGCTCGGAGGTCGGCATCATCCTGATCACCGGCCGCGACGACGAGATCGACCGTATCGTCGGCCTGGAGTGCGGGGCCGACGACTACCTGGCCAAGCCCTTCAACCCCCGCGAGCTGATGTCCCGGGCGAAGAACCTGATCCGTCGGGTGCGCCATGCCCAGCAGGCCCAGCCCGCCGAGGAGCAGCAGCTCAAGCGCTTTGCCGGTTGGGCGCTGGACCTGGACCGCCGCCGCCTGCTGGCCAGCGATGGCCGCGAGAGCCTGCTGACCCATGGCGAATTCCAGCTGCTCAGCGTGTTTCTGCGCAATGCCGGGCATACCCTCAGCCGCGATCAGTTGATGGACCAGATCCGCAACCGCGAATGGCTGCCCAACGACCGTTCCATCGACGTGCTGGTGGGCCGCCTGCGGCGCAAGCTGGGCGACGACCCCGCCGATCCGCAACTGATCATCACCATCCATGGCACCGGTTACCTGTTCAGCGCTGCGCTGAGTAGCCGCGCATGAAGCCCTGGCTGCTGGCCTGCGGCCTGGCGCTGTTGAGCGGCCTGGCCCGTGGCGAGGCGGCGACGGTGCGCTATTGCGATTACCCGGTGTACCCGCCGATTTCCTGGAGCGACAGCGCCGGCAAGGTGCAGGGCCTGGCCCCGCGGGCGGTGCGCGAGGTGCTCGGCAAGCTCGGCCTGCAGTTGCAGATAGTCGAGCTGGGCAACTGGCAACGCTGCCTGAGCGATGCCGCCGAGGGCCGCGTCGACCTGGTGATCGCCTACCGTACCGGGGCCCGCGAGCGCGACCTGCTGTTCAGTCGGGTGCCCTTGCTGCGCGAGGAGGTAGTGCTGTTCTACAACCGCAGCCGGCCCCTGCAGGTGCGCGGCCTGGAGGACCTGACGCAATACCGCGGCGGCCTGCTGTTCGGCGAGAGCTATGGCAAGGCCTTCGACCAGCTGGTGGCCCGCGCCGGCAATATCGAGCGGGTGGCCAGCAGCCAGCAGAACTTCGGCAAGCTGATCCGCGGCCGCATCGACTTTATCGCCCACGAACGGCGCACCGGTCAGCTGCTGATCGAGTTCCTGCCGGGGGCCGAGCAGATCGCCATGCTGCCGCTGACCCTGGCGGTGGATCACCTGCATTTCGCCATCTCCAGGCGTTCGCCCCTGGCGGCCCGTCTCGCCGAGGTGGATGCCGAGTTGCAGCGCCTGCTGGACAGCGGCGTGGCCGAGCAGTGGCTGGCGCAAAGCGCCGCGGCCTACCGCGCCGCCCAGCAGCCGGGGACGGCCCCGTGAAGCCCTGGCCCGAGCTGGCGGCGACCGGCCTGTCGCGCCGTCTGCTGGGCTTTATCCTGCTGTTCAGCCTGTGCTTCACCCTGCTGGCCAGCAGCCTGCAACTGTACTTCGAGTACCGCCGCGAGATGCAGGGCATCGACTCGCGCCTGGAGCTGATCCGCAGCGGCTACCTGGCCAGCCTCGAGCGCAGCCTGTGGGACCTCAACCAGGAGCAGCTGGAGGTGCAGCTGCGCGGCCTGGTGGACTTTCCGGATATCGCCTGGGTGCACCTGCGCAGCAGCGATTTCGACCTGCACCAGGGCCGCGCGCCAAGCGCCGAGCGGGTGCGCAGCCAGCGTTTCGAGCTGGCCTATCGCCTCGCCGATGGCCAGCGCCGTGACCTCGGCAGCCTCGAGGTGGCGGTGGATATCGCCGCCATCCACCGCCGCCTGTATGCCAGCGGCCTGGCCAACCTGCTGTGGATGGGCCTGTTTATCTGCGGCCTGGCGATTACCCTGTCGTGGCTGTTCCACCGCCTGGTCACCCGCCACCTGCTGGCCATGGCCGAGTTTTCCCGGCGGCTGGCCGAGGGCGGCTGGGAACAGCCGCTGCAACTGGACAAGGGCGAGCGCGAGGACGAGATCGATGCGGTGGCCCATGCCCTGGACGAGATGCGTCAGGCCATAGTCGCCGATATGCGTCGCCGCGAGGCGGATCGCCAGGCCCTGGTGGGCAAGCAGGACGAGCTGCAGCTGATGGTCGAGCGGCGCACCGCCAGCCTGCACCAGGCCAAGGAGCAGGCCGAGGCGGCCAACCGCGCCAAGTCGCGCTTCCTCGCCACCATGAGTCACGAGCTGCGCACCCCGCTCAATGGCATTCTCGGCATGGCCGAATTGCTCCGCGACGCCTTGCCGGCCGAGCGCGACCGCCTGCGCCTGCGCGCCCTGCACAAGGCCGGCGAGGGTCTGCTGGCGATCCTCAACGATCTGCTCGACTTCGCCAAGCTGGAGGAGGGCGAGGCCCAGGCCGAACCGGTGGCGTTCGCCATGGGCGAGCTGCTGGATGAAGTGGTCACCCTGCTCGAACCCCGCGCCCAGGCCAATGGCACCCGTCTGCAGGTGCAGCTGGACCCCGGGGTGGCGGCCCGCCTGCTGGGCTGCGAGCAGTTTCTGCGCCAGGTGCTGACCAACCTGCTGGCCAACGCCATCAAGTTCACCGAGGGCGGCACGGTGACGCTGCGCGTGCAGTTGCTGGCCGGCGAGCCGGGCCGCCAGCGCCTGCGCATCCAGGTGCAGGACGACGGCATCGGCATCGCCGAGGCGGTGCAGGAGAAGATCTTCGAGCGTTTCGTCCAGGCCGACGAGCAGGTGGCCCGCCGCTATGGCGGTGCGGGCCTCGGCCTGGCCATCTGCAAGCGTCTGGTGCAGGCCATGGGCGGGCAGATCGAACTGCGCAGCCGCGAGGGCGAGGGCAGCTGTTTCTGGTTCGACCTCTGCTTGCCGCTGGCCAGCGACGCCCAGCCGCGCCGGGCGTTGCCGCGCCGGGCGGCGGCGAGCCTGGAGGTGCTGGTGGTGGAGGATGTCGAGCTGAACCGCCAGGTGGCCGAGGGTCTGCTGCAGCGCGATGGCCATCGGGTGAGCCTGGCGGAAGACGCCGAGCCGGCCCTGCGCCTGTGCCGCCAGCGGCGCTACGACCTGATCCTGCTGGATGTCCACCTGCCCGGTTATAGCGGTGTCGAGCTGTGTCGGCGGATTCGCGGCGATGACGCCGGCTTGAACCGCACCACGCCGATCTTCGCCTTTACCGCCAGCCTGCAGGCGAGCAAGGTGCAGCGCTATCTGGAGGCCGGCATGCAGGGGGTGATCGGCAAGCCCATACGCCTGGCCGAGCTGTACCAGGCGCTGGACGGCATCCCCCTGGCGGTGCCCCGCGAGGACGCGGCGGCGCTGCTGGATGGGCGGGTGCTGCAGGCGCATGGGCAGATGCTCGGCACAACCAAGCTGGCCGAGCTGCTGGAGCTGTTGCGCTGCAGTCTGGACCAGCAGGGGGCGGCCTTGCTCGAGGCCCTGGACGAGAAAAATGCTCAGGCCATCGGCGCGCTGGCCCATCGCCTGGCCAGCGCCAGCGAATCCCTCGGCGGGGTGGCCCTGGCCAGGCAGCTGCAACGCCTGGAGGCCCTCGCCGAAGCCGGCGAGCTGGCCCAGTGCGCCGGGCAACGGCAGGCGCTGAGCGAGTGCCTGAGCGCCACCGCGCATGCCGTCAGCCAGGCCTCGCGGGGCCTGAAGGACTTGTAACAGCGGCGTTACCACTTCTTACATCTTCTTTCCTCGCGTACAACGCCAGCTTACATCGCCTGCCAATAATCGAGTCGAGGTCGGTCGTTCGAGTCCGGCCAACCTTCGGTTACTGGGAGATAAAAACAATGAAACTCCGCAACCTCTCGGCGCTCGATGCGCTGTTGGTCGGTGCAGTGCTGCTGGCCTTGATCGCCGGCTCGCTGAGCCTGTTCGACGACCCCATGTCGGGGCCGCTGCAACTGGCGTTGATCATGGTCGGCTGCTTCGCCGCGCTGATCGGGATGAAGAACGGCATCGGCTGGGCCGAGCTGGAAAGCGAGATCATCGCCACCAACGCCAAGACCATCGGCTCGATCTTTATCTTTCTCGCCATCGGCGTGCTGATCGGTGCCTTTATCCTCGCCGGTACCGTGCCGACCCTGCTCTATGCCGGGCTGAGCCTGCTCTCGCCGGGTTTCTTCTATCCGCTGGCATGCCTGATCTGCGCCATCGTGTCGATCTGCATCGGCTCGTCCTGGACCACAGTGGCCACCATCGGCGTCGGCCTGATGGGCACCGCCTATGGCTTCGGTCTGTCGCCGGAGATCACCGCCGGTGCGGTGGTGGCCGGTGCCTACTTCGGCGACAAGATGTCGCCGCTGTCGGAAACCACCAACCTGGCTCCGGCCGTGGTCGGCGTCGACCTGTTCGCCCATATCCGCCATATGGCCTGGGTCTCGGTGCCAAGCCTGCTGATCGCCCTGTGCCTGTTTACCTTTCTCGCCCTGAATGCCGAGGTGCGCGGCGACGCGGTGTCCAACGTGCCCGAGTTGCAGGCCCAGTTGCGCGAGTCCTTCCATATCGCCTGGTACAACCTGCTGCCCATGCTGGTGCTGCTGGGGCTGTCGGTGCGCAAGGTGCCGGCCTTCCCGGCGATCATGTTCAGCGCGGCCCTGGCCTGCCTGTTCGCCGTGCTGTTCCAGGGCGCGGCGATCGAGCGCTTTATGGCCGACAGCGGGCAGAGCGGCCTGCTGATGGTGGTCAAGGCGCTGTGGACGGTGATGGCCACCGGCTTCTCCATCGACAGCGGCAACGAGGTGGTGGACAGCCTGCTCAGCCGCGGTGGCATGGCCGGCATGGTGTTTATGGCCTTCCTGGTGTTCTGCTCGATGATGATGACCGCGGTGCTCGAGCGCATCGGCTTTATCCGTTTCCTCCTCGGCCTGATCGTGCGCAGCGTGCACTCGGTCGGCGCGCTGATCGGGGCCACGCTGGCCACCAGCCTCAGCGTCAACCTGCTGACCGGCGACCAGTACCTGTCCCTGGTGCTGCCGGGGCAGATGTGGAAAGAGGAATACCGTCGTCGTCGCCTGGCCGCGGTCAACCTGTCGCGCACCATCGAGGACGCCGGCACCGTGACCTCGGCGCTGATCCCCTGGAACGCCTGCGCGGTGTATATGGCCGCGACCCTGGGCGTAGCCACCCTGGCCTATGCGCCGTTCGCCTTCTTCAACTGGATCAACCCGATCATCGCGCTGCTCTACGGCATCTTCTGCATCAAGATCCTGCCCCTGGCCGATGACGCCGACGAGGCCGCCGAGGGTGTGCCGAGCGTCGCCCGACCGCTGCCCAGCGCCGGCTGATCGCCCCGCAACCCACCAGGCCCGCCGCAGTGCGGGCCTTTTCGTAGGCTGTGTCCCAATAGCCTGTTGCGTTCGGCCATGACCGCTAAGTGTGGGATGGCCAGGGTGCCGTGCGCACCGCCCGAGACCGCGAGCCCTGGTGCGCACGGCGCACCCTAGGTCTGTAAGGCCTTGTTCGAACTTGTAACAGACTCCTGCTGATCCCTAATTAAATCCATATATATCAATCACTTAATCATTTAATTGAACAGTTGTTCGATAGCTTGTCGAGTTGCTGAACAAGTGTTTAGTATTGCCTCAAGCCCGGAGGCCGTCAGGTCCTCCGCGAACCACAGAACAACACGCGAGGTTCTCCATGAACGCAGCATCCAGCCTGCTCTGCCAGATCGAAG
>JBFJZW010000262.1:0-6895 GCA_041621875.1 Pseudomonas sp. | reverse complement strand
AGGGGCGGAACGCCGCTGAAGGTATCCTCGACTACCTGCAGGTCTGATTGAGCCCTGTGTAGGATGGCTACCCATCATGGTTTTGATGGGTAACGCCTTTGGCTAACCTACGCGGCCCGCCCCATCCTATGCCCGCGACAAATTGACCCTATAGACAAAAGGCACGGCACTCGCCGTGCCTTTTGTTTTGCGCTCTGCGAAAATGCCCGCACTTTTTGACCGATTAATTTTCTCGGGAACTGCCATGACCGCCCTGAAGAACGACCGCTTCCTTCGTGCTCTGCTCAAGCAACCTGTCGACGTCACCCCGGTGTGGATGATGCGCCAGGCCGGTCGTTACCTGCCGGAATACCGCGCCACCCGCGCCAAGGCCGGCAACTTCGTCAACCTGATGAAGAACCCGGAACTGGCCTGCGAGGTCACCATTCAGCCGCTGGACCGTTACCCGCAGCTGGACGCGGCGATTCTGTTCTCCGACATCCTGACCATCCCCGATGCCATGGGCCAGGGTCTGTATTTTGAAACCGGCGAAGGTCCGCGCTTCAAGAAAGTCATCAGCAGCATGGCCGATATCGAGGCCCTGCCGATCCCCGATCCGGAGCAGGACCTGGGCTATGTGATGGACGCGGTGCGCACCATCCGCCGCGAGCTGAACGGCCGCGTGCCGCTGATCGGCTTCTCCGGCAGCCCCTGGACCCTGGCCACCTATATGGTCGAAGGCGGCTCGTCGAAGGACTTCCGCAAATCCAAGGCCATGCTCTACGACAATCCGCAGGCCATGCATGCGCTGCTCGACAAGCTGGCGCAGTCGGTCACCGCCTACCTCAATGGGCAGATCAAGGCCGGCGCACAGGCGGTGCAGATTTTCGACTCCTGGGGCGGTTCGCTGTCGGCGGTGGCCTATCAGGAGTTCTCCCTGGCCTATATGCAGAAGATCATCGACGGCCTGATCCGCGAACACGACGGTCGTCGCGTACCGGTAATCCTGTTCACCAAGGGCGGTGGCCTGTGGCTGGAGTCGATGGCCGAGACCGGTGCCGAAGCCCTGGGCCTGGACTGGACCTGCGATATCGGCAGCGCCCGCGCCCGCGTCGGTAACAAGGTGGCGTTGCAGGGCAATATGGACCCGAGCGTGCTATACGCCAACCCGGCGGCGATCCGCGCGGAAGTGGGGCGCATCCTCGCTGCCTATGGGCATGGCAGCGGCCAGGTGTTCAACCTCGGCCACGGCATCACCCCGGAAGTCGACCCGGCCCACGCCGGCGCGTTTTTCGAAGCGGTGCATGAATTGTCGGCGCAGTATCACATCTAGTCGCCCAACCTGTAGGAGCGGGCCATGCCCGCGATAGCGCTTTCGCGGCCATGGGCCGCTCCTACACAGGGATACATAAAACCAAGGCCGCTAATGCGGCCTTGGTTTTGTCTGGGCAGGTTCTCAGGGCTTACGCAAATCGCGCACGGCCCTTACCAGCGCCAGCTGTTCGGTTTCGCTGAGCTTGTCGGCGTAGCCGGGCATGGCCCCGGGGCCCTTGGCAATGGCGTCGAGGATATCGCTGTCGCTGTTGCTGTCCTGCCACTTGGCCTTGCTCAGGTTCTGGGCAAAGTACAGCCAGCCGCGCATAGTGTTGGCGCGGCCGTCTGCGGCGTGGCATTTGGCGCAGTGCTGGCGATACAGCGGCTGGCCATCCACTTCGGCCAGCGCGGGCAGGCTGGTGAACAGGGTCAGCCCAGCGAGCAGGCCGAGCAGCGCCGGCTTATTTGACATTGGCCAGGTTACCCTTGAGCGCTACGCCCGCCATGATCGCGCCGGCGTGGCATTCGTACTTCTGGCTGTCCTTGTACTCGACGTTCTTGTAGTTGCTGGCCAGGTCGACCACGGCGTTGGCCCCGGCAGCCTTGGCCGCGTTCTGCAGGCGGATCAAGGCCGATTGCAGCGCCCAGCTGCAGGCACCTTCGTCGCTCTTGTTGAAGGCGTTGGTCTTCTGGCTGGTGGTGACACCGGATTTGACCACGCTGACCGCGCCGGCCGGTTTGTTGCCGGCCAGGTAGAACTTCACGCTGCCATCCAGGCGGCCGGCATTCAGGGCTTCCTGCACAACCACGTCGAACGGCAGAAAGTGGGTGGTGTCGCGGGCCTGGCTAACGGCCGGGAACAGGCTGATGCAGGCTGCAGCAAGGATCCAGTTCTTGGCTTTCATCGGGTGACTCCTTTCTTGTGAGTTTCTGGTCAGGGTGTTGCGCAAAAAATCAGTGTAATCCAGCTCGCGTTCAAGCCCAGCGCTTGAAGATCAGCGAGGTATTCACCCCGCCAAAGGCGAAGTTGTTGTTCATCACGTACTGGTGGCTCATCTGGCGGAACTCGCCGCGCAGGTAGTCCAGCTCGCCGCAGGCCGGGTCGATAGTGTCCAGGTTCAGGGTCGGTACATAGCTGTCCGCGTTCATCATTTCGATGCTGAACCAGGACTCCAGAGCGCCGCAAGCCCCGAGGGTGTGGCCGAAGTAGCTCTTCTGCGAGCTGATCGGCATCTGGCTGCCGAACAGCTCCTGAGTGGCCTGGGTTTCGGCGACATCGCCCTGGTCGGTGGCGGTGCCGTGGCCGTTGACGTAGCCGATGGCGGAGGGCGCTAAACCGGCATCCTGCAGTGCCAGCTCCATCGCGCCGCGCATGGTCGCCTGCACCGGTTTGGTGGCGTGCTGGCCGTCTGAGTTGCAGCCAAAGCCGACGATTTCGGCATGGATGGTCGCGCCACGGGCCAGGGCGTGTTCCAGCTCTTCCAGCACCAGGATGCCGGCCCCTTCGCCGATCACCAGGCCATCGCGGCCGCTGTCGTAGGGGCGCGGCGAGCTGTGCGGGGCGTCGTTCTTCAGGCTGGTGGCATAGAGTGCGTCGAAGACCATGGCTTCGGTGGGGCACAGCTCCTCGGCACCGCCGGCGAGCATCATTGGCAGGCGGCCGAACTTGATCGCCTCGTAGGCGTAGCCGATGCCCTGGCTGCCACTGGTGCAGGCGCTGGAGGTGGGGATCAGGCGGCCCTTGAGGCCGAAGAAGATGCTGATATTGGCCGCCGTGGTGTGCGGCATCATGCGGATATAGGAGTTGGCGTTGAGGCCGTCGGCCACCGAGTTGAGCAGCATATTGCCGAAGGCCTTGATCTCGTCGGTGCTGCCGGTGGATGAGCCGCAGGCCACGCCCATACGGCCGTCCTTGATCGACTCGTCACCGAGCAGGCCGGCATGCTCCAGTGCGCGTTCGGCGGCGTACACCACCAGCTTGGAGACGCGGCCCATACTGCGGGTCTGCTTGCGGTTCCAGTGCTTGGGTTGCACAAAGTCATCCACCGGGCCGCCGAGGCGGGTGTTCAGCTCGCTGAACCTGTCCCACTCGTGCATATAGCGGATACCGCTGCGCCCGGCCTTGAAGGCCGCCTCGATGGTCGGCCAGTCGCTGCCCAGCGAGGTCACGCCGGCCATGCCGGTGACTACAACCCGTTTGCATCCGTTCATCAGCACAACCCACCGTTCACCGCGAGGACCTGGCGGGTGATATAGGCCGCCTCCTCGGACATCAGAAAATTCACCGCACCGGCCACTTCTTCTGGGGTGCCCATGCGAGCGGCCGGGACCATCTTGAGGATTTCTTCGATCGGCACATCGGCATCCAGTATCTCGGTATCGATCAGCCCAGGTGCCACGCAGTTGACCGTGATCTTGCGCTTGCCCAGCTCGATCGCCAAGGCCTTGGCCGCGCCGATGATGCCGGCCTTGGAGGCGCTGTAGTTGACCTGGCCGCGGTTGCCGATCAGCCCGGATACCGAGGTGATGCAGACGATGCGCCCGGCCTTGCGCCGCCGCACCATGGGCATGGTCAGCGGATGCAGGACGTTATAGAAACCGTCCAGATTGGTGCGCATGACGATGTCCCAGTCCTCCTCGCTCAGCGCCGGGAAGGCACCGTCGCGGGTCAGGCCGGCATTGCACACCACGCCGTAATAAGCGCCGTGCTGCTCGACATCGGCCTCCAGCGCCGCGCGGCAGGCGGCGCGGTCGGACACGTCGAATTGCAGGATGCGCGCCTGCTGGCCCATCTCGATAATCTGCGCCTGCACCGCTTCGGCTTCCTCGCGGCGGGCGCGGCAATGCAGCACGATGTCATAGCCGCCCCTGGCCAGACGCAGGGCAATCGCCCGGCCGATGCCACGGCTGGAGCCGGTGACCAGGATGGTTTCGCTTATGGCTGCTTGTTCGCTCATGGCTGCGTCCCTTGAAATTCTTCCTGAAGATAGCTGGCCACCTGGGGTGGACGGAATACGTTAAGGCGAGCCAAGGCCTCAATGCCGGGACCGCGCAGCTGGCACTCGAATACGCCCATGCCGTTGTCATCCTGCAGCGAGCGGGTTGCGTGGATATGCAGCTCGGCTCCCAGCGGAAAGCGCTCGACATTGCATTCGTACTTGCGCGTGCCGAGCAGAAAGCCCAGCTCCACCGGCTCACCGCGCAGGCGCGCCTGGCAGCCGGCGTAGGCGGCCACACTCTGGGCCATCAACTCGATGCCGACCCAGGCCGGCAGGCTGCCGTCGTCCAGGCTAAACAGGCCGCCGTTGCGGATGGTCAGCTGGGTTTCGATGTCCTCGTCGCCAAAGCGCAGCACTTGATCGATCAGGATCATGTCAGCGGCGTGGGGGAGCAGTTCGGCGATTGGCCATTGGCTCATGGATGTTCTCCTGGCATTTCGCCGTGCTCTTCAGCCTGCTCTTCACTAGGCTCTTCACCCAAGAGCAGGCTGATATTGTTGCCGCCAAAGGCGAAGGAGTTGCTCATCAGTCGGCGTGGGCGGTTGTTACTTAGCTGCGTGCCGGGTGCCAGCAGATTTAGTGCCGGTAAGGCCGGGTCGGCCTGGCCGTCCCACAGGTGCGGCGGTAGCAACTGCTGCGGGTTGTATGCGCTTAAGGTCAGCCAGCAGAAGGCTGCTTCCAGTGCGCCGGCCGCGCCGAGGCAGTGGCCGACCATGGGTTTGCTGGAGGAGCAGGGCACGCCGTCAGGGAAGATCGCCTGCACCGCCTGGCTTTCCATGGCGTCGTTGTGGCTGGTGGCGGTGCCGTGCAGGTTCAGATAGTCGACCTGATCAGCGCTGATCCCGGCGGCAGCCAGGGCCTTGGTCATGGCCGCCTGGGCACCGAGGCCCTCGGGTTGCGGTGCGGAAATATGGTGGGCATCGCTGCTGGCCCCGCCGCCGAGCAGGGTGATGGGAGTGGCTGCGCCGCTGAGCACCTCTCTAGTCATTAAGAACAGCGCCGCGCCCTCGCCGATATTGATGCCATGGCGATTGACGGAAAACGGCTGGCAGCGTTCGGCGGCAACCGCTTCCAGGGCGGAAAAGCCGTTCAGGGTCAGGCGGCACAGGCTGTCCACGCCGCCACAGATCACCGCATCGCACACCCCCAGCTTAAGCAGACGTTGCGCGCTAAGCAGCGCCCGCGCGCCCGAGGTGCAGGCGGTGGAGATGCTGAAGCACGGCCCGCTCAGGCCCAGTCAGTCGCTGAGAAAGCTCGCCGGCTCAGCCAGTTCCTGCTGGGCATAGTGGTAATGCGCCGGCAGCTCGCCCTGTTCCAGGTAGTGGGCGATGCTCTGGCTGGCTTCTTCGATGCCCGAGGTGCTGGTGCCGAGTACCACGGCGATACGCTCGCTGCCGAAACGGGCGATGGCAGCGCGTAGCTCGGGTTCGATTTCCAGGGCGGCAGCCAGCAGCAGCTGGTTATTGCGACTCGGCGGGTGGCCCGGCAGGTCGGGCAGTTGCGGCAGGTCACCGGGTACGACACCGACGGTCAGGGCGCGCTCGGCCACCCAGCCGCTTTGCGCCTGCATACCGCTGCTGTCGCCGGCGAACAGCGCGGTGGCCACCGCCTGCTTGCCTTGGCCGAGGGCGCAGTTGAGGCCCAGGGCATTCAGGTAACTGGCCATCAGGGAGCCTTATCGTCAGGGAGGGCGCTGACCTGATAAGTCAGGCCGGGCGAGCGGTACAGGGTGAAATCCAGCGGCGCACGGTAACTGATTCGCCACTGCGGGTTAAGCCGACGTGTGCCATTCGCGTCTTGCTGCCAACTGTCGGCCGGGTAGTGCCGGGCCAGTTGCGCGCTGGGCGTCAGGGCGAACAGCAGGGCGGCGAACAGTTCACGGGCCTCGCCGTTGGGCGGCAGCAGGCCGTCGTTCTGCCACTGGCCGGCACGCAGCAACTGCCGTGCCAGGGGTACGCCGAGGGGGTCGAACAGCGATGCGCGCAGTGCATCCTGCTCACTTTGCAGCACCAGCCACCAGGTTTGCTGGCTCTCGGCCTGGCTGCGCTGCACCTGCAGGGCCAGCGGCAGCGGTGCTACCAGAACCGGCGGCTGGACGGGCAGTGGCGTATGCGCGGCGCAGGCCACAAGTAGCAGGCACAGGCTGAGCAGCAGCCCCAGGAATGGCCGGGTCGCAGGCATCAGCTGGCCACCTCGAGCGGCTTGCGCGCCACCACATTGACCAGGGTTTCATTGCGCTGGCCGACCGGTTTGGGCTTCATCAGACCCCAGCGTTCCAGCAGGCCGAAGTCCTTGGAGCGGCTCCACCACAGGTAGGGGTAGGAGACGTTATTGGCGTCGAACGCGAAGCCCTGGTCGCGCAACATGTCCAGATAGCCCTCGGCGCTTTTCTGCACCTGCATGGGGTGGCGGAACAGCCAGCGGATCACCCAGGTGTCGATGTAATACTGGGTGGATTCGGCAAACAGCAGATAACCGCCCGGCTTGAGTACACGCCAGAACTCGGCCAGGGCCTGCTCCTGCTCGACCAGGTGGTGGAAGGTCTGGTGGCAGAACAGCAGGTCGACGCTGGCATCTGGCAGGTCGATGGCCGCGCAGTCGCT
>JBFJZW010000261.1:0-6910 GCA_041621875.1 Pseudomonas sp. | reverse complement strand
TTGTTGAGGAACGACAGGCGGAAGGCCAGCGCCGGGTCGCTGAAAATTTCCATGTTTTCCGCCCAGGAAATCACACAGCGCGGCGACATCAGGGTCGACAGGTCGCCGGCGGCGAAGCCCTGGCGGGTCAGATTGGCCACCGCCACCATCGCCTCCAGCAAAGGTTCGCCATGCCGGGCGAGCAGGTGCGGCACCCGCGCGGCGACTATCGCGACCTCTTCGGCCTGGGGCAGGTAGTTCAGGGTGGCGACTATGTTCCAGCGGTCCAGCTGCGCCTGATTGAGCACCTGGGTGCCGTTGTACAGCCCGTTCAGGTTGCCCAGGCCGACGGTGTTGGCGGTGGCAAATAGGCGAAACCACGGGTGCGGGTGAATCAGCTGATTCTGGTCGAGCAGATTGAGCTTGCCGTCGCGTTCGAGGATGCGCTGGATGACGAACATCACATCCGGGCGGCCGGCATCATATTCATCGAAGATCAGTGCCATGGGCCGGCGCAGCGCCCAGGGCAGGATGCCTTCCTGAAACTCGGTGACTTGCTTGCCGTCGCGCAGGACGATGCCGTCCTTGCCAATCAGGTCCAGGCGGCTGATATGACCGTCCAGGTTGACCCGCGTGCAGGGCCAGTTCAGCCGCGCCGCGATCTGTTCGATATGAGTCGACTTGCCGCTGCCGTGCAGGCCTTGCAGCATCACCCGGCGATTACGGGTGAAGCCGGCGAGGATCGCCAGGGTTACTTCCGGGTTGAAGCGATAGGCCGGGTCGATTTCCGGCACCAGCTCGTTCGGCGTGAGGAATACCGGCACGCGCATGCCGGAGTCGATACCGAACAATTCTCGGGCAGGGACCAGACGGCTGGCGGGTTCGATGGTCAGGTCGGTCATGAATGTCGCCTCTGGGCCGGGGGATGGCCAGTGATTCTAGGGGCGTACTGGGGGCAGGTGAGGGGCCAGTTGCCGGCGGCGGATATGGCCAGTGATGGCTGGTGCCACGTTCGGGCGAAAACTGGCTCTATGGTCTGGCGCGGTGGCGGCTAAGGATGGTGCCAGACGTTAACCACTCGGTCGTAGTTGCCGAAAACCTTGAGAGGTCAATCAGATGTCCGCCGATACGCTGACGATCAAGCTGGACACGGAACTCCTCGCGCTGTTTCGCCGTTACCAGGCGCACACGAGCATCGCGCCGGAGTTCTATATTGACGAACTGCTGGCCAAGACCCGGCCGACCCTGCAGGCCGTGGTCGAGGCACTGGACGAGGCTGCTGGCGACCCCGAGGCCCTGGCTCAGTTGTTCGGTCGAAAGATGGCCAGCCTGATGCCACCTAAGATTGAGCAGTCCGATCAGGCCGGTGTCTGAGGTGGGTTCAGTTCAGTCGCTCGATTTTCTCGCGAATTTCCGCCAGCTTGGCCTCGACCACATTCTCCAGATGCTGCACATCCTGTAGCAGCTCTTGCTTGGGCGAGAGTGGCTGTTCGGTTGTGCCGGTCAGCTGCTTGAGCTCGTCGAGGGCCTGCTGCAGCACCGGGCTGCAATCGGTCAGCTGCTGCCAGGCCTGGCTGTGACGGCTCTGTCCCGGGATGGAGTTGCGCGGACGGGCGAAGGTGAACTTCTGGCTGTGTGGGCGCAGCGAGGTGATGGGGCGCAGGTAATAGACCTTGAGCACGTCGCGGTCGTGTTCGCGGCGCAGGCTGAAGCGGGAGATGAGTTCGAAGGAGCTGATGCCCATTTCTTTCAGGGTCGTAAAGTCGGTCATGGCAGGTATCTCGTCTGTCGTTAAGGCTGTCGTGGTTAGTCGGCTCCTATGGCGCATGTGCAACAGACAGCGGCAGGCCGGCTGTAGCAGCAGGTTGCGGGGCTGTCTGGCGAGATTGTTATTGTTGTTCAGGCCTCGGTCGTTGTGCCTTGTCGTGAGGCGGCAGGCTGGACCGAGGTGAGGAGGCCACTCTCGTCAAGCGAGAGGTGCGCGCAGTTTAACCAGCGCTGGCCGGTCGCCAAGAACCAACCCTGGTCGACCAATGGAGCCAGGTGTCAGTCCTGTCATCGCTGGATCAGTGGCCCTGGTACTACTGGCTCTGGGGGCGGCAGTGCTCCCAGTTAAGGTTTTTCTTTTATTTACGCAGCGCCCTTCAGCGTTCTATTCAGGAGTTCACCATGAGTCAGAGTTCCGTGTCGGCCAATAGCAAGAGTCTGAGCCCGATTTTGAGCGAGTCGGCCCAGGTCGATCAGCAATCCGTGCAGCCGTTTACCCGTTCGCAGAAGGTCTACGTACAAGGCTCGCGCCCGGACATCCGCGTACCGATGCGCGAGATCAGTCTCGACGTGACGTCGACGGACTTAGGCGGCGAGGTCAACGCGCCCGTGGTGGTCTACGACACCTCCGGCCCCTACACCGATCCGAATGTGATCATCGATGTGCGCAAGGGTTTGGCCGATGTGCGTTCGCCGTGGATCGAAGCCCGTGGCGACACCGAGCGCCTGCCTGGCCTGAGTTCCAATTTCGGCCAGCAGCGCCTCGCCGATGCCGAGCTGACCAAGCTGCGTTTCGCCCACGTCAACAACCCGCGCCGCGCCAAGGCCGGGGCCAACGTCAGCCAGATGCACTACGCCCGTAAAGGCATCATCACCGCCGAGATGGAATACGTCGCCATCCGCGAGAACATGAAGCTGGAAGTGGCGCGCTCCGCCGGCCTGCTCGATCAGCAGCACCCCGGCCACAGCTTCGGGGCCAGCGTGCCGAAGGTCATCACACCCGAATTCGTCCGTGACGAGATCGCCCGCGGCCGCGCGATCATCCCGGCCAACATCAACCACACCGAGCTGGAGCCGATGATCATCGGCCGTAACTTCCTGGTGAAGATCAACGGCAATATCGGCAACTCGGCCCTGGGTTCTTCCATCGAAGAAGAAGTGGCCAAGCTGACCTGGGGCATTCGCTGGGGTTCGGACACGGTGATGGACCTGTCCACCGGCAAGCATATCCACGAAACCCGCGAGTGGATCATCCGCAACTCGCCGGTGCCGATCGGTACCGTGCCGATCTATCAGGCCCTGGAAAAAGTCGGCGGCGCAGCCGAAGAGCTGACCTGGGAGCTGTTCCGCGACACCCTGATCGAGCAGGCCGAGCAGGGCGTCGACTACTTCACCATCCACGCCGGGGTATTGCTGCGCTACGTGCCGATGACCGCCAAGCGCGTCACCGGCATCGTTTCCCGCGGTGGTTCGATCATGGCCAAGTGGTGCCTGGCGCACCATAAAGAGAACTTCCTCTACACCCATTTCGAAGACATCTGCGAAATCATGAAGGCCTACGACGTCAGCTTCTCGCTGGGCGATGGCCTGCGTCCGGGCTCGATTGCCGACGCCAACGACGAAGCCCAGTTCGGCGAACTGGAAACCCTCGGCGAGCTGACCAAGATCGCCTGGAAGCACGACGTGCAGTGCATGATCGAAGGCCCCGGCCACGTGCCGATGCAGCTGATCAAGGAGAACATGGACAAGCAGCTGGAATGCTGCGACGAAGCGCCGTTCTACACCCTCGGCCCGCTGACCACCGACATCGCGCCGGGCTACGACCACATCACCTCGGGTATCGGCGCGGCGATGATCGGCTGGTTCGGTTGCGCCATGCTCTGCTACGTTACACCCAAGGAGCACCTCGGCCTGCCGAACAAGGACGACGTCAAGACCGGGATCATCACCTACAAGATCGCCGCCCATGCCGCCGACCTTGCCAAAGGCCATCCGGGCGCGCAGATTCGCGATAATGCACTGAGCAAGGCGCGTTTCGAGTTCCGCTGGGAAGACCAGTTCAACCTCGGCCTGGACCCGGACACCGCCCGCAGCTACCACGACGAGACCCTGCCCAAGGACTCGGCCAAGGTGGCGCACTTCTGCTCCATGTGCGGGCCGAAGTTCTGCTCGATGAAGATTACCCAGGAAGTTCGGGTCTATGCTGAGGAACAACGCATCGCCGCACTCGACCTGGACGTCGAGGAGGGCATGCAGGCCAAGGCCGAAGAGTTCAAGGCGCAGGGTGCGCAGCTCTATCACAAGGTCTGAAGGTGGCTGGAAATAGGGCCGAGCGGTTGTGAGAAAGACGGGGGGAGGGTGCCCCCGTCTTTTTTAGGCGTGGAATTTGTGCGAGGTGGCGCGGGTCACTTGGCCAGGCGGCTGAGGTCGGCCAACTTCTGCCCTGGGCATGGGTGTCGCCGCAAGTCCAGATAGATCATCGCGCTGCAATTCATCCTTGCACGGGAGCCGCTCAATCAGTGCGCTGTTCATTCAAACCGGTCTCGATTTTATCGACTACTCGACGCATGGCCGGCAGGTATCGATTCACCGCTTCTTCGATGGGCATCGCTTTGGCGATGTAGACCAGGTTCAGGCAGCCCAGCACCCGTTCTGCATGGCGGATCGGCAGTGCGATGGCGGCGATCTTGCGTTCAGCACCCCAGTGCGCGTAGTTCTCGCCATAGCCCCGCTGGCGGGTGTGTTCGACCAGTCGCTCGAGCATCCGGTGATTGTGCGCCAGTTCGCCCTGTTCATCGTCACGGGTGCATAGCAGCTCAATGAGCTCCTCGCGCTCGGCGTCCGGACAGAACGCGAAGTAGGCGCGGCCGGTTGCGGTCATCAACAGTGGCAGTCGACGCCCCACCATGGAGCGGTGGAAAGATAGGCGACTGAAGCGGTGGGTGGTCTCGCGGATCACCATTGCATCGACATCGAGGGTGCAAATGTCCGTCGGCCAGACCACTTCTTGCAATAGTTCACCGAGCAAGGGTGCGGCCAGGGCGGAGATCCACTGTTCGTCGCGAAAACCCTCGCTCAGCTCCCGCACCTTGAGGCTCAGGCGATAGCTGTCGTCAGATTCGCTGCGCCGCACATAGCCCTCGTCTTGCAGCGTCTCGAGCAGGCGCCGAACCGTTGTGCGATGCAGTCCGGTGAGCTCGGCCAGCTTCGCCGTACTGGCACCGCCATCCAGGCGGTTCAAGGTATTGAGTAATGCCAGTCCGCGCGTCAGTCCGCGCACCGTCTTGTATTCAGTATCGCGCTCAGAAGTCATGAAATTACCAAAAAAGTAATATAAATCAATGCTGTGCATTCAGTGCACGGCTGGGGCTTTTTCCATTGTAGGGAAAGGAAGGGCGTTCTTATACTCGCCGCAACAAATACAAATTGCCCCTACGCAGGGAGTCCGAGATGAGCCAAGCCTACACCCGCACTTCGTTCGAGCGCATTTCTGCCAAATACGCAGCCATTCCCTGCGCACCTCCGCGGACCCACTAAGCCCAACCGCTAAAGACTGACCACTCACCCGCTGGCTGACACGCCGGGGGGACGGCACCGACTTGCCTGAAATCCGGCGGGGCGGATATCGCGACACTGTTTCAAACGGTGAAGACAATGAAAACAATGAACTTGAATCGACTCGAAAGCAGCTCCCCGGTCGACTACTCTGCCCAGGTCGTCGTCCTCGGCGCGGGGCCTGTTGGCTTGGCCATTGCCAACTATCTCGGCCAGGTCGGCATCGACGTACTGGTCATCGAAAAGCTCGACAAACTGATCGACTATCCCCGGGCAATCGGTATCGATGACGAGTCCTTGCGCGCCGTCCAGGCTCTCGGCCTGGTGGACAAGGTACTGCCGCACACCACGCCCTGGCACGCCATGCGTTTCCTCACGCCGAAGGGGCGCTGTTTTGCCGATATCCAGCCGATGACCGACGAGTTCGGCTGGTCGAGACGCAACGCCTTCATTCAGCCACAGGTCGATGCCGTTCTGTTCGATGGGCTCAAGCGCTTCGCCAACGTGCGCACCCTTTTTTCCCGCGACATGATCGATTTCAGCCAGGACGCCAACGGTGTGACGCTGCAAATGGATGCACCAGGCGGCGTCCGGGAAACTGTACAGGCGAAGTATCTGGTGGCCTGCGACGGTGGCAACAGCTATGTACGCCGCACCCTGAATATATCGTTCGACGGCAAGACCGCGCCGAACCAGTGGATTGTGGTCGACATCGCCAATGATCCGCTGAGCACGCCGAACGTCTATCTGTGCTGCGATCCGGTACGCCCGTATGTCTCCGCCGCGCTGCCCCATGGTGTGCGCCGCTTCGAGTTCATGGTGATGCCCGGTGAGACCGAGGCAGAATTGAGCAAGCCGGAAAACATGCGTCGCCTCCTGGCCAAGGTTCTACCCGATCCGGATCGGATCGAGCTGATCCGCAGTCGAGTGTATACCCACAACGCCCGTCTGGCCGGCAAGTTCCGCGTCGAGCGGATTGTCCTTGCCGGCGACGCTGCACACATCATGCCGGTCTGGCAGGGCCAGGGTTACAACAGTGGCATGCGCGATGCTTGCAACCTGGCCTGGAAACTGGCCCTGGTGGTCAAGGGCCTGGCCGGAGAAGCGTTGCTCGACACCTACGAGCAGGAGCGTCGCGGCCACGCCAAGGCGATGATCAATCTCTCGGTACTGGCCGGCCATGTACTGGCACCACCGAAGCGCTGGCAGGGCACGCTGCGCGACGGTATTTCCTGGTTGCTGAACTACCTGCCGCCGGTCAAACGTTACTTCCTGGAAATGCGCTTCAAACCGATGCCGCAATACTCCGCTGGCGTGCTGGTTGCCGCCGCTCCCGAGGTGAAGGATTCTCCGGTTGGACGCATGTTCATCCAACCCAAGGTATTGACCGAGGCTGGCAATGAAGTGTTGCTGGACGAGGTGATTGGTAGCAATTTCGCGATCATTGCCTGGGGCTGCGACCCGACTTGGGGCCTGAGCGCAGAGCAGGTCGCATTCTGGCAAAACCTGGGCACTCGCTTCATTCAGGTGCTGCCGAGCGTACAGCTCAAGGCTGAACGCGAAGTCAGCGAAGGTGTGATCCGCATTGGTGACACCGGGCGGCTCAAGG
>JBFJZW010000260.1:0-6910 GCA_041621875.1 Pseudomonas sp. | reverse complement strand
TCACGCCCTGGTCAGCCTGCATATCGACAACCTGCGCGGCACCAACACCCACCACCAGATCGAAACGGTGTTCAAGGCCTTCGGCCGCGCCCTGCGCATGGCCGTCGAGCTGGACCCGCGCATGGCCGGGCAGATGCCGTCCACTAAAGGCGTGCTCTGATGCAAACGGTCGCAGTAATCGACTACGGCATGGGCAACCTGCACTCGGTGGCCAAGGCCCTCGAGCATGTGGGGGCCGGCAAGGTGCTGGTGACCAGCGATGCCCAGGTGATTCGCGAGGCCGACCGGGTGGTGTTCCCCGGGGTCGGCGCGATTCGCGACTGCATGGCCGAGATCAAGCGTCTGGGTTTCGACAGCCTGGTGCGTGAAGTCAGTCAGGACCGGCCGTTTCTCGGCATCTGCGTGGGTATGCAGGCCCTGCTCGAGCGCAGCGAAGAGAACGACGGGGTCGACTGCATCGGCCTGTTTCCCGGCCAGGTGCGCTTCTTCGGCAAGGATATGGTCGAAGACGGCGAGCCGCTGAAGGTGCCGCATATGGGCTGGAACGAAGTGAGTCAGTCGGTCAAGCATCCGCTGTGGCACGACATTCCCGATATGGCACGCTTCTACTTCGTACACAGCTATTACATCGAGGCCGGCAAGCCGCAGCAGGTGGTCGGTCGCGGCCATTACGGCAAGGATTTCGCCGCCGCCCTGGCCGAAGGCTCGCGTTTCGCCGTGCAGTTCCACCCGGAGAAGAGCCATACCCATGGCCTGCAATTGCTGCAGAACTTCGCCGCCTGGGATGGTCGCTGGTAAATGAGCCGGGCCAAGCAGAAACCGCCGATTCTCACCCTCACGACCGAGCAGGAACGTGAGGCGACCAGCGCCCTGAAGCGCTTTATGGAAGAGCGCTTCGAGCTGCAGCTGGGCTCGTTCGAGGCTGCGGAAATCCTCGAACTCTTCGCCCGCGAGATTGCGCCGCACTACTACAATCGGGCGATTTTCGATGTGCAGACTCACCTGAAAGAACGGTTCGAGAGCATCGAAAGCGACCTCTGGGCGCTGGAAAAGAGCTGACCCACAGAATTCACACGACTTGAGCAGGTTCAACCGATGCTGATTATCCCCGCTATCGATTTGAAGGACGGCGCTTGTGTGCGTCTGCGCCAGGGCCGCATGGAAGACTCCACGGTGTTCTCCGATGATCCGGTGAGCATGGCCGCCAAGTGGGTCGAAGGTGGCTGCCGCCGCCTGCACCTGGTCGACCTCAACGGTGCCTTCGAAGGCCAGCCGGTCAACGGCGAGGTGGTTACCGCCATCGCCAAGCGTTACCCGACCCTGCCGATCCAGATCGGTGGCGGCATCCGCACCCTGGAAACCATCGAGCACTACGTGCGTGCCGGCGTCAGCTACGTGATTATCGGCACCAAGGCGGTGAAAGATCCGCAATTCGTCACCGACGCCTGCAAGGCCTTCCCCGGCAAGGTCATCGTCGGCCTGGATGCCAAGGACGGTTTCGTCGCCACCGACGGTTGGGCCGAAGTCAGCACGGTGCTGGCCACCGACCTGGCCAGGCGCTTCGAGGCCGATGGTGTGTCGGCCATCGTTTATACCGATATCGCCAAAGACGGCATGATGCAGGGCTGCAACGTCGAGGCCACCGCCGCCCTGGCCGCCGCCAGCCGCATTCCGGTGATCGCCTCCGGCGGTATCCACAACCTCGGCGATATCGAGAAGCTGCTGCTGGCCCGCTCGCCGGGCATTATCGGCGCGATCACCGGCCGTGCGATCTACGAAGCTACCCTGGATGTGGCCGAGGCGCAGGCCTTCTGCGATAACTTCAAGGGCTGACCGTAGGGCGGGTGAAGCCCGCCGCAACTGACGCAATCTTTATCGGTGGGTTGCACCCACCCTACGGGAGCTCCGTATGGCACTGGCAAAACGCATTATCCCCTGCCTCGACGTGGACAACGGCCGCGTGGTCAAGGGCGTGCAGTTCGAGAATATCCGCGACGCCGGCGACCCGGTGGAAATCGCCCGGCGTTACGACGAGCAGGGTGCCGACGAGATTACCTTTCTCGATATCACCGCCAGCAGTGATGGCCGCGACACCACCCTGCATACGGTCGAGCGCATGGCCAGCCAGGTGTTTATTCCGCTGACCGTGGGCGGCGGCGTGCGCAGCGTGCAGGACATTCGCAATCTGCTCAATGCCGGCGCGGACAAGGTCTCGATCAACACCGCAGCGGTGTTCACCCCGGAGTTCGTTGGCGAGGCCGCCTCGCGCTTCGGCTCGCAGTGCATTGTGGTGGCCATCGATGCGAAAAAGGTCTCCAAGCCGGGTGAAACCCCGCGCTGGGAAATCTTCACCCATGGCGGGCGCAAGCCCACCGGCTTGGATGCGGTGCTCTGGGCGAAGAAGATGGAAGACCTGGGAGCCGGCGAAATCCTCCTGACCAGCATGGATCAGGACGGCGTAAAGAGCGGTTATGACCTGGGCGTGACCCGCGCTATCAGCGAGGCGGTCGGCATCCCGGTGATCGCCTCCGGTGGCGTTGGTAACCTCGAGCATCTGGCCGCCGGCATCCTCGAAGGCAAGGCGGCGGCGGTGCTGGCCGCGAGCATCTTCCACTTCGGCGAATACACGGTGCCGGAAGCCAAGGCCTACCTGGCCAGCCGCGGCATAGTCGTACGCTGAATGGGCTGGCCCGGCTCGGCTTGAGTACGGGTCGACAGCAGTTTGCCGCCCACTTGGTTTAGAGTGTGCGGCCGCGCGCCATGGGCCGTGGCGGCAGCTGGCCCGATTGTTATACCCGCATGCGGCCAATGGGTCGTTTTCAGCTTGCAAAGCCTGGGCCTGGTGGGCGCTGCTGGTTATGCTGCGTCCCGGGCCGGCCTTAATGGAAAGAGAGTTGCTATGTTCAGATCCCTGTCGATTGCGCTGTTGGGTGCAGGCTGGTTGTTGGCCGCCAGCGCCCAAGCCGAAGTTCCCGACGACTACCGGATGGTGCTGCTGACGGAGAATTTCCCGCCCTACAACATGGCGATCAACGGCAAGAATTTCGCTCAGGAAGACAATATCGACGGCATTGCCGTGGATATCATTCGCGAAATGTTCAAGCGTGCCGAGATTCAGTACAACATGACCCTGCGTTTTCCCTGGGAGCGGATCTACAAGCTGGCCCTGGAAAAACCCGGCTATGGCGTGTTCGTCACCGCCCGCCTGCCCGAGCGGGAAAACCTGTTCAAGTGGGTTGGCCCGATCGGCCCGGATGACTGGGTGCTGCTCGGCCGCAGCGATAGCACGATCAGCCTGAGCAGCCTCGACGATGCCAGGCAGTACAAGGTCGGTGCCTACAAGGGCGATGCGATTGCCGAGTACCTGGTGGAGAAGGGCCTGGAGCCGATCACCGCCCTGCGTGACCAGGAAAACGTCAAGAAGCTGATGGCCGGGCAGATCGATCTGTGGGCCAGCGGCGACCCGGCGGGGCGTTATCTGGCCAAGCAGGAAGGCGTCAGCGGGCTGAAAACCATCCTGCGTTTCGACAGCGCGGAGCTCTTCCTGGCCCTCAACAAGGAGGTGCCGGATGAAGTGGTACAGAAGCTGCAGGCTGAACTGGACAAGATGCGCAGTGAAGGTTTTGTCGACGATATCTTGAGCAATTATCTGTAATGTGAAACACCGGCGGGACGGCCACAAGCCGGCTCGCGGCCAGGGATGGTTGACGCCAAGTCGCCGGGCATCTGCCCGAGCAGGGAAGCCGCTAGCCATAATCACAATTCATGCGAGCGGGAAGACCCATGTTGAAAATCATAAAAAGCAGTCTGTTGTTCGGCCTTGTCTTCAGTGCCTGCGCGGCCCATGCCGAGTTGCCGGCCGACTATAAAGTGGTGCTGCTGACGGAAAACTTCCCGCCCTTCAATATGTCGGTGGATGACAAGAACTTCGCCCGCGATGACGGCATCGACGGCATCAGCGCCGAAGTGGTGCGGGCGATGTTCAAGCGCGCCAATATCGATTACAGCCTGAGCCTGCGCTTCCCCTGGGATCGCCTCTACCGCCTGACTCTGGACAAGCCCAACTACGGCCTGTTTTCGACCACCAGAACCGCCGAGCGTGAGCCCTTGTTCAAGTGGGTCGGGCCCTTGGGTGATACCTCGTGGGTATTGGTTGCCGCTCCGGATAGCACCATCAACGTCGCTTCATTGCAGGAGGCGGCCAAGTACAAGATCGGTGCCTACAAGAACAATGCGGTGACACAGTCCCTGGAAAGCCAGAACATTCCATTGGTGATCGCCCTGCGCGACCAGGAGAATGCGCGCAAGTTGGCCAAGGGGCAGATTGATCTGTGGGCAACCGATGATCCGGCAGGGCGCTATATGGCCCGCCAGGAAGGCATCACTGGTCTGCGAGTGGTCCTGAAGATGAATCAGGCCCAGCTGTACCTGGCAATGAACAGGGACACCCCGGACGAGGTGATCGAGCGCCTGCAGAAGGCGCTGGATGAGCTGCGCGCCGAAGGCTTTATCGAAGAGATGACCAGTAACTACCTGTAGCCGTTTGTCGTATAAAAAAGCCCGACCTTGAGTGATCAAGGCCGGGCTTTTTGTTGACTATCTGTAGGAGCGGCGGGGGCACCTAGGCCCAAGGCCGCGATTGCGGGTTCGCGGGCATGGCCCGCTCCTACATAGGGGTAGAGATCAGTCGCCGCGAGTGACGCTTAGGCCTTTGAGCAGGTTGAGGGCCTGGCTCAGCTGGTAGTCGTCGTCCTGGGGGCGTGTCGGGGTGCCGGCCTTGCTCTTGCTCGGCTTGTCCGCGCCGCCATTGCCGTTGCCCAGGTGGCCTTGCAGATCGGCTTCCTTGACGCCGGCCTCATCCTGCTCGCGGGTCAGCTTGGCGCGTTCCACCTCGATGTCCGGGACTATGCCCTGGGCCTGGATCGAGCGGCCGTTGGGGGTGTAGTAGAGCGCGGTGGTGAGCTTGAGGGCGCGGTCGTTGTTCAGCGGCAGCACGGTCTGCACCGAGCCCTTGCCGAAGCTGTCGGTACCCATCAGTACGCCACGCTTGTGATCCTGCAGTGCGCCAGCGACGATTTCCGAAGCCGAGGCGCTGCCGCCATTGATCAATACCACCAGCGGCACGCCTTCGCTGGCGTCGGCCGGGTCGGCGGAGAAGCGCAGTTCGGAGTTGGCGATCCGCCCTTCGGTGTAGACGATCAGGCCCTTCTTGAGGAAATGGTCGGACACCTCGACCGCGGCCTGCAGCACGCCGCCGGGGTTGTTACGCAGATCTAGGACCAGGCCGCGGAGCTTCTTGCCGTTGTCCTTGCGCAGCTTGTTCAGCGCCTTGCCGACTTCTTCGCCGGTGTTGACCTGGAACTGGGTGATGCGCACATAGCCGTAGCCGTCGTCGAGCAGCTGGCTCTTGACGCTTCTGACCTTGATCACCGCGCGGGTCAGCTCCACGTCGAAGGGTTTACCGCCTTCGCGCACCAGACTGAGGGTGATCTTGCTGCCGGCCTTGCCGCGCATCTGGTCTACCGCTTCCATCAGCGACAGGCCCTTGGTCGGCTTGCCATCGATCTTGATGATCAGGTCGCCGGGCTGGATGCCCGCGGCCGAGGCCGGGGTGTCGTCGATGGGCGATACCACCTTGATAAAGCCGTCTTCGGTGCCAACCTCGATACCGAGGCCGCCGAACTCGCCGCTGGTGCTTTCCTGCAGGTCGCGGAAGGCATCGGGCTCGAGGTAGGCGGAGTGCGGGTCGAGGTTGCTGAGCATGCCCTTGATGGCATTTTCCAGCAGGGTCTTGTCGCTTACCGGTTCGACATAGGCCGATTTGATCCGGTCCATGACCTCGGCGAAGGTGCGCAGATCGTCCAGGGGCAGGGGCGCGCTGTCGTTCGCGGTGGCTGGGCTGGGCCCTGAGCCGGCCAGGGCCAGCGAGGCATGGCCCAGCAGGCTGGCAGTCAGTGCGAGGGCGGTGAGGCGGAACAAATGCGGCATGTCGAACTTACTCCTGTCCTGAAACGGTAAACGCGGCGTCTTGCGACGGCCGACTATCCCTGTGTGCGGCACCATTGGGCAGGATCGCTGGGGCGGCCCTGCTGGCGAATCGCGAAATACAGTGCCGGGGTTTCCTGGCCGCCACTGTTGCCGACCGTGGCGATGGCTTCCCCCGCGGCGACCATGTCGCCGGCGTCTTTAAGCAAGCTCTGGTTGTGCCCGTACAGGCTCAGGTAACCGTTGCCATGGTCGAGAATGACCAGAAGCCCTGCGCCGCGCAACCAGTCGGCGAAGACCACGCGCCCGCCATGCACAGCGCGCACCTGGCTGCCTGCGGAGGCACCGATCAGCACGCCGTCCCACTTGGTACGCGCGTCGCCGCCGCGCGGAGTGCCGTAGCGCGCCACCAGGCGGCCATCCACGGGCCATGGCAGCTTGCCCCGGGCCTTGGCAAACGGCCCGCCAACGCTGGCTCCCGAACTCACCAGCGGGCCGCTGGCGGCCGCCGTCGGTGTGGCTGTGCGGGGCTGTTCGCGGGCGGCGAGCAGGGCGCGCTGGCGCGCGGCTTCGGCCTCGCGGGCCTGGCGGGCGAGGGTTTCTTCGATGGTTTTCAGCACCCGGGCGAATTGTGCCTGGTCGCGCTCGCGGGCCTTGAGTTTGCGGTCGCGGGCGGAAAATTCGCTGTTCAGCTTGGCCAGGGCCTGCTGGCGTTCCTTGCGTACCACGGCGAGTTGCTGGTGCTGGACGTCCAGCGCGCTTTTCTGTTCCCGCAGCTGGGCCTGCTGGTTGGCGATGTCCAGCTCGATATTGGCCAGTTGTCGCAGGGTCTCGTTGAAGCCGTTGAGCTGCTCCATGCGGGCTTCGCTGAGGTAGTCGTAATAGCTCAGGGTGCGCGAGAATTTTTCCGGGTTCTGCTGGTTGA
>JBFJZW010000259.1:0-6936 GCA_041621875.1 Pseudomonas sp. | reverse complement strand
ATCGTGGTCGCGCCAGTTGGCGATGCGCCTGAATCAGAGTTGGTCCGCGCCTTCCGCAGCAACGGCAGGCAGGGCATTAATTACCATCGCGGCGTTTGGCACCATCCGGTGCTGACGATCGAAAAGCGGGATGACTTCCTGGTGGTTGATCGCAGTGGTTCCGGCAACAACTGCGATGAGCATTTCTTTACCGACGACGAGCAACTGCTCCTCGCCCCCCACCAATAAGAGAAGCCCAGCACCGGCGTGCCGGCACTGGGAAAGAGGTACTGATTGTGGAAGCGCATTTTACTGAGTGGCTGAACCTGGGCATTCGCTGGATCCATATGATCACCGGCATCGCCTGGATCGGCGCATCCTTCTATTTCGTCTGGCTGGAAAACAACCTTAACCGCAGCAATCCCCGCGAAGGTCTGTCTGGTGACCTCTGGGCGATTCACGGTGGCGGTATCTACCACCTGGAAAAATACAAACTGGCTCCGCCGCAAATGCCGGAGAACCTGCACTGGTTCAAATGGGAGGCCTATGCCACCTGGCTGTCGGGCGTGGCGCTGATGCTGGTGGTCTACTACCTCAACCCGAGCCTGTACCTGGTCAAGCCGGGCCTTGATCTGGCCCCGGAAATGGCCATTGCCATCGGTTTCGGCTCGATGGTCGCGGGCTATGTGGCCTATCACTTCCTCTGCGATTCGCCTCTGGGCAAGCGTCCAGCCCTGCTCGGTGCCGTGCTGTTCGTGCTGCTGATCGCCGCCGCCTATGGCTTCAACCTGATCTTCAGCGGCCGCGCCGCCTATATCCATGTCGGCGCGATTATCGGCACCATCATGGTCGGCAACGTGTTCTTCACCATCATGCCGGCCCAGCGCGCGCTGGTTAAGGCCATCGAAGACAACACCACGCCCGACCCGACCCTGCCGGCCAAAGGCCTGCTGCGTTCGCGCCACAACAACTACTTCACCCTGCCGGTGCTGTTCATCATGATCAGCAACCACTTCCCGAGCACCTACGGCAGCCAGTACAACTGGCTGATCCTGGCGGGCATCGCGATGCTGGCGGTACTGGTACGTCACTACTTCAACACCCGCCATGACAGCAGCAAATATGTCTGGACCCTGCCTGCCGCCGCCCTGGGCATGATCTGCCTGGCGTTTGTCACCGGCCCGCAAATGAAGTCGATAGCGACCGACGCCCCCCAGGCCGCCGTGATCAAATATGCGCCGGTACCGGCCACTGGCGTCAGTGGCAACCCGCAGGCGGCCAAGTCTGCCGAGCCGGCTGAAACCGCACCAGCCGAGCCCAGCGCCCCTGCTGCAGCTGCAACTGGCGGAGGCGACTTCGCCCAGGTCAACAGCGTGATTCAGGAACGTTGCAGCGTGTGCCACTCGGCCACGCCAAGCAGCCCGATGTTCAGTGCACCGCCTGCCGGTTTCATCCTCGACACACCGGCGCAGATCAAGGCCCAGGCGGCCAAGATCCACGCACAGAGCGTCGCCTCGCAGATCATGCCGCTGGGCAATATCACTCAGATGACCCAGGACGAGCGTGACCTGATCGGAGCCTGGATCGACCAGGGCGCACAGCTCAACTGATCCACCCGAATGCCGCGCCCATACCCGGGCGCGGCATTTCTTTATCCGCAACATTCCTCGCCCGCGAGGCTGCAAGCACGCTCCAGCAGCGGCATCCAGATGCCCTGCCATACCCGCGATCCGTACCGGCTCGAACCAAGCGTCAGCCATACGGAGCACCAGCGACTTAAAAAAATAAAAGCGCCTGAGGTATTGCATGAATCAGCTGAATTCAACGCCCTCCGCGGTAGCGGCGGTCGACCAACGCCTGCCCCTGCTGCAGATGATTCTGGTGAGTTTCCAACATGTGCTGCTGATGTACGGCGGTGCCGTCGCGGTGCCCTTGATCATTGGCGAGGCCGTCGGCCTGTCCCGCGAAGAGGTGGCCTTTCTGATCACCGCCGACCTGCTGGTAGCCGGTATCGCCACCCTGGTGCAATCGCTGGGCATCGGCCCCATGGGCATTCGCATGCCGGTGATGATGGGGGCCAGCTTTGCCGCCGTCGGCAGCATGGTGGCCATGGCCGGCTCGCCGGGGATCGGCCTGCCCGGGATCTTCGGCGCGACCATCGCCGCAGGTTTCTTCGGCATGCTGATTGCGCCCTTTATGTCGCGTATCGTGCATTTCTTCCCGCCGCTGGTAACCGGCACGGTGATCACCGCCATCGGCCTGTCGCTGTTCCCGGTGGCGCTCAACTGGGCTGGCGGCGGCAGTGCGGCCAGTGAGTTCGGCGCGCTGCAGTACCTGGCCACCGCCGCCCTGGTGCTGTTGACCATCCTGCTGATCAACCGCTTCCTGCGCGGTTTCTGGGTCAATGTCTCGGTGCTGATCGGCATGCTGCTCGGTTATCTGGTTGCCGGCGGCCTGGGCATGGTCGACCTCGGCGGCCTGCAGCAGACCGCCTGGTTCGCGGTGGTCAAACCCATGCATTTCGGCATGCCGCAATTTCACCTGGCCCCGATCCTCTCCATGTGCCTGGTGGTGGTGATCATCTTTGTCGAGTCCACCGGCATGTTCCTCGCCCTGGGCAAGATCACCGGCCAGGACGTCACCCCGGCGATGCTGCGCCGCGGCCTGTTGTGCGACGCCGGGGCGTCGTTTTTCGCCGGCATCTTCAATACCTTCACCCACTCCTCCTTTGCCCAGAATATCGGCCTGGTGCAGATGACCGGGGTACGCAGCCGCTATGTCACGGCAGCGGCCGGGCTGATCCTGGTCGGCCTCAGCCTGCTGCCCAAGGCCGCCTATCTGGTGGCCTCGATTCCACCGGCCGTGCTGGGCGGTGCCGGGATCGCCATGTTCGGCATGGTCGCCGCCACGGGGATCAAGATTTTGCAGGAGGCGGATATCGCCGACCGGCGCAACCAGTTGCTGGTCGCGGTGAGTATCGGCATGGGCCTGGCCCCGGTGGTGCGCCCGGAATTCTTCGCCCACCTGCCGCACTGGCTGGAACCCATCACCCACAGCGGCATCGCCATGGCGACCCTCAGCGCCGTGTCGCTGAACCTGCTGTTCAATATCCTCGGCGGTGCCGAACGCGCCGCCCTGAGCAGCTCGCCCAGCCATCACTGACAGTCCTGCCCGCAGCAAGCGCCCCGCCTTCTCCCGGCGGGGCCGCGGGCCAATGCCCTTTCCGCGTGGCCACGGCCCGCCTGCGCCCTGACCCGTCCGGTAGGGGCGAAGGGTTATCGGACTAGCGGTCAATTTATTGTGCACAATTCACAAATAAATTGTTTTTAAGGATGTAAACAAATTGCTATAGTCGGGACATTCTGACCGGTTAGACAGATTCTTCCCCAATCAGAAAGAGGCGCCGTGAAGCCTCGTGCAAGCCCATGACCGTATAAAAACAACTGGCAGGCTATGAGATGACCACGACTCGCACCACCTCCACCACAGCTGCGCCTGTGGCCAACAACGACCTGATCTACCAACTGGATGACTGCCCGGCCTTCGCACCGGCGATTTTCGCCGCACTGCAGCATGTACTGGCCAGCTTCGTCGGCATCATCACCCCCACCCTGATCATCGGCAACGTGCTCGGCCTGGGTGCCTACGTGCCCTACTTGGTCAGCATGGCGCTGTTCGTCTCTGGCCTGGGCACCTTTATCCAGGCCAAACGCATCGGCCCGGTAGGCTCCGGCTTGCTGTGTCTGCAAGGCACCAGCTTCGGCTTTCTCAGCGTGATCCTCAGCGCCGGCTTTATCGTCAAGGGGCGTGGCGGCAGCGAGGAAGAAATCCTCTCGACCATCTTCGGCGTGTGTTTCTGCGCCGCGTTCGTCGAGATCGCCTTCAGCCAGTTCATCAACAAGCTGCGCCGGGTGATCACCCCCGTGGTCACCGGCACCATCATCTGCCTGATGGGTCTGTCGCTGATCAAGGTCGGCATGACCGATATCGCCGGCGGCTACGGCGCGCCGGACCTCGGTGCCCTGCACCACCTGGCCCTCGGCGGCCTGGTCCTGGGCACCATCGTCATCCTCAACCGCTTCAAATCCCAGGTGGTGCGCCTGTCGGCGGTGATCATCGGCCTGGCCCTGGGCTTTAGCGTGGCCTGGTTCACCGGCAAGGTGGACTTCGCCAACATGGCCCAGGTGCCGCTGATCAGCGTGCCGGTGCCCTTCAAGTTCGGCTTCAACTTCGACTGGGTAGCCTTTGTGCCCATCGCGGTGATCTTCCTGATCACTCCGCTGGAAACCGCAGGCGATCTGACCGCCAACTCGATCATCTCCAAGCAGCCGGTAAAAGGCCCGCTGTATATGCGCCGGATCAAATCCGGGGTACTGGCCGACGGCTGCAACTCGGCCATGGCGGCGATGTTCAACAGCCTGCCGATGACCACCTTCAGCCAGAACAACGGGGTGATCCAGCTCACTGGCGTGGCCAGCCGCCACGTGGCCTTCTATATCGCCGGCATTCTGGTGCTGCTCGGTCTGTTCCCGGCGGTCGGCGCGGTGCTGCAACTGATGCCCAAACCGGTGCTCGGCGGTGCCACCCTGATCATGTTCGGCACCGTGGCCGTGGCGGGGATCAAGATTCTCACCGAGGCCGGTCTGCACCGCCGCAACGTGCTGATCGTGGCCATCTCCCTGGGCCTGGGCCTGGGCGTGGGTGCGGTGCCGGAAGTGCTGTCGCAGATGCCCAGCGCGCTGAAAAACATCTTCGGCTCGCCCATCACCATCGGTGCCTTCAGCGCCATTCTGCTCAATCTGTTCCTGCCGGAAGAACAGGTGGAGCAGGAAGAAGGTGAGTTCGACCCGGAAGCGCACCTGCATACCGTACTGCAGGGCCGCCCGGACGACGACGGCTACGACCCGAACCTCAAGCAGCTCGGCAACGAATTCAAAGCGGACACCCGGCTGAGCTGAACCGCCCACGCCCAACCCATTCCCCTGTCCAGCCCTGTGGTTCGCCACAGGGTCGATCAACCTTGTAAGTCCTAAAAATAAGGAAGACCCGATGAAGCTCAACCCTCTGTCCCACGGCCTCGCCCTTTCGGCCGGCCTGCTCGTTGCCCAGGGTGCCGGTGCCGGCGACATGCTCTACTGGCAGGACAACAGCCTGTCCTACCTGTACGGCAGCAATTTCCAGCGCCTCAATTTCAATGAAGGCGAACAACGCTCGCAAACCACCTTCACCTTCGAGCACGCCAGCGGCTGGAAATGGGGCGACCTGTTCTACTTCGCCGACTATATAAAGGCCGACAACCAGCAGGCACGTGGCAGCAACTTCGCCAACCTCGAGGTCCGGGAAAAGGACAGTTTCTACTATATGGAATTCTCGCCGCGCGTCAGCCTCAGCTGGCTGACCGGCCAGGAGCTCTCTGCCGGCCCGCTGAAGGATGTGTATGCGGCCTTCACCTACGAGAAAGGCAACGGCGGCCCGGGTACCGAGAACTACCTGTACGGCATCGGCACGGCCTGGAACGCGCCGGGTTTCAAATACCTCAACGCCAACCTGTACGCGGTCAAGGTCAACAACCACATCTTCTTCGACCATGACTTCAAGGCATCGGACAAGGGTAACGGCCATACCTACCAGTTGACGGTAAGTGCGGCCTACCCCTTCGCCATCGGCGAGCAGAGCTTTGTCGTCGACGGCTTTATCGACTGGCGCGCGCCGTCCAAGGACGCCGGCACCCAGACCTCGGTAGGCTCCTCAATCCAGGTCAAGTGGGATGCCGGCAAGTCACTGTTCGGCGACGAAGGCAAGCTCTATGTCGGTACCGAAGTGAACATGTGGCACAACAAGTACGGCATCAAACCCATCGACGGTTCGACCAGTGGCTTCGACCAGACGGCCGTACAGGCGCTGGTGAAGTACCACTTCTAAGCGAACTCGACCGCTGCCGGGTAGGCGGCAGCGGCAGAGTAAAGGGGGACACGGATAACGTGTCCCCCTTTTTTTGCGCAAAAAAAGAGCGCACCGGGCTCGGGGCGGGCCCTGCGCAGCAATAACCTAGAGAAGACCACTCAATAGAAAGAAAAACCATGGACAACAACTGGTTAAGCGCCGCTTAACAACACCAAAACTGACCACCTAGTCAATATATAGAGCACAGAAATAACTAAATTTGTGCACAATTTTGTGAAAATAAGTGTTCACAATTAATTTTTATGTGTACAACAATATTGCCTCCAACCTGCTCTACGCGATTCACGGCCTAAGCCACCCCGGCCAGCCAAAAGCGGAACGGATAGTGCATACAATCCTGCTCAGACATGCGCCGAAAGACGCACATAACAAGATTTGAGGAGCTGCTCATGCCCACCGATGATTTTCGCATCAAGCAAATTGACACCTCGCTGCACAATGAGGATCTGGCTCCTCTCCCGCCGGCAAAGCGCAAATGGGGATGGTTCGAGATTTTCAACGTCTGGTCCAACGACATCCAGAGCCTGTTCGGCTACACCCTGGCCGCCACCCTGTTTATCTCCTACGGCCTGAACGGCTGGGCGGTGCTCGCCGGTATCGTTCTCGCCGGCTTTATCGTCATGGGCCTGGTGCAACTGACCGGCAAACCCAGCGTCAAGTACGGGATCCCCTTTCCGGTCATGGCCCGCGCCAGCATGGGCGTGCGCGGGGCCAACTTCCCCGCCGTGGTACGCGGCATCGTGGCGATCTTCTGGTATGGCGTGCAGACCTATTTCGCCTCCACCGCCGTGGCCCTGCTGCTCAATTCGCTACTCGGCAGCGGTTCGAGTGCGACATTTCTGGGCATGACCGCGATCGGCTGGGTCTCCTATGTGATCGTCTGCGTGTTTCAGGTCGCCCTGTTTATCCGCGGGATCGACTGGATCACCAAGTTCCTCAACTGGGCCGGCCCGCTGGTCTACCTGGTGATGATCGCGCTGATGCTGATGATCT
>JBFJZW010000258.1:0-6940 GCA_041621875.1 Pseudomonas sp. | reverse complement strand
TGCGCTGGTGACCAATTTCCATTTGCCGGAATCGACCCTGCTGATGCTGGTGTCGGCGTTTGCCGGTTACCCGGAAACCATGGCGGCCTATCAGGCGGCGGTGGCGGGGCAGTACCGTTTCTTCAGTTATGGCGATGCCATGTTTATTACCCGTAACCCCGCGCCGCGCGGGCCAGAGGAACAGCTATGACGCGCACCTGCCGGATGTCTTTCGAATTGCTTGCCACCGATGGCAAGGCGCGTCGCGGTCGTCTGACGTTCCCCCGTGGTGTGGTGGAAACCCCGGCCTTTATGCCGGTGGGCACCTACGGCACGGTCAAGGGCATGTTGCCGCGGGATATCGAGGCAACGGGGGCGCAGATCATCCTTGGCAACACCTTCCATCTGTGGCTGCGTCCTGGCACTGAAGTGATCAAGAAACACGGCGACCTGCACGACTTTATGCAGTGGCAGGGGCCGATCCTCACCGACTCCGGCGGTTTCCAGGTGTTCAGCCTGGGTGCCATGCGCAAGATCAAGGAGGAGGGCGTGTATTTCGCCTCGCCAGTGGACGGTGCCAAGGTGTTTATGGGGCCGGAAGAGTCGATGCAGGTGCAGCGCGACCTGGGCTCGGACATCGTGATGATCTTCGACGAGTGCACACCCTATCCGGCCGAGTTCGATGTGGCCAAGCGTTCCATGGAGCTGTCGCTGCGCTGGGCCAAGCGCTCGAAGGATGCCCATGGCGAAAGCACGGCGGCGCTGTTCGGGATCGTCCAGGGCGGCATGTATGAGGAATTGCGCAAAGTCTCTCTGGATGGGCTGGAGCAGATCGGTTTTGACGGTTATGCCATTGGCGGGCTATCGGTCGGCGAGCCGAAGGACGAGATGATCAAGGTGCTGGATTATCTGCCGGGCCAGTTGCCGGCCGACAAGCCGCGCTACCTGATGGGCGTGGGCAAGCCGGAGGATCTGGTCGAAGGCGTGCGCCGTGGCGTGGATATGTTCGACTGCGTGATGCCGACCCGCAATGCGCGCAACGGCCACCTGTTTGTCGACACCGGCGTGCTGAAAATCCGCAATGCCTTCCACAAGCAGGACGACTCGCCGCTCGATCCGACCTGCGACTGTTACACCTGCAAACACTTCTCCCGCGGCTACCTGCATCATTTGGATAAGTGCGGCGAAATGCTGGGCAGCATGCTCAATACAATCCACAACTTGCGCCACTATCAGCGCTTGATGGCTGGTTTGCGCGAGGCTATTCAACAGGGTACATTGGCCGCCTTTGTCGATGCCTTCTATGCCAAACGCGGGCTGCCAACGCCGCCTCTGGACTGATAATTCAACCTTTAAAGACCCTTGCAACAGGAGTGTTACATGAGCTTTTTGATCCCCGCTGCTTTCGCCGATGCCGGCGCGCCGGCTGCCGGCCCTGCCGGTAGCGGTTTTGAATGGGTGTTTCTGGTCGGCTTCCTGGTTATCTTCTATCTGATGATCTGGCGCCCACAGGCCAAGCGTGCGAAAGAGCACAAGAACCTGATCGGCAACCTGCAGAAGGGTGACGAAGTGGTCACCAGCGGCGGTATCGCCGGCAAGGTTAACAAGGTCAGCGATGACTTCGTGGTTATCGAAGTGTCCGATACCGTGGAGCTGAAAATCCAGAAAGTGGCCATCGCCGCCACGCTGCCCAAGGGCACACTGAAAGCGATCTAAGCAACACACCATCACCATTCGACGGGGCGCTTAATGCGCCCCGCGTCATAACGGGCGGCGTCATGCTCAACAAATTTCCCCTCTGGAAGTACCTGCTGATCCTGGCTGTACTGGCAATCGGCTTTCTCTACTCCGCACCCAATCTCTACCCGGACGATCCGGCTATCCAGATCAGCGGCAGCAGTTCGGCCATGCGGGTCGAGCAGGCCGACCTGGACCGCGCCAGCCGTGCGCTGGAAACCGCGGGTATCAGTGTCAAGGCAGTCAGCCTGGCCAATCAGGGGCGTGCCGGTCTGCTGCGGCTGAACGATGCGGAAGACCAGTTGCCGGCCAAGGACCTGGTGCGCAAGGCCCTGAGCGATGAGTTCGTGGTGGCCTTGAACCTGGCGCAAACCACGCCGGACTGGTTGCGCAACCTGGGTGGCAGCCCGATGAAGCTGGGCCTGGACCTCTCCGGTGGCGTGCACTTCCTGATGGAAGTGGATATGGAAAAGGCGCTGGATGCGCGGCGCAAGGTCTACGAGGGTGAGGTCAAGAGCCTGCTGCGCAAGGAGCGCGTGCGCTACCGCAGCCTGCCCGAGCTCAATGGCGTTATTCAGCTCGGCTTCGCCGACGAAGCTACTCTGGAGAAGGCCCAGCGCCTGATCCGCAAGGATTTCAACGACTTTGACCTGAGCAGCGTGGAGCGCAGCGGCCAGCAGGTTTTGCGCCTGGCGCTGACCCAGGCCAAGTTGGTGGAGATTCGCGAATACTCGATCAAGCAGAACCTGACCACGGTGCGTAACCGGGTCAACGAGCTGGGCGTGGCCGAGCCGCTGGTGCAGCGTCAGGGTGCCAACCGCATCGTGGTCGAGCTGCCGGGCGTGCAGGACACCGCCGAAGCCAAGCGGATTCTCGGCAAGACCGCCAACCTGGAGTTCCGTTTGGCGGCCGAGCCGGATGCGGCCAAGGCGGCCACCGAAAGCTTCGAGTTTCGTCAGGAGGGCCGTCCCCCGGCGCAGCTGGAGCGTGACCTGATCATCACCGGCGACCAGGTCACCGATGCCCAGGCCAGCTTCGACGAGAACGGCAGTCCGCAGGTCAATATCCGCCTGGATGGCCGTGGCGGCGATCTGATGAACCGTGCCACCCGCAATAATGTCGGGCGCAGTATGGCGGTGATCTTTATCGAGCAGAAGCCGGTGGTGCGCTACATGCGTCAGCTGGTTGATGGCGTCGAGAAGGAGGTCGAGGTCCAGACCTTTATCGAAGAGAAGAAGGTCATCAGCCTGGCGACCATCCAGTCGCCACTGGGCAGCCAGTTCCGCATCACCGGCCTCGATGGCCAGGGCGAGTCGTCCGAGCTGGCGTTGTTGCTGCGCGCCGGTGGTCTGGCGGCACCCATGTACTTCGCCGAAGAGCGCACCATTGGTCCGAGCCTGGGGGCCGACAACATCGCCAAGGGGATCGAGGCCTCGTTGTGGGCGATGCTGTTCGTGTCGCTGTTTATCGTGATCATCTACCGGTTCTTCGGTGTGATCGCGACCATCGCCCTGGGTCTGAACATGGTGCTGTTGCTGGCGCTGATGTCGCTGCTCAGTGCCACCCTGACCCTGCCGGGTATTGCCGGTATCGTGTTGACCATGGGTATGGCGGTGGACGCCAACGTGCTGATCTTCTCGCGGATTCGCGAGGAAATCGCCAATGGCATGTCGGTCCAGCGGGCCATTCACGAAGGCTTCGACCGCGCCTATTCGGCCATCGTCGACGCCAACCTGACCACGCTGCTGGTCGGTGGCATCCTCTTCGCCATGGGTACCGGGCCGGTAAAGGGCTTTGCGGTGACCTTGTCGCTGGGCATTCTCACGTCGATGTTCACCGCGATTCTGGTGACGCGGTGCATGGTCAACCTGACCTGCGGTGGGCGTGATTTCAAGAAGTTGTGGATTTAAGGGGCTGTGATGAAGCGTACGATCAACTTCATGGGGGTGCGCAATATTGCGTTCGCCTTCACCGTGTTGCTCACGCTCTTGGCGTTGGGCAGCCTGTTTGCCAAGGGCCTGAATCTGGGCCTGGACTTCACCGGTGGTACCCAGATCGAGCTGAGTTACGAGCAGCCGGCCGAACTCGGCAAGATTCGCCAGCAATTGGCGGGCGCGGGTTATGCCGATGCCGTGGTGCAGAGTTTCGGTGCGACCACCGATGTGGTGGTGCGCATGCAGGGCGACGATGCCGATCTCGGGGTCAAGGTGGCTGCGGCGCTACGCCAGGCGGGCGACCAGCTTGAGGTCAAGAAGGTCGAATTCGTCGGGCCGCAGGTCGGCGAAGAGCTGCGTGACCAGGGTGGTCTCGGCCTGCTGCTGGCGCTGGGTGGGGTGATGCTCTACCTGGCCTTCCGCTTTCAGTGGAAGTTCGGTCTTGGGGCGATTATTTCCCTGGTTCACGACGTGATCGTGACCCTGGGGATTCTGTCGTTCTTCCAGATCACCTTCGACCTCACCGTGTTGGCGGCGTTGCTGGCCATCATCGGTTACTCGCTCAACGACACCATCGTGGTGTTCGATCGGGTGCGGGAAAACTTCCGTGTGCTGCGCAATACCAGCCTGATCGACAATATCAACATCTCCACCACCCAGACGCTGTTGCGGACCATGGCCACTTCGATTTCCACTCTGTTGGCGATCGCTGCGCTGCTGGTGTTCGCCGGCGACAACCTGTTCGCCTTCTCCGTGGCTCTGTTTGTCGGGGTCACGGCCGGTACTTATTCGTCGGTATATATCGCCAACGTGGTGCTGGTCTGGCTGGATCTGACGGTCGAGGACCTGATTCCGCCGGTGGTGGCTGAAGAGGTGGATGACCGCCCTTAGGTCTGTTGGTTAAGGGTTGGCGGCAATAACGAAGCCGGGCAGTTGTTGAACTTGCCCGGCTTTTTTGTGTTCCAAGGCAGCAGGAATGGCGTGCCTGCGCGCCGCTTAAGTAAATCCGGGAGGTTGCTATGAACAAGTCAATGCTGGTGGGCGCGGTGCTGGGGGCTGTGGGTGTGACCGCGGGTGGTGCTGTTGCCACATACAGTTTGATCAGTGGGCCGGAGTATGCCGAGGTGCTGGCGGTCAAGCCGGTTAATGAAACCATCAAGACGCCGCGGCAGGTCTGTGAGGATGTCACGGTAACCCGACAGAAGCCGGTAAAGGATCAGCATCAGATTGCCGGTACGGCTATCGGTGCGGTGGTGGGTGGCTTGCTGGGTAATCAGGTCGGTGGCGGTACGGGCAAGAAGATTGCCACGGTTGCAGGCGCTGTCGGTGGCGGTTACGCCGGTAACAAGGTGCAGGAGAATATGCAGGCTGGCGACACCTACACCACCACCGAAACACGTTGCGATACCGTCACTGATGTCAGCAAGAAGCTGGTCGGCTATGACGTCAAGTATCTGCTGGATGGCAAGGAGGGGCAGGTGCGCATGGCCAGCGATCCGGGCAGTCGCATTCCGGTCAAGGATGGTCAGTTGGTGTTGTCTGCCAGCGAGCAGTAAAAACACAGGCAATTAAGAAAAAGGCAGGGAGCCCTTTCAGTGTCGCGCAGCGACGGCCCGAAGGGTGGTCGCCAGGGATGGCAGGCAATAAAAAAAGCGCCCGCAGGCGCTTTTTTATTGCCTGTCGATCAGCGCTTCAATGAAGCCGACAGGTGCGGCTGGATGGCTGTCAGCACGGCCTTGAAGCACTTGGTGTTGCCGGCGACGATCTGGCCCTTCTCGAGGAATTCATGGCCGCCGCTGAAGTCGCTGATCAGGCCGCCTGCTTCCTGGATCAGCAGTGCGCCAGCGGCCATGTCCCATTCCGACAGGCCGAATTCCCAGAACGCGTCGAAGCGGCCGGCGGCGACATAGGCCAGGTCCAGGCTGGCGGCACCGGCGCGGCGTACGCCGGCGGTCTGGCCGACCAGGCTGCGGAACATGCCCAGGTAGTTTTCCAGGTTGTCCATCTGGCTGTCGCGGAACGGGAAGCCGGTACCGAGCAGGGCACCTTCCAGGCTCTTGCGGCTGCTCACGCGCAGGCGGCGGCCGTTGAGGGCGGCACCGCGGCCGCGGCTGGCGGTAAATTCTTCCTGGCGCACCGGGTCGATGATCACGGCGTGTTCCAGGCGACCGCGGTATTTGCAGGCAATGCTGACGGCGTAGTGAGGGATGCCGCGGATAAAGTTGGTGGTACCGTCCAGGGGGTCGATGATCCACAGGTAGTCGGCACCGTCGCCGCTGCCGGCGCTCAGGCCGCTTTCTTCACCAAGCACGCCGTGGTTGGGGAAGGCTTTGCGCAGTGCCTGGATGATCAGTTGCTCGGCGGAGCGGTCGATCTCGGTCACGTAGTCCTTGGCTTCTTTCTCGTCGACCGAGATGACGTCCAAGCGTTCGGTCGAGCGGAAGATCATTTCGCCGGCGCTACGGGCTGCGCGCAGCGCGATATTCAGCATGGGCTGCATGGATGTTCACCTGGGTCGTTAAAGAAAGCCGGCCATTCTAGCAGAAAAGTGCGTGGGTTGAAGCGCAACCTGTGTCTTGCGTGGCGCAAGCGGGGTTGCTTCTGTAAGATTTGCTGCCTTATCTCCACTGTGTGAGCACTTTCGTTGCTGGAAAATATTCGCGTCGTCTTGGTCAATACCAGTCATCCGGGCAATATCGGCGGAGCTGCGCGGGCCATGAAAAACATGGGGCTGTCGCGCCTAGTACTGGTCGATCCGCAGGATTTTCCCAGTGGCGATGCGGTGGCACGGGCTTCCGGGGCTACCGATATCCTCGATGCCGCACAGGTGGTCGGCACCCTGGAGGAAGCGCTGGTCGGCTGCAGCTTGGTGCTCGGCACCAGTGCCCGAGATCGGCGCATACCCTGGCCGTTGCTGGATCCCCGCGAGTGTGGGGTGGCCGCTTGCGAGCAGGCGGCCCAGGGGGGCGAGGTGGCGCTGGTGTTCGGCCGTGAGTACGCCGGCCTGACCAACGAGGAGTTGCAGCGCTGCCATTTCCATGTGCACATTCCCTCCGATCCGCAGTTCAGTTCGCTGAACCTGGCTGCGGCGGTCCAGGTGCTGGCTTACGAGGTGCGCATGGCCTGGCTGGCGGCGCAGAATCAGCCGACCAAAATACTCAAGCTGGAAACTACGGCGATTCAGAGCTCGCAGCCGGTGACCGCCGATGAGCTGGAGTCCTTTTATGTGCATCTGCAACAGGCGCTGGTCGAGATCGGTTTTCTTGACCCGGCCAAGCCCAGGCACTTGA
>JBFJZW010000257.1:0-6950 GCA_041621875.1 Pseudomonas sp. | reverse complement strand
CTTGGCTTTTTCCGCGACGTCGTGGAAGGCGTCGAACATCAGCAGGGTGTGCTTCAGTTGCTCGGCGGTTGCCGCCGCCAGTTTGCTGTCGTCGAGCAGTTCGACCAGGGTGGCGATGTTGTAGCCGCCCTGCATGGTGCCGAGCAGTTCGACGGCGTGTTGCTTGCTGATCAGTGGGGAAGTGACTTCGCCTTTGGCAAGGGCAGAGAGGAAACCGGCCTTGACGTAGGCGGCTTCGTCGACGCTTGGCTGTACGCGGTTGTTGATCAGGTCGAGGAGAACGGCTTCTTCGCCAACTGGCGGGTTCTTCAGCAGCTCGATCAGGCCTGCGCTTTGTTCGGCGTTCAGCGCGAGGGGCGGCAGGCCTTGGGCGGCACGTTCTGCTACGTGTTTACGGTAGGTTTCAAGCACGGTATTTCCCCCGATAGGGCCCCGCGAAGGCGGAGTCTGTTTTGACGATCTGGGTAAGGTCAGGGCGACGTGGCTTTCATCATCGCCGGCCTGTTGAATTGGTTCTGTCGAAGCAAGCGGGGCGTAGGCTATGCGCCCACGGCTTATTTCTTGGCGGCAAACAGCGCGTCGAGATGCTGCTCGAAGGTGTGGTAGTTGATGCGATCGTAGAGCTCCATGCGGGTCTGCATGGTGTCGATCACGTTCTTCTGGGTGCCGTCGCGACGCAGCGCGGTATAGACGTTCTCGGCCGCCTTGTTCATGGCGCGGAAGGTCGACAGCGGGTAGAGCACCAGGGGCTCGTCCAAGCTGCCCTCGTTCTCGTGCCCATCGGCATCGTGGCGGTTGTGGCGCTCAGGCTTGCCGCTCGTTGCCTGGCCATGCAGCAGTTGGCGATGCCGGCGTTAATCAAGGTAGCCCTGCGACGCAACGAGTTCTTCTTGAACTACCAGCCGATCGTGGATTTGCAGACGGGGCAATGGGTGGGCGCGGAAGCCCTCATCCGCTGGCGCCGGCCGACCGGCGAAATGGTTCGCCCCGATCTGTTCATCGCGGAGGCGGAAGAAGCCGGCCTCATCCAGCGCGTTACGAAGCGCGTCATGGCCATCGTGGGCAACGAAGCCCGTGAGTTATTCGCGCACTACCCTCACTTCCATATCGCGATCAATCTGTCCGCTAACGACCTGGAGTTCCGGGCCACACTCGACGACCTCCGGGGCCTGGTCAGAGAGATCGCGGCGCAGCGCGGCAGCCTGCTGGTCGAGGCCACGGAAAGGGGGCTGATGAAGGCAGACGCGGTGAAGGAGATCCTGCGCGAGATACGGGCAATGGGCATTCAGACCGCGATAGATGACTTCGGCACCGGTTACTCGAGCCTGTCCTACCTCGAATCGTTCGAATTCGACTGCCTGAAGATCGACAAATCCTTCGTGGACACTCTCGGCAAAGGCGCTGCCACGAGCCAAGTGGTGCCGCATATCATCGAGATGGCCAAGTCCCTCGGGCTGAAAATGATCGCGGAGGGTGTCGAAACGGAAGCACAGGCGCAGTTCCTGCGGGAGCGCGGCGTCCAGTTCGCGCAGGGCTGGTTGTTCGCCAAACCGATGTCGTTCGCGCAGCTGATAGCGGGCTTGTCGGCACCTGGTCTACCCCGGGTGGGCGTGCAGCCGAACAGCGTCTCGCAGTGCGACGCGCCGGAAACGGCTAGCGCTTGAGGCCTAGTGTTGAGGCTGGAGAAACCGGCCGTCGCCTCGCACACTGATCGATAACCGCCAGCTCATCCCATCGCAGGGAGAAGCGGATCGATGCCGCGGTTCAAGGCCGTTCACAAGGGGCCCAAACTCCTGCCCATCGACTTCGACAAGCAGCTGCTGCCCGGCACCTTCGAGCGCGCCCTGTACTATTTGGTCGATCACGAACTGGATCTTTCAGACTTCCACGCCAGCTGCGCTTCGTCCTCGGGTCGCTTATCATTCTGGTGTCGCCGTTCGATCATGGTCCGGGCGGCCCTTTCCATATTCTCGGCCTTGACGCAGGAAGTCGGCGCGCGTACCGCTTTTGGCCTTGCTGGACTTGCCTGTCGATGGCGAGCATCTCGCGACCGATCAGCCCCTTCCTGACCTGGGCGAACAGCTTGGCCATCTCACTCATGCGGGAAACGAACAACGCGAGGCGGGTGAAGTGCGGCTGGCTGTCGCCGGAACGGAAGGGGTGGATGGGGTGTGGAAGCTCTACTGCATCACCCACAACATCGAAAAGCAGGCGAAACCCAGGTCGACAATTTTCGGCATAGCGACGAGAGCGTGGTCTGCGCTGGTGCTGGCTACAAATGTGTCGAAACGCGCCCCGAGCATGAGGAGCGCAAGGTTATCTGGCTGGTGGCAGCACGCCGAAATACTTACAAGAGGCTCGATAAGCGCAGTGCTCTGTACAAAGCCAAGCGCCAGTTCGGTTACTTACGCCAAGGTGCGCTTCCCCGGTTTGTTCAAGAACATCGCGCAACTGGCAACGCTAATCGCCTTGTCGAGTCTGTGGATGGCGCGTCGGCATCTGCTAGCCACCGCAGGCGAGGTGCGCCTGTTGCGGAGGAGGGTCGGCGCGAGGCACTCGCGACGGCTAACGATATGGAAAAGACGGATGCTCTGACTGCTTGGGATTGCCTCTCCGCTTTCAAAAGTCAGCGGGTGCTGAGGTCAGGTAAAAATATGGGGCTACTTCAGACTGCATTGATCGCCGCTGCACCATTTCATCCGGTAGTTGCCGGGGCTGTCGCCGGTCCATTGCTTGAATGCCCGGTGAAACGCGCTGGCCTCGCGGAAGCCGGCCTTCTCGGCAATCGCCGTGATGCTCAGGTCGGTGTTGCGCAGGCACTCGAAGGCAATGGTACGGCGCACCTCGTCTTTGAGTTCCTGGAAGGAGAAACCCTCGCGCTGCAACTGGCGGCGGAAACTGGCGATGCTCAGGGCGCGCTCCTCGGCCATGTCGGCCAGGGTGGGCCAGTGCTCGTAGCGACAATTGCGCAGCTGTTTGTAGACTTCGGCGCTCAGTCCCTGGCGGTTGCTGAAACGCACGATCAGCCATTGCGGTGAGGTGCGCAGGAAGGTCTTCAGTGTCGCCAGATCCTGTACCACCGGCAGCTCGAGATAGCTGGCGGCGAACTCGATCTCGCTGTGGGTGGCCTCGAAGGTCAGGTTCGGCCCCCAGAACAGGTGGTCGTCGCCATGCTCCGGTCGCGGGTGGGCGAATTGCGATCGATCGATGGGGATGCGCCGTCCCGCCAGCCAGCAGAGCAGGCCAAGCACCACGGTCAGGTAAATTTCCTCGGCGACGCTGCGCGCCTGCGGGTCTGGCTGGCGGTTGTGCAGGCGGATCACGGCGCGGTCGCCGTGTACCGACAGGCTGCCATGGATATCCCGCAAGAACAGGCCAAGGCCGCTCAGGCACTGGCGCAGCGCCTGGCCGAGGTTGTCCGCCTGGATCAGGCCGCGGCAGATCAGGGCGAAGCCGCCCTGGGGTATGCCGTGCGAATCATGGCCAAGGAACTCGTCGTCCAGTTCCTCGGCAACGGCCAGCCACAACTTGGCCAGTTGCGCAGCTGCGACCCGCGCCTTGGAGTCTTCCAGCAGTGACTCGGCAATGCCCGCCTGGGCCAGTAACTGCGCGCTGAGCTGTGGGTTGCCGCGCAGCCCGTAGATAGCGGCCCGGACGAAATACACGGCCACCGAGTCCTTCTCTTGCATAACGCTCGCTCGCTGCGGGCCCAGTTGCCTGGGGTTGCAAAAAGTATCAGTCAAATCGGTAATTTTCGGCATAGGCCGGTGTTCATTGGCTCCCTAGACTACCCCACGCATGAGCAGTGCGCCGCCACAGCGTATGCCTTTCACGCATCAGTTGGATCTCAACGCCACCGGAGTCCCCCATGCCCAACCCCGAAGTTTATATCGTCAGCGCCGTCAGAACCGCAATCGGCTCCTTCGGCGGGACGCTCAAGGACACTCCGCCCTGCGAACTGGCAACGACCGCGGTGAGTGCCGCCCTGCAGCGTAGCGGTTGTGCCGCCGAGCGGGTCGGTCATGTGGTGATGGGCAATGTCATTCCTACCGAGACGCGCGATGCCTACATTTCCCGCGTGGCCGCGATGAATGCCGGTATCCCCAAGGAAGTCCCCGCGTTCAACGTCAATCGCCTCTGCGGTTCCGGCCTGCAGGCCATTGTCTCGGCGGCGCAGAGCCTGCTGCTGGGCGATTGCGACATCGCCATCGGCGCTGGTGCTGAGTCCATGAGCCGCGGTCCATACCTGCTGCCGGGTGCTCGCTGGGGTGGCCGCATGGGCGACATGCAGGCCATCGACTACATGCTCGGCATCCTCCATGACCCGTTCCAGCGCATGCACATGGGCATCACCGCCGAGAATATCGCCGAACTGCATGGCATCAGCCGCGCAGACCAGGACGCCCTGGCGCTGGTCAGTCAGCAGCGCGCGGCGCGTGCCATCGCCGAAGGACGCTTCGCCGGCCAGATCGTGCCGGTTGAAATCAAGAGCCGCAAAGGCACCCAGCTGTTCGAGGTCGACGAGCATGTGCGCGGCGATACTTCGCTCGAGCAACTGGCGGGCATGCGCACCGCATTCAAGCAGGGCGGCACGGTTACCGCCGGCAACGCCTCGGGCCTTAACGATGGTGCTGCGGCAGTGGTCCTGGCCACCGGCGCGGCGGTGCAGGCCGACAACCTGCGCCCGCTGGCCCGCCTGGTCAGCTACGCCCATGCCGGCGTCGAGCCCGAGCTGATGGGACTGGGGCCGATCCCGGCCACTCGTCTGGCCCTGCAGCGGGCTGGCCTGAAGGTCTCCGATCTGGATGTGATCGAGTCCAACGAAGCCTTCGCCGCCCAGGCCTGCGCCGTGGCCCGCGCGCTAGACTTCGACCCGGCCAAGGTCAACCAGAATGGCTCGGGCATCTCCCTCGGCCATCCGGTCGGCGCCACCGGGGCAATCATCGTCACCAAGGCCATCCACGAGTTGCAGCGCATTCAGGGCCGCTATGCCCTGGCGACCATGTGCATCGGCGGTGGCCAGGGTATTGCCGCGATCTTCGAGCGCGTTTGAGCAGGCGGGAGAGCAGGACCATGAGCGACGAGCGTATCGGTGTCATCGGCGGCGGCATCATGGGCAGCGGTATTGCCCAGGTGTGTGCCCTGGCAGGTCTGTCCGTCGCCCTGGTCGACATATCCGAGGCCGCCCTGGTCAACGCCGTGGCGACCATTGATCGCAACCTTGGACGACAGGTGGACAAGGGCACGCTGACGCAGCAGCAGCGCGTCGCCGCGCTGGGTCGCATCGGCACCAGTAGCGACTATGCCAGCCTGGGCGACGTCGACCTGGTGATCGAGGCGGCCACCGAGAACCTCGACCTGAAGCTGCGCATCCTCAAGCAGATCGGTGAGCAGGTCGGCGTCGAGGCCATCATCGCCAGCAACACCTCGTCGCTGTCGATCAGTCAGCTGGCCGCCCAGGTGGCACGGCCCGAGCGTTTTATCGGGCTGCATTTCTTCAACCCGGTACCGCTCATGAGCCTGGTGGAAGTGGTTCGCGGACTGGACACCGCCGAGGCTTGCCATGCCCGCACCCTGGCGTTCGCCGAGCGCATCGGCAAAACCGCGATCAGCGCCGGCAACCGTCCGGGCTTCGTGGTCAATCGCATTCTGGTGCCGATGCTCAACGAAGCCATCTTCACCCTGCAGGAGGGCCTGGCCAGTGCCGAGGACATCGACACCGGCATGAAGCTGGGCTGCGGTCAGCCCATGGGGCCGCTGGCGCTGGCCGATCTGATCGGTCTGGATACCCTGTTGGCGATTCTGCAGTCCTTCCAGCATGGCTTCGGCGATCCTAAATACCGCCCGCCCCCCCTGCTCAAGGAGCTGGTGGCCGCCGGTCGCCTCGGACGCAAGAGCGGTCATGGCTTCTATCGCTATGCCTGACCAGCCGCAGCCAGGGATGGGGCAGCGCTGGCGTTTTCCGGGAGTCATGTCGGCATGAATACCAAACGATCGTTCACTGACGAGTCAGTCGGGACCGCGTCCTCGCGACTCGAGCAGATCCGCGGCAAGGCGCTGGAACTGTTCGCCGCGCGGGGCTTTACCGAGGTGAGCATGCGCGAGCTGGCCCTGCACCTGGGGATAGGCGCCGGTTCGCTGTACCACCATTTCGAGAGCAAGGAGCAACTGCTGTTCGAGCTGATCGAGGAGCTCTATGACGACCTACTCGACGCGGCCCAGCTCACCGACCAGGGCGCCGTACACGGCCGCCTGCAGGCGCTGTTGCAGGCCCATATCGCCCTGCACGAGCGCCGCGGTCTGCATTTTCTGATGGCCGAGCGGGAGTACCGCTGTCTCTCGCCGCAGCACCAGAGTCAGATCCAGCAGATGCGCCAGCGCTATGAGGAAAAGTTCCTGGCGCGCCTGCTGGAGGCCGGCGCTAGCGGACCGCTGCCGGTGCTCAAGGTGACCGTGCAGGCTGTCGTCGCCTGGCTGAACAACCTGCCGGTCTGGCTGGATCAGTCCGGCTTGAGCCGGGTGCAGCGACAGGAGGTGATCGGCGGGATCATCCTCGGTTCCCTAGCCGGCGTTCTCAAGCAGCCCAGCGCGGCTGCAGATGGCGCAACCGTAGTGCCGTTGCGCGTTCCCGGGGCAAGCCTGCGCGGCTGACCTTTCTATCAATCGGGGCATGCTCAATGCCCTCGCATTACCTGAGTGACTCAAGCATGTCTGATTACCAAGCTCCCCTGCGCGATATGCGTTTCGTGCTCAATGAAGTCTTCGAAGTCTCCAAGCTGTGGGCCGAACTGCCGGCCCTGGCCGAAGTGGTGGACGAAGACACCGCCAACGCCATCCTCGAAGAGGCCGGCAAGGTCACCGCCGGCGTGGTTGCACCGCTGAACCGCAGCGGCGACGAGGAAGGTTGCTCCTGGGACAACGGCGCGGTGAAGACCCCAGCCGGCTTCCCG
>JBFJZW010000256.1:0-6970 GCA_041621875.1 Pseudomonas sp. | reverse complement strand
TCGCATGCGCGCCTGAGCCTGCTCGAACGCGGCTTCGTCTTCGCCATCGCCCATGTGCGCGGCGGCGGGGAACTGGGTGAGGCCTGGTACCGCGCCGGCAAGCTGGAACATAAGCACAACAGCTTCGACGACTTTATCGCCTGCGCCGAGCAACTGATCGACAGCGGCTACACCAGCAGCGATCGGCTGTGCATCAGCGGCGGCAGCGCCGGTGGCCTGCTGATCGGCGCTGTGCTCAACCAGCGTCCCGAGCTGTTCGCCGCCGCCGTCGCCGAGGTGCCCTTCGTCGATGTGCTCAACACCATGCAGAACCCCGACCTGCCGCTGACCGTCACCGAATACGACGAATGGGGCGACCCTAACGAGCCCGAGGTATTCGCGCGAATCAAGGCCTATGCCCCCTATGAAAACGTCAAGGCCCAGGCCTACCCGGCGATCCTCGCCGTGGCCGGCTACAACGACAGCCGGGTGCAGTACTGGGAGGCGGCCAAATGGGTGGCCCGCCTACGCGCGCGCAAGACCGACAGCAACCTGCTATTGCTGAAAACCGAGCTGGATGCCGGCCACGGCGGCATGAGCGGCCGCTACCAGGCGTTCAAGGATGTGGCCCTGGAGTACGCCTTTGTCCTCAAAGTGCTGGGCCTGACCCGCAGCCAGTAGGCGCGCGTCAGCCCCTTGGGGAGCTCAGGGCTTCTTGCCGCCTGGGCCAAGCGGCTGGCTATTGCGCTGGCGCTGTTGCTCCAGCAGCGGCAGATCCCGATCCGGTAGCGGGACGGCCGGGTTCGGGGTATTGGGCAGCGGCCTGAGCAGCGGCGGGTTGTGCGGCGTGCGCCGGGGCACCTGGCGTGGCTGCACCGGCGCATAGGGTTGCGGCGTGGCCGTGCCCGGCGCGCCGGCAGGCCGGCCATCGGCGCGCGACCCAGCGGCCTGCTGGGCCTGCACAGCTGCGGCACAGAACAGACCCAGGGCGAATATCCAGGACGATAGGCGCTGCATGCTCGTGCTCCTCGTTTGCGCTGATGCAGTTTGGGCCACGGCTCGGCGGCAAAGTGCCGACAACGCGGTTCTCAGTGACCGCCGGCAGCGCTAGACTGCGGACATAGGCCTAATTTATTTAAGAGACGCCAGATGAGCAGCGACAAATCCCCCTCGCCCACCGCCAAGCTTGACCGCATCCTCGCCGAGGCCCAGCGTAGCCGCGAAGAAGGTTATCGCGACAAGGCCCTGAAGATGTACCCGCATGTCTGCGGCCGCTGCGCCCGGGAGTTTTCCGGCAAGCGCCTGAGCGAACTGACCGTGCACCACCGCGACCACAACCACGACAACAACCCACAGGATGGTTCCAACTGGGAGCTGCTGTGTCTGTTCTGTCACGACAACGAACACGCCCGCTACACTGACCAGCAGTATTTCAGTGAAGGCTCCACTGCCAGCCAGCAAGGGCCGAAGGTAACCCACAAGGCCTTTGCCGACCTGGCCGCCCTGCTGAAAAGCAAAGAGTAAGCGGCTACCGGTAGGGTGCGCCGTGCGCACCCAGAACGCCTGACCTGCACCGGTGCGCGCGGCGCACCCTACACTCCACGCGCTCACTCACTGCCTCGGAATACCCTGCTCGCAACGCCGCCAGGCCTTATACTGCGCGCCCTTTATCTAAAGGCCCCAAGCTCGTGGCGAACAAAAGATACAGCTGCATCGGGTTGTTCAACCCCAAATCCCCGGAAAACGTCGGCGCGGTGATGCGCGCGGCGGGCTGCTATGGGGCGGCTTCGGTGTTCTATAGCGGCAAGCGCTACGAGCGCGCCCGCGACTTCGTCACCGACACCCAGCGCATCTATATGGATATTCCGCTGATTGCCGTCGAAGACCTGCAGAAAATCATCCCCCTGGGCTGCACCCCGGTTGCCGTGGAGCTGGTCGAGGGCGCGCGATCGCTGCCGGAATACACCCACCCGGATCGCGCCCTCTATATTTTCGGCCCGGAAGACGGCTCACTGAGCAAGGAAGTCCTCGACTGGTGCGAGGACGTGATCTATATCCCCACCCAGGGCTGCATGAACCTGGCGGCCACGGTCAACGTGGTGCTCTACGACCGCATGGCCAAGGGCATTAACACCAAGTCAGGGCCCAAGTTCAAATAAGCCGTCGGGACGACATCCCCGAAATACAGCACCGCGCTGGGGTGGCGACGGTTCCGTAGGGTGCGCTGTGCGCACCGGGGTTAAACGCCGATCTTCCAGTCCGCGGCCGACCAAACTGCTGTCGCTGGACGGCGGGGATATGTCGCGAGTAACCACCAAGGCCGCGGTGCGCGCAGCGCACCCTACGACTAGGTCCCAGATTTAAGCCGGCTAAAGGCCCGGGTCAGGGCGCGGTTGAAGGCCTTGGCATTGTCGTTCTTGGTATAGAGGCCGGCTCGCACCTCCTGTGACGGATAGGTGCCGGGGTCGTTGAGGATGGCCGGATCGACGCTGGCATTGGCCGCCGGCACCGCATTGGCATAGTAGGTGCTGTTGGTGATGGCGGCGATGACCTCGGGCTGCATCAGATGGTCCATCAGCGCATGGGCCGCCTGCGGATTGGGCGCATCCCTGGGGATGACCATGGCATCGAACCACAGCAGCGTCCCCTCCTTGGGAATGCGGTAGTGCAGGCTGTACGCCTTGCCCGCCTCGGCGGCCTGGGCCGCGGCGATCGACACGTTGCCGTTCCAGGACATCGCCAGACAGGTATCGCCATTGGCCAGGTCGTTGATATTGCGGTCGTTGTCGAAGTAGCGGATGAATGGGCGCACCTTGGCCAGGTGCGCCTCGGCCAGTTTCAGGTCATCCAGGCTCTGCTGGTTGATATCCAGCCCCAGGTAGCGGAAGGCCGCGGCGAACACCTCGTTGGGGTCGTTGAGGTAACTCACCCCGCAATCGGCGAAACGCGACACCACCTGGGGATCGAGCAACATTGCCCAGCTGTCGGTCGGCGCATCCGCCATGCGCGCCTCGACCGCCTGCTGCTGATAGCCGATGCCGGTGGTGCCCCAGACATAGATACCGGCATAGCGGTTGCCCGGATCGAAGGCGGCCATATGCTCGACAAACTCGGCATCCAGCCCGGTGAAATGCGCCAGCCGGGTTTTATCCAGCGGCTGCAGGGCACCGCTGGCGATGGCCCGACTGAGGTGCTGGCCGGCGGTCAGCACCAGGTCGTAACCGCTGCCCCCGGTCAGCAGCTTGGTCTCGACGGTTTCCAGCGAGTCGAAGTGATCGACCACCACGCGCACACCGCTCTGCTCCTCGAAGCGGCTAAGGGTATCGGGAGCCATATATTCGCTCCAGATATACAGGTTGACCTTGGCTTTGCCAGTTTCGGCCTGGACGGCCAGGCTGGCGAGGCCGAGGCCCATGGCGACAAGCAGAGGATGCACGGACATGGCGAATCTCCTTAAGCGCGTGGCGCGGCGTATTGCGGCATGGTGATGCAGGCGACGTTACCGCCGCCGAGGAGGATTTCCCGCGAGTTTTCGATACCGATGATGCGCTGCCTGGGGAACAGCTCGGCCAGGGTGGCCTGAGCCACGCGGTCGCAGGGGTCGTCGAACAGTGGCACGACGATGGCCGAGTTGCCGGCGTAATAGTTGATATAGGAGGCGCAGATCTGCGTGCCGGCCTGGCGCAGGTGGGTGCCGTCGTTCTGGTCGAGGCCTGCGGCCTCCTCCGCCGTCCATTCCAGCACCCGCGGTTGCGGCAGCTTGTGCACTTCCAGCGCGCGGCCGCGGGCGTCGCGGGTGCTGCGCAGGATGTCATAGGCTTCCTGATAGATTTCCCACTGCGGGTCGCTACGATCGTCGGTCCACTGCATCACCACCACGCCGGGGCGCACGAAGCAGGCCAGGTCGTCGATATGGCCGTCGGTTTCGTCGAACTTGCAGCCGCGCGGCAGCCAGATCACCTGCTCGGCCCCCAGGTAGTCGGACAGCCTGCGGGTCATCTCGTCCTTGCCCAGGTGGGCGTTGCGGTTGCGGTTGAGCAGACACTGCTCGGTAGTCAGCAAGGTGCGCTGGCCATCGGTCTGGATACCGCCCATCTCGGCAATAAAGGGCGCGCGGTAACGGTCGAAACCCTCGATTTCGAGAATCTTCTGCGCGATCTGGTCGTCCTTGTCCCAGGGATAGTAGAGACCGCCATCCAAACCGCCATAGGCGTTGAACTCGAAGTCGACGCCGCGCACCTCACCGCTCTCGTCATTGACCAGGAAGGCCGGACCGCTGTCGCGGAACCAGGTGTCGTTGCAGGTCATTTCCACCACCCGCACCTGGGCCGGCAGTTGACGCCGGGCATTAGCGTACTGGCTGGCCGAGGCGCATACGGTAACCGGCTCGCTGCTGGCAATGGCCGTGACGATATCCACCCAGACCTTCTGCGCCGGCTTGCCGCCGTTGCGCCACACGTCCGTACGCTCCGGCCAGCCGAGCCAGCAACCGGCCTTGGCCTCGAACTCGCCGGGCAGGCGAAAGCCGTCGGCCTTGGGCAGGGAAGTCAGGGAACGCGCCATGGGTACACCTCGTTTGTGCTGGGGAGATGTACGCACAGTACGCGGCGTTTGCGGCGGGCCACCAACGACGATTTTTACGGAAAAGCTGAATTTAATTCATCAATCTACGAGGTGATCGCCCAGCCAATCTAAGAAGTTCAGCACCGCAGGCTTATCCAGACGCAACCGCTCGCAGACCAGGGCGTACTGTCCGAGGGACGCCACGCTGGCGCTGAAAGGCCGCACCAGACGCCCAGCGGCGAGGTCCGCGGTGGCGGTGAGGTTGTCGCCCATGGCCACCCCCTGGCCTTGCGCAGCCGCCTCCAGAGTCAGGCCGGCGTGGGCCAGATAGAGGTGACGTGCCGGCTGGATATCGCCGGCATGGCTGGTCAGCCAGGCGGTCCAGGTCTTGCCGTCCTGGTCGTCGTGCAGCAGGCAGTGGCGGGCCAGGTCCCGCGGGTGCTTGAGCCCGCCCTGGTTGAACAGCCCGGGGCTGCACACCGGAAAGAACTGCAGGGTCGGCAGGGGCCGCACGAAATAGGCGCTGGCATCCTCGGGACCGGTGCCGTAGGTAATCGCCAGGTCAATTTCCGGTCCCGGCACGCAAGCCTCAAGCGGCTGTTCATGCAGGTGCAGGGTGATCTGCGGGTGGCGTGCGCTGAAATCGGCCAGGCGGCTGACCAGCCACTTCTGCGCCAGTTCGGCGGTGACCGCAACCCGCACCACGGCCTGGGAACCGGGGTCGCGCAGCTCGTCGCAGGCATCCAGGATCAGCTCGAAAGCCTGCTGCACCCGCTGCAACAGGCGCTGCGCCGCCGGCGTGGGGCTGACCTGGCGGCCTTCGCGGACGAACAGGGGCATGCCCAGTTGCTCTTCCAGCTGGCGAATCTGGTGGCTGACGGCGCTGTCGGTGACGCACAGCTCGGCGGCCGCGCGGCCGAAATGGGCGTGGCGCGCTGCGCACTCGAAGGTGCGCAACGCAGTCAGGGAAGGTAGTCGGCGCATGCGAGCGTCCTGGTTCGGGCAACAGCGCGCATGCTTACCGAGGGGCGGGTTTAACGCAACAGCTTGCTGTCCAGCACCTTGGACGGGCCGCCCATGACGTTCTCGCTGATTTCGATAAAGTCCTTGGTGCTGGCCTTTTCCAGACGCATCAGGCCGCGGGTCACGTCATCCAGCGAGCGCGGCTGGGTGCTGCCCTTGGTCTTCTGGCGCAGCTCGCGATCCAGCTCCTGCAGCAGCAATACCGCGCGGGCGGTAACCGGACCGCTGGCATGGGCGGTGCGCAGGCTCTTGACCGGTTTGCTCCATTCGACCAGGTGCTCGCGCACCTTCTGGTAGCGGTCCTCGCTCAGGCCGCCGGCACGCCGCACCAACTCGATGGCGTAGTACTCGGCCAGGCCTTCGGTGATCCAGTCGCTACGGTCGCGCGACTGGATGCGGCTGAACACGTGGACCAGCTCATGCACCAGGGAGCTCGTGCCATTCTCGCTGACCAGTGGCCGGGCGCTGTGCATGTAGTAGGAATTGGCGGCCGACAGCCCGCCGCGCCACATGGGGTCGCCGGCACCGACGATCAGCAGCTTGCCCGGATCGCGGGGAAACACCGCCTGGGCCTCGGGCCAGACGAAGGTCAGCAGGGTGAGGATATCCATCCGGCGCATGCCCTCGCCGACCGGCGCGGCGATGGTCACATCGGTATCCCCCAGCCTGGCCCGACGGGTACCCATCTTGCCGGCAATGATCCAGCCGGTCGGCCGGTCGAACTTGCGCTGCGGGTTGTCGATGCGAAATTCATGGGTGCCGATGCGGGGCCAGCCGGTTTCCACGCTTTTCCAGCCCTTGGGCAGGTCGAACTTCAGGCGCGCCACCAGCTTGGTATCGCTCTTCTGACGCAACTGCACGGCCGGGACCAGATCGTCGCCGCGCAACAGCGCCCAATCATCGGTCATGCGCGCGTCATAGCGGCCGGCACCGCGCTCATGGTTGATGCGCACCCGGTACGTCAGCTTGGCCTTGCCCTTGGCCGGCTGCCAAACCCCGCGCTGCGGGCTTTCCTGGGTCCACTGACCGTCGCCGGCGAAGTCCGAGTAGAGGCCCTCCTCGCCCAGGTTGAAGTCCAGGCTCAGCACTCGTTCGCCCTTCTCCAGGCTCAGGCTGACTTCGGCCTGATCGCTGTCCGGCAGGAACTTGACGCGATAATCCAGATCGACTTTCTGCGCGGCCCACAGCTGGGCACTCAGACAGAGCAGGACTGCGGGTAACAGGGCACGGTAAATCGACATGCGCAAAGCTCCAGTATGAGACGGACCAATCCATAGACCCCGGGGGCCCCTGTCGTTCCATCCTAGCTGCGAATAAAACGGCAATAGCCCAACCGGCCGTTGAAAACGTTGGCGAGGCAGCCAGCGCAAGACAAAAACAGGCGAAAAAGCGGAGTGTACTAGTT
>JBFJZW010000255.1:0-7004 GCA_041621875.1 Pseudomonas sp. | reverse complement strand
TCGCAGTGGACGGTCGAGCGCTTCGGCCGCTACACCAACACCCTGACCCCGGGCCTGAACATCATAGTGCCGGTGATGGACCGCATCGGCCACAAGCTCAGCGTCATGGAAACGGTGCTGGATATTCCGCCCCAGGAAGTGATCACCTCTGACAACGCCACCGTGCAGATCGACGCCGTATGCTTCTTCCAGGTGATCAACGCCGCCCAGGCCGCCTACGAGGTGAACAACCTCACCCACGCGATCCGCAACCTGCTGCAGACCAATATCCGTACCGTGCTCGGCTCCATGGAACTGGACGCCATGCTCAGCCAGCGCGATGCGATCAACGAGAAACTGCTGCGCACCGTGGATGAAGCGACCGCGCCCTGGGGCATCAAGATCACCCGCATCGAGATCAAGGACATCAGCCCGCCCGCCGACCTGATGGCGGCCATGTCCGGGCAGATGAAGGCCGAACGCATCAAGCGCGCGCAAATCCTCGAAGCCGAAGGCCTGCGCGCCGCCGCCATTCTCACTGCAGAAGGCAAGAAGCAGGCGCAGATCCTCGAGGCCGAAGGCCAGCGCCAGGCCGCCTTCCTCGAAGCCGAAGCCCGCGAGCGTGCCGCCGGGGCCGAAGCCGAAGCCACCCGGGTGGTTTCCGAGGCCATTGCCAGCGGCAACGTGCAGGCGATCAACTACTTCGTCGCGCAGAAATACATCGACGCCCTCGGCCAGCTGGCCAGCGCCAACAACAGCAAGGTGATCCTCATGCCGCTGGAGGCCAGCCAGGTGATCGGCGCGGTGGGCGGTATCAGCGAAATCGTCAAGGCCACCTTCGGCGGCGAGAAGAAGGGTTAAGCCATGTGGGACAGCCTGCAACACCTGTCGTACTGGAACTGGCTGGCGGTCGGCACCCTGCTGCTGATCCTCGAGGTCTTCGGCGCGGGCGGCTACCTGCTGTGGATCGGCCTGGCCGCCGCCAGCGTCGGCGTGCTGACCTTCCTCTTCCCCGAGCTGCCCTGGGCCCTGCAGTTCATCCTGTTCGGGGTGCTCTCGGTGCTGACCGCGGTGCTCTGGTGGCGACGCCAGCGTAGCGCGGCCAAGCCTTCCGATCAGCCGGGATTGAACCGCCGCGGCAGCGAATTGCTCGGCCGTCAGTTCGTCCTCCACGAGGCCATCCATGAAGGCCGCGGCAAGGTCAAGGCGGGCGATTCGCTGTGGCTGGTCAGCGGCCCGGATCTGCCGGCCGGCACCACGGTCCGGGTGACCGGCCAGGACGGCGTAATCCTCAAGGTCGAAGCCTGCCAATGAGCCCGCTGCAACTCGCGCCGCTGCCCGCGGCGCAGGATGCTGAGGCACTGGCCCTGCTCGACCAGGCCTTTGCCCGCGACCCGACGCTGGCCTGGTACCTGTTCGACCAACGCCCCGGCTACGCGGCCAGACGGCGTGCCTACCTGGCCGGCTACCAGGCCTTTCATCGCGCCAACCGGCTGCCGATCCTGGGTGCCTGGCAAAACCAGCAGCTGCTCGGCCTGAGCTACTTCAGTCCTGCCGGGCATCAGCCCAGCGCCGCCAGCCTGGAGCACTTCGGCGAGGTCATCCGCAGCCAGTGCGGGGCTGACTGCCTGGCTCGCCTGGACCTGCTGCTGGAGGCGTTCGACCAGCATGCCCCGACCGAGAGCGGACGCATCGAGTTTATTGCGGTGGCCACGGGACATCAGGGCATGGGGCTGGGCAGTGCCCTGTTAAGCCACAGCCTGGCGCAACTGCGCGCCAGCGGCGGCCCGGGCATCGCCCTGGAAACCAGTGCGCCACGCAACCTGGCGCTGTATCGACGGCACGGTTTTCGGCTGATCGCCCGCCGGCAATTCCCCGGATTACTGCAGCACTATCTGGAACACCACGAGGCGACGCCGGACAGCGCCAGTTGACGCCATAACCGCTCACCCGGAACCGTGGGCGCGCGATGCGATCCCAACTCAGGTAGACCCTGCGTTATGGAGATACCGCTATGCGTTCGATCAATCTGCCCCTGCTCGCGCTGCTGTGCCTGAGCAGCACTCAGGCACTCGCCGTGGACTGGAGGGACGTGCTCTCGTCCGGAGCCACCACCGCCTCGACCTACCTGACCGTCAAAGACAAGAAAATGATCGTTCCGCTGCGTGACGATGCCAGCAGCTTTGTCGCCAGCGACGGGCAGATTCGCGGCCCCTATCTGCAGGCCCTGCTGCTGCAGGTACGCGAAAGCGCCCCGCAGCTGCAGGCCAGCGATATGGAGCTGGCCCGGGCCGTGCTGGCCAGCGAACGCTAGCTGGACTCAGGCGTCGCTGTCGGCGGCGGCCTGGTAGGCGGCGGCGTCGAGCAGCTTGTCCAGCTCGCCGGCGTCGCTCGGCTTGAGCTTGAAGAACCAGCTGCCGTACGGATCGCTGTTGACGCTCTCCGGGCTGTCGGCCAGACCGTCGTTGATCGCGATCACTTCACCGGAAATCGGCGCATAGATGTCGGATGCGGCCTTGACCGACTCCACCACCCCGGCTTCCTGACCGGCATTCAGGGTTTTGCCGACTTCCGGCAGCTCGATAAACACCACATCGCCCAGGGCTTCCTGGGCGTGATCGGAAATGCCCACGGTAACGCTGCCATCGGCTTCCAGGCGCGCCCACTCGTGGCTGGCGGCGTAACGCAGATCGGCGGGGATATTGCTCATGTGTCGTTCCTCATCAGACATGACGGCGACCACGCCGTCATGGAAATTTAGCAGGCCTTGGCCATAGCGAAAGAAAGTCTTTAAAACCTAGCGCGCCGCTCCAGCGCGGGCGCTCTCGACCATCCATGGCCAGATCGGGGCTCAGATCAGCGCCTTGCCGTTACGCACAAAGGTCGGCTTGACCACCCGCACCGGGTACCACTTGCCGCGAATCTCCACCTCGGCGCGCTCGCTGGTCGCCGCCGGGACGCGGGCCAGGGCGATGGATTTACCCAGGGTCGGCGAGAAACTGCCGCTGGTGATCTCACCCTCGCCCACGCCCTCGACCCGCACCACCTGGTGAGCACGCAGTACACCGCGCTCCTCCAGCACCAGGCCGACCAGCTTGGAACTGACGCCTTCGGCCTTCTGCTTCTGCAAGGCGCTGCGCCCGACAAAGCCGCGGCTGGCCGGCTCCCAGGCGATGGTCCAGGCCATATTGGCGGCCAGCGGGGTGACGCTTTCGTCCATGTCCTGGCCGTACAGGTTCATCCCGGCTTCCAGGCGCAGGGTGTCGCGCGCGCCAAGGCCGATCGGGGAAATACCGGCTCCGACCAGGTCATTGAGAAAGGCCACCACTTCGCTGGCCGGCAGCATGATTTCCAGGCCATCTTCGCCGGTGTAACCGGTGCGGGCGATAAACCAGTCGCCGTCGGGCTGGCCTTCAAAAGGCTTGAGGCTGTGGATCAGGTTGGCGCGGGACTGGCTGACCAGCTCGGCGGTCTTGTTGCGCGCCTGCGGCCCCTGAATCGCCAGCATGGCCAGCTCGCTGCGCTCATGCAGCTCGACGGCGTAGTTGACGCTCTGCAGGCGCATCCAGGCCAGGTCCTTGTCGCGGGTCGAGGCATTCACTACCACGCGGTAACCAAAGTCCGTCAGATAGACGATCAGGTCGTCCACCACCCCGCCCTGCTCGTTGAGCATGCCGCTGTAGAGCGCCTTGCCGACGCTCTGCAGGCGCTCGATATCGTTGGCCAGCAGGTGTTGCAGATAGGCCTTGGCCTGGCTGCCGCTGACATCCACCACGGTCATATGCGACACATCGAACACGCCACAGTCGCGACGCACCTGATGGTGCTCCTCGACCTGCGAGCCATAGTGCAGCGGCATATCCCAGCCGCCGAAATCGACCATCTTGGCACCCAAGGCGAGGTGCAGGTCGTAGAGAGGTGTGCGCTGTCCCATAAGTGTCTCCTTGCGGGCTGGGCAGTGCGGCGGCAACTCGGCTGAACCCAGAGGATCGGGTACTGGCACGGGCTATCGAGATGATGGGCCGCTGCGAATGGCGCGCATTGTAGCCGCAAGACCGCGGCGGGTCATCTTGGCCGTAGGGCGTACTCGCCAAGCACTACGCCGCCTGGGCTGCAGCCTACTGCCACAGCACTCATAGGCGGCCGGCAGCGCGGTCTGCTAGCCAAACCGCCGCGCCGAACGGCGGATCAGCAGAATCACCGGCAACAATCCGACCAGTACCAGGGTCAGGGCCGGCAGCGCGGCACGCGCCCATTCGCCCTCGCTGGTCATCTCGAACACCCGCACCGACAGGGTGTCCCAGCCGAAGGGGCGCATCAGCAGGGTCGCCGGCATTTCCTTGAGCACATCGACGAACACCAGCAGCGCCGCCGACAGGGCACCCGGCAGCAACAGCGGCAGGTAAACCCGGAAGAACAGGCCGATGCCGCCGACCCCCAGGCTACGCGAGGCCTCCGGCAGCGACTGGCGCACCCGCGCCAGGCTGTTCTCCAGCGGGCCGAAGGCCACCGCCATAAAGCGCACCAGGTAGGCCAGCAGCAGCGCCGACAGGCTGCCGAGCAGGATCGGCTTGGCGGCCCCGCCCAGCCAGGCGGACAGCGGAATCACCAGTTCGCGGTCGAGGTAACTGAAGGCCAGCATGATCGCCACCGCCAGCATCGAGCCTGGCAGGGCATAGCCGACGTTGGCCAGGCCGACCGTCCCGCGCATCAGCCGGGTCGGGGCCAGACGCAGGGCGAAGGCCAGCAGCAGCGCCACGCTGACGGTGACCAGCGCCGCCATGCCGCCCAGGTACAGGGTGTGCAGGATCAGCGCCGTGTACCGCTCATCCAGATCGAAGCGGCCGCGCTGCCAGAACCAGACGATCAGCTGCAGCACGGGGATGACGAAGCCGCAGGCGAACACCAGACCGCACCAGGCGCTCGCTGCCAGTGCCTGACCACCCTTGAGGTGGTAGAGCGCCTTGCCCCGCGGCCGCTCGTTGACCGGGCGCACCGCACCGCGGGCGCGGCGCTCGCCATAGAGCACCAGCATCACCGCGAGCAGCAGCAGACTGGCCAGCTGGGTGGCGCTGGTCAGGCTGTAGAAGCTGTACCAGGTCTTGTAGATGGCCGTGGTAAAGGTGTCGAAATTGAACACCGAAACCGCCCCGAAATCGGCCAGGGTTTCCATGATCGCCAGGGCCAGGCCGGCACCGATGGCCGGGCGCGCCATCGGCAGGGCCACCCGCCAGAACGCCCGCCAGGGGCTTAGCCCGAGCACCCGAGCCGCCTCCATCAGGCCCTTGCCCTGAGCCAGAAAGGCGTTGCGCGCCAGCAGATATACATAGGGGTAGAACACCAGCACCAGGACGATGATCACCCCGCCGGTAGAGCGTACCCGCGGCAGGCGCAAATCGGGCCCGAACCATTCGCGCAACAGGCTTTGCAGTGGCCCGGCAAAATCCAGCAGGCCGACGAAGACAAAGGCCAGCACATAGGCGGGAATGGCGAAGGGCAGCATCAGCGCCCAGTCCAGCCAGCGCCGACCGGGGAACTCACAGAGGCTGGTCAGCCAGGCCAGGCTGACGCCCAGCACGGTCACCCCCACACCCACCCCGAACACCAGCACCAGGGTATTGCCGATCAGCCGCGGCAGCTGGGTCTGCCACAGGTGCGCCCAGATCTGCCGGTCGATCTCATGCCAGCTGAACAGCAATACACTCAGGGGTAGCAGCACCAGCAGGGCGGCGGCAAAGGCGATGGGGTACCAGCGACGCTGGGCAGGAAGGGCCACGCACTCTCCTCAAGACGGAAAACACAACGCCCCGGACTGGGCCGGGGCGTGGAGTATAACTGCAGCAGGAGGATGGGTTGAGCGCAGCGTGCCCATCGATCCAGCCGCGATGGGCATCGACGCTACGCGTCTCGACCCATCCTACGAGGCATCAGTTCCAGCCGGCGCGATCCATCAGCATGGTCGCTTCAGCCTGGCGCTTGCCCGCCACTTCCAGCGGGATGGCGTCGGCCTTGAAGCTGCCCCAGGCAGCCACTTCGGCGGAAGGCGCGATCTGCGGGTTGGCCGGGAATTCCTGGTTGAGACCGGCGAACAGGCCCTGGGCCTCTTCGGTGGTCATCCACTCCAGCAGCTGCTGCGCGGCCTCGGCGTGCGGAGCATGCAGGGTGACGGCGGCACCGGACAGGTTGACATGCACGCCACGGTCGGCCTGGTTCGGCCAGAACAGCTTGGCTTTCAGGTCCGGCTGCTGCTTGTGCAGACGGCCGAAGTAGTAGGTGTTGACGATGCCGACGTCGCACTGGCCGGCGTCGACGGCCTGGATCAGCGCAGTGTCGTCCGGGAATACGTCGGTGGCCAGGTTGCCGACCCAGCCCTTGATGATCGCCTCGGCCTTGTCGGCACCGTGGGTCTCGATCAGGGTAGCGGTCAGCGACTGGTTATAGACCTTCTTGCTGGTACGCAGGCACAGGCGGCCTTCCCAGTTCTTGTCGGCCAGGGCTTCGTAGGTGGTCAGCTCGCCCGCCTTGACCCGCTCAGGGGAGTAGACGATGGTCCGCGCGCGCAGCGACAGGCCGGTCCAGCTGCCGGTGCTGGAGCGGTACTGGGCCGGGATATTGGCCTGGATGACCTTGGAGTCAAGCGGCTTGAGCACGCCTTCCTGCTCGGCCTGCCAGAGGTTGCCGGCGTCCACGGTGATCAGCATATCGGCCGGGGTATTGGCACCTTCGGCCTTGAGGCGGGCCAGCAGCGGCGCTTCCTTATCGGTGATGAATTTGACCTTGACCCCGGTTTTCTCGGTGTAGGCATCAAAGACCGGCTTGATCAGCTCATCGATACGCGCGGAGTACACCACCACTTCATCGGCGGCCTGCACAGCGCCAGCCAGCGCGGTGAGGGTAAGAGCGGCAAACAACGATTTGCTGACCTGCATGGAGACTGCCTCTTGCTAAGGACGGGTTGAGGACCCAAATACTAGTGAATAGCATTTAGTTTCTCAACCATTGTTCGCTTCGCAAGATCAATCCGC
>JBFJZW010000254.1:0-7030 GCA_041621875.1 Pseudomonas sp. | reverse complement strand
GCCGACCCGCTCGATGATCTGCACCAGTTCCAGCTGCATCTGCGAACGCAGCTTCTTGTCCAGGGCACCCATGGGTTCGTCGAGCAGCAGCAGCTTGGGCCGCTTGGCCAGGGAGCGGGCCAGGGCCACGCGCTGACGCTGGCCACCGGAGAGCTGGTGCGGCTTGCGCTTGGCGTACTGGGTCATGTGCACCAGTTTGAGCATCTCTTCGACCCGGGCGTCGATCTCGGCCTTGGGCATTCTGTCCTGCTTGAGGCCGAAGGCGATGTTGTCGGCCACGCTCATGTGCGGGAACAGGGCGTAGGACTGGAACATCATATTGATCGGCCGCTCGTAGGGCGGCAGGTCGGTGATGTCGACGCCATCGAGGATGATGCGCCCCTCGGTCGGCCGTTCGAAGCCGGCGAGCATGCGCAGCAGGGTCGACTTGCCGGAGCCGGAGCCGCCGAGCAGGGCGAAGATCTCGCCCTTGTTGATGGTCAGGGATACGTCGTCGACCGCGATGGTTTCATCGAACTTCTTGGTCACACGCTCGATTTTGATCAGCACCTCTTTCGGTTGCTGATCGCCCTCGAGAACCTTTTTATAGGCACTGGAAGCAACTGCCATTACCAAAACTCCCGCAAAAGTTGCGCCCGGCCACAACGGCCCGGCGTTGGAAATTATTGACCCGACTTGACCTTGGTCCAGCTGCGCGTCATCAAACGTTGTACTTTCACCGGCAACTCCGCCGAGATAAACAACTTGTCCAGCACCGCTTGTGGCGGATACACCGACTCGTCGTTACGCACGTCCTGGTCCATCAGCTCGCCCGCCCTGGTATTGGCATTGGCGTAACCGACGTAATCGCTGACCCCGGCAATGGCCGCGGGGTCGAGCAGAAAATTGATAAGGGCATGGGCTTCCTGCGGGTTGCCGGCATCCACCGGGATGGCGAGCATGTCGAACCACAGGTTGGCCCCCTCGTTGGGGATGCTGTAGGCGATTTCGATGCCTTTGCCGGCCTCTTCGGCGCGGTCGGCGGCCTGCAGGACGTCGCCGGAGAAGCCGGCGGCGACGCAGATATTGCCGTTGGCCAGGTCGCCGATGTACTTGGAACTGTGGAAGTAGGTCACGTAGGGACGCACCGCCAGCAGCTTGGCTTCGGCCTTGGCAAGGTCCTCGGCGCTGTGGCTATTGGGGTCGAGGCCCATATAGGTGAGCACCGAGGGGATCATCTCGTCGGCCGAATCGAGGAAGCTGACGCCGCAGCTGGCGAGCTTCTGCATGTTCTCCGGCTCGAACAGCACGGCCCAGGAGTCGATCTGCTCGATGCCGAGCACTTCCTTGACCTTGGCCACGTTGTAGCCAATGCCGTTGGTGCCCCACAGATACGGCACCGCATACTGGTTAGCGGGATCGTTGACCTGCAGCTGCTTGAGCAGCAGCGGGTCGAGGTTCTCCCAGTTCGGCAGCAGCGTGCGATCGAGCTTCTGAAACGCCCCCGCCTTGATCTGCTTGCCGAGAAAATGGTTGGACGGCACCACCAGGTCGTAGCCGCTACGGCCGGCCAGCAGTTTGCCCTCCAAGGTTTCGTTGGAGTCGAACACGTCGTACAGGGCGGTGATGCCCGTGGCCTGCTTGAAATCGGCCAGGGTGGTTTCGCCAATATAGTCAGACCAGTTGTAGACCTTGACCTCGCGGTCGGCGGCTTGCGCGGACGGCACGGCCAGGGCTGCTGCGACCAGGCCAGCCAGTAGAGTGATGCGACGCATAACGACTTCCTTATTGTTTTGGGGGTTTCCGGCGAGCGAACCCGCCGGAAAGGTACTGCTGTGCGGGCTTAACGGCCCGACTTGACCTTGGTCCAGCTGCGTGTCACGGCACGCTGCACTTTCGGGCTCAACTCGGAGAAGGTGTAGAGCTTCTTGCTCGCTTCTTCGGTCGGGTAGATGCCCGGGTTGTTGCGGATTTCCTCGTCCACCAGCGGCGTGGCGGCGCTGTTGCCGTTGGGGTAGGCGACGTAGTCGGAGATCGGTGCGATCACTTCCGGGGTGAGGATGTAGTTGAGGAACACATGGGCCTCTTCGACGTTCTTGGCGTCGGCCGGAATGGCCATCATGTCGAAGAAGGAGGCCGCGCCTTCCTTGGGAATGGCATAGGCCACCGGCACGTTGTTCTCGGCTTCTTCGGCACGGGCCTGGGCCTGGAACACGTCGCCGGACCAGCCCAGGGCTACGCAGATGTTGCCATTGGCCAGGTCGGAGATGTACTTGGAGCTGTGGAAGTAGGTGATGTAAGGACGCACCTGCATCAGCAGGTCTTCGGCCTTCTTCACGTCTTCGGCACTGGTCGGGTTGGGCGGCAGGCCCAGGTAGTGCAGCGCAGCGGCATAGACTTCATCCGGAGCGTCGAGCATGGAAACGCCGCAGGACTTGAGCTTTTCCATGTTCTCCGGCTTGAAGATCACGTCCCAGGAATCGATGGTGTCGATGCCCAGGGCAGCCTTGACCTTCTCCGAGTTGTAGCCGATGCCGGTGGTGCCCCACAGGTAGGGGAAGGCGTACTGGTTTGCCGGGTCGGCGGTTTCCAGGGCCTTCATCAGGTCCGGGTTGAGGTTCTTCCAGTTCGGCAGTTTGGATTTGTCCAGCTTCTGGAATACCCCGGCCTTGATCTGCTTGGCCAGGAACTGGTTGGACGGCACCACCACATCGTAGCCGGAACGGCCGGAGAGCAGCTTGGCTTCCAGGGTTTCGTTACTGTCGAACACGTCGTAGACGACCTTGATGCCGGTTTCCTTCTGGAAGTTCTCCAGGGTGTCCTCGGCGATGTAGTCCGACCAGTTGTACACGTGCAGCACTTTATCCTCGGCCTGGGCAACGCCGGTAATGGCACCCGCCAGGGATAACGCTAGAAGGGTTTTGCCGAATGTTTTCATGCGTACAGCTCCTGTTGTCGTATTGGTTTTCCAGCAAGTGACGCGGCCAATCCGCATCACCCTCCGGTGAGCCTGGCCAACGCACGGGTGCAGTCTGGCAAGGTCTCGGCACTCTTTACAACTTTCCGCCATTGCAGCTTGAAACCGTTAAATGCCGTTCCCCCGGCCGAGTACCTCGGCGGCGGTCAGGTCCAGGCAGAGTCGAGCTTTTTCCAGCAGCTCGTCGATCTCGGCCTTGCTGATCACCAGGGGCGGCGAAATGATCATGGTGTCGCCCACGGCGCGCATGATCAGACCCTTATTAAAGCAGTGTCCGCGGCAGATCATGCCCACGCCCACAGCCCCGTCGAATCGCTTGCGGCTGGCCTTGTCCTGGACCAGCTCGATCGCACCGAGCATGCCGACGCCGCGCACTTCACCCACCAGGGGGTGATCGGCCAGCTCACGCAGACGCTTTTGCAAGTACGGTGCCGTTTCGGCCTTGACCCGCTCGACAATTTTTTCTTCACGCAGGATGCGCAGGTTTTCCAGGGCCACGGCCGCCGCCACCGGGTGCCCGGAGTAGGTGAAGCCGTGGTTGAAATCGCCGCCCTGGTTGAGCACCTCGACCACGCTGTCGCGCACGATCAGGCCACCCATGGGGATATAGCCACTGGTCAGGCCCTTGGCGATGGTCATCATGTCCGGGGCGTTGCCGTAATAGTCGCTGCCGAACCACTCGCCGGTGCGGCCGAAACCACAGATCACCTCGTCGGCCACAAACAAAATGTCGTATTTACCGAGGATTTCGCGGATGCGCGGCCAGTAGCTGTCCGGTGGAATGATCACCCCGCCCGCGCCCTGGATCGGCTCGGCGATAAAGGCCGCGACATTGTCTTCGCCGACTTCGAGAATCTTCGCTTCCAGTTGGTCGGCGGCCCAGATACCGAACGCTTCGGGGCTCATCTCGCCGCCCTCGCCGAACCAATACGGCTGCGGGATATGCACGATGCCCGGAATTGGCAGGTCGCCCTGCTCGTGCATGTACTTCATCCCGCCCAGACTGGCACCGGCCACGGTGGAGCCGTGATAGCCGTTGACCCGGCTGATGATGACCTTCTTGTTCGGCTGCCCCTTGATCGCCCAGTAATGGCGCACCATACGCAGCATGGTGTCGTTGCCTTCCGAGCCCGAACCGGTGAAGAACACATGGTTCATGCCGGGCGGAGCCAGCTCGGCGATCGCCTTGGCCAGCTCCAGAGGCGGCGGCGTGGCGGTCTGGAAGAACATGTTGTAGTAGGGCAGCTGCTGCATCTGCCGGTAGGCCGCGTCCGCCAGCTCCTTGCGCCCGTAACCGACGGCCACGCACCAGAGCCCGGCCATGGCATCGAGAATCTTGTGACCTTCGCTATCCCAGAGGTACACGCCATCGGCCTTGGTAATGATGCGCGGGCCGTTTTCCGCCAGCTGTTTGAAGTCGCTGAAGGGGGCCAGATGGTGATCGCGGCTTAGGGCCTGCCACTCTAGGGTCTGCGGATTGGTCACTGGATGGTTCATAACAACACCTTGGATGCCCGGGCCGCCCTTGGCAGCCCGCTAAAAATAAGTGGGGCCGGCCGCGCCGCGACCGGCCACCGGGTTACACCGACAGCAGCAGGAATTCGCGCTCCCAGGAGCTGATCACCCGCTTGTAGTTCTCATGCTCGGCGCGCTTGACCGCGACATAGCCACGGATGAACTTCTCGCCCAGGTACTTCTCGGCATCCTTGCAGGCTTCCATGCGCTCCAGGGCGTGCTCGATGGTGATCGGCAGGCGCAGGTTGCGCCGCTCATAGCCGCGCCCCTTGACCGGCACGCTGGGCTCCAGACCGCCGACCATGCCCATATAGCCGCACAGCAGGGAGGCTGCCAGGACCAGATAGGGGTTGGCGTCGGCACCGGCCAGGCGGTTTTCCACCCGGCGGTTCTGCGGGCTGGCTTCCGGTACGCGCAGGCCCACGGTGCGGTTCTCTTCGCCCCACTCGACGTTCACCGGTGCCGAGGTATCCGGCAGGAAGCGGCGGAACGAGTTGACATTGGGGGCGAACAGCGGCAGCAGCTCGGGGATGTATTTCTGCAGGCCGCCAATGTGGTGCATAAACAGTTCGCTCATGCTGCCATCGGCATTGGAGAACAGGTTCTGCCCGGTCTTGATATCCAGCACGCTCTGGTGGATATGCATGGCGCTGCCCGGCTGATCGGTGATCGGCTTGGCCATAAAGGTGGCGGCCACATCGTGCTTGAGCGCCGCTTCGCGCATGGTGCGCTTGAACACGGTGATCTGGTCGGCCAGGTGCAGGGCCTCGCCATGACGGAAGTTGATTTCCATCTGCGCCGGGCCGTCTTCGTGGATCAGCGTATCGAGGTCCAGGCCCTGGATTTCGCACCAGTCGTAGACGTCTTCGAACAGCGGATCGAATTCGTTGGCGGCATCGATGGAGAAGGATTGGCGACCCACTTCCGGACGCCCGGAGCGGCCCATCGGCGCGACCAGGGGGAAGTCCGGGTCGCTGTTGCGCTTGGTCAGGTAGAACTCCATTTCCGGCGCGACGATCGGCTTCCAGCCCTTGTCGGCGTAGAGCTTGAGCACGTTCTTGAGGATGTTGCGCGGCGACAGCTCGATCGGGTTGCCCTGCTTGTCGAAGGTGTCGTGGATCACCATGGCGGTCGGCTCGATGGCCCACGGCACCAGGAACACCGCATCGGCATCGGGGCGGCAGAACATGTCGATGTCCGCCTCGTCGAGCAGGTCGTAATAGATCTCGTCCTCGACGTAGTCGCCGGTCACGGTCTGCAGCAGCACACTCTCGGGGAGGCGCATGCCCTTCTCGTCGAGAAACTTGTTGGTCGGCGAAATCTTGCCCCGGGCAATGCCGGTAAGATCGCTGATCAGGCATTCAACTTCGGTGATTTTGCGTTCTTTGAGCCAGCTCGAAAGCTGGTCTAATTTGGTGCTCATAGAGACCTCAGGGTTGGTGAGAGCCGACTTATATATAGTCGGCTCAGCGTTGCCCCGCCCTCTTCCTGCAAGCCTCACCAAAGGCCTGGAAGATGGCGAGATAATTCGGGTTGGATCTTACCTGCCACTCGGGGTGCCATTGCACCCCCAGCGCGAAGCCTGGCACCGCTTCGACGGAGAAGGCTTCGATCAACCCGTCTGGTGCCAGTGCTTCCACGCGGAGGCCCGGCGCCAGACGTTCAACGCCCTGGCCATGAATGGAATTGACTTGAATCTCGCCCGCCAGGCCGATGCCGGCGAGCAGCCCGCCCGGCTGCACATGCAGCGCGTGGCGCAGTCCATACTGGTGCTCGGCCGGCATGTCGCCGGGCTCGCGGTGGTCCATATAACCCTCGACCTCATGCACCTTCTGGTGCAGGGTGCCGCCAAAGGCCACGTTCATTTCCTGAAAGCCACGGCAAATGCCGAGCACGGGAACGCCGGCGGCAATTGCTGCTTTAATTAAAGGTAGAGTGGTGCTGTCACGAGCGACATCATGAGCGGTGCCCGGCTCGCTGGCCGGACCGCGGTAATGATGGGGCTCGACGTTCGACGGCGAACCGGTGAACACCAAGCCATCGAGCTGCTGCAGCAGGTAGGTCTGATCGACCTGATCGCCCAGTGCGGGGACTATCAGTGGCAAGCCCCCGGCAACATGCACGATGGCTTGCAGGTACTTGTCACCGGCGGTGTGGTAGATGTTGTGCCCGATCTGCTTGGTACAGGCACTAACGCCGATTATCGGCTGGCGCGACATGAGACACCCGTTTTATTGCTGTTATGGGTTTGAGCCGAGCTTAGCCTTGTTCATTTTTTTTCACAATAGCCGTGTAAAAAATTGAACACACCCCACTGAGCACCCTGTCAATCCAGGGGTTCGGTGACACAGCACTGCCCTGTAGCGCCCTAAAGTTGGCCACATAGCCCTCTTTTAGGGCAATATGTAGCGCTCTTGACAGCATCAGGCGTTTAAGATTGACTCACTCCTGTGCAGTTGCATGATTGATATTTTTAACAACAAAGGTGTTGCATCATGTCGGTACCCCCGCGTGCCGTTCAGCTTAACGAAGCGAACGCGTTCCTTAAGAAACATCCTG
>JBFJZW010000253.1:0-7128 GCA_041621875.1 Pseudomonas sp. | reverse complement strand
CTGGGTCTTGTCGGTGCTGGCAGTCTGGTCCACGGCCAATACCCGCAGATCCTCGAGGATGGTTTCCGACTTGGCATTGTTACCGCTGCCTTCGACCTTCTTGGTCGCCAGTACATCGACCCGATTGCCCGGCAACAGGAAGCCGCCAACCCCGACCACATCGTCGACCCGCACCGAGATGGCGCGCTTGTCCGGCTCAATCAGCGAAGCCAGGGTGCTACCGCCCAGGTGCTCGGCCAGACGTGCGCCGCGCACGATATCGCCGCGCAGCATGCTGAAGGTGGCGATCTTGCCCACCACCTTGTCGCTGGCATCGAAACCGTCGTCCGGCACCGTATTCCTGGGCATACGCACCAGGCTGACGTGCTGGGCCTCGATCATCTGGCCGAAGGGGATCTCCACCGTGGCCACCACCACGTTCTGCAGGTTGTCGTCCGGGGCCGCGTTGAGCCGCGCACTCAGCCAGTTATTGGCCAGAAAGGCCGCACCCAGGCCGAGCAGCAGTGAAAGACCGATCAACATAAGCGTACGAGCGTTCATGGCGGTGCCTCCTCGATTCAACTGGGGTCAAGGCTGACGAAGTAGTTGCGCCAGGCCCAGATCAGGGTCTTGGGTGTAATCGCTTGGGCGTCATCCACGCCCTGGTAGCGCTGGCGGTCCAGCGCCATACTGAGCAGATCGCGCGGGTGGCAGGGCAATAGCGGCATGTTCTCCGGCCGGTGCAGGCGCTCGATGGCATAGGCCGCCAGCTCGGAGTCGTAAGGGATGCCGAGTTTTTCGCATTCCTGTTGCCAGATGCGTTCGTACTCATCGGGCTGCAGGTGAGCGAAATGCAGCTTGTAGCCGATCCGCCGGAGGAAGGCCGCGTCGGCCAGCTGCAGCGGATTGAGGTTGGTGGAAAACACCAGCACCAGGTCGAAGGGAATCTCGCAATGCCGACCGCCGCCCAAGTTGAGGTAGTCCTTCTTCTCCTCCATCGGCACGATCCAGCGGTTGAACAGGTCCACCGGGGCCACCCGCTGGCGACCGAGGTCGTCGATGATAAAGATGCCGTTGCTGGCCTTGAGCTGCAGCGGTGCCTGGTACAGGCGGGTGTAAGGATCGAAGCGGATATCCAGCATATCCAGGGTCAGCTCGCCGCCGGTGATGATGATCGGTCGCCGGCAGCGCAGCAGGCGCCGGTCGACGCCCTGGTCCAGGCGCAGACTCGGCACCTTCCCCTCGTCGGGGAAAGGCCGGTGCACCTGCGGGTCGAAGATCTCCACCACCGCCTCGTTTATGGCGATGGCCTGGGGTATCCACACCGCCTCATGGAACAGGTTGATCAGTCGCTGGCTGATATAGGTCTTGCCGGTACCGGCCGGGCCGTAGATCATCACCGCCCTGCCCGAGTTCATCGCCGGACCCATCTGGTCGAGCAGCTCCTCCTGCAGCACCACGCCAGCGAAGGCCTCGCGCATGGCCCGGGCATCGACCCGGCAGCCATGCACCGTCTGCGCCTGCAGCAGTTGCCGGTAACGCTCCACCGGGTAGGGCGCGGGGCCGATATAGCCGCTACGCGCCAGGGCATCCTTGGCCGCGCTGCGGCCGCGCTCGGTCAGGCCGTAGCGCAGGCCCTGCCCGCCGCTCGCCCCGAGCACCTCGATACGGCCGTCCTTGCGCAGGTTGCCCAGCACCTCCTCCAGCACCGTGCCGGTCAGCGCCAGGCGCTCCACCAGTTGCGCCATATCCAGCACTCCGGCGTCGTGCAGGTGCTTGCTCAGCAGGTCGCCGAGAAAGTTCTCCGCCAGGCCGGTCTCCGCAACACTGCAGGGCCGGGGAGCCATTCGCTGCACGACATCCCCGTCTTGGAGAGGAGATGAATCAATTCCACTGAGTGCGTACATGATTTTACTCCGCACTAAGAAGCAAAAATTTCAATACTGCTAAAGCGGTGTCCAATACAGACTCGTCACCGCCCCAGCCGCAATCGCCATGGAAAACGGAAAGCGTTTCCGAGCGGCATCATTAACTTGCGCAGGAACATAAACCAGCGTTCTTGCCATCATCCAATAGCGACCCACCAACCTTGCAAACTGCCCCTTGTACAAGAGGTAAAAAACACCAAATGCACAGCCGAATACCAGACTGTAGGCGGCGACCCAAAACGCCCCTTGCGCCCCGGTGAAACCACCGACAACCGCCATTAACTTGACATCCCCAGCCGACATACCGGCCATCAAATAGAAAGGCATAAAGCATGCGAGTCCGATAACCACGCCCTTGGCGAATTCCAGCAACCCAGGCAGGCCGCCCAGTCCAAGACCGGCAAGCCCCCCCAAACCCAGCCCTATCAGGACAAGGTAGTTGGGGATGCGATGCTCACAGATATCCGTGAGCACCGCCCCTGCCAGAACAAACAGCATAAAAATGTTCTGATTGACTTCCATTACAACCTCTTTCCTGCAAATTAAGCGCACGCAGCCCCAGCACCACTCCCAGTAGCCAGTTCGTCATTTATCTGACAAATAATATCCTCAACCGTCGTCCCCAAAGTTTGGAAGGCAACAATCAGCACCAAAGCAATAAGCCCGCCTGCCACGGCATACTCCACGACCGTCAAACCTTCCTCATCTTTCCAAAACTTCATCACCGAAGTTTTCATTTGCTGAAGAGTCATTTCGCTCACCTCACTAGAGTGACCATTTTCTACTTCTACGGCAGCGCGGTGCTCTCCGTGCATGAACTCCCTGCCTGTGCTCTGCCTGTTTCAACCCTAGTTACCCACCAGCAGATCGGTTAGGAGATTTCTTGCATATCGCTGGTAGTTTTTTGCAAGCCCGTGCGTGGGCGCAGGCACCCCCGCAGGAGAAGACCCGCATCGCGATTGATTTGAAGGGGGTGGCGCGACGGGCAGTGAGAGCGCCCATCGGTGAGGGAGTCAAATAGAACTATTCGTTCTAATACTTATGAACACTTGGTCTTTGCGTTGATGTCATATTGATTCTAAGTGTTGAAGGGACGATACATTGAGTATCTGGATGTAACACATAAAGGACATCTGCCAAACACGACACAAGACGGCCACTCCAATGACCGCAATGAACACACCGGCAATCACTGCTCCGCAGCTGCTGTGGTTCGACCTGACTCACGACCAATCGGCCGCCGACTGTTCGGCTGCCTTCGCGGACAGCTGCAGGATTATTCTGGTCCGCGAGCTGAACCTGAGCCGGCTAAGCGCCCGCCAGCGTCCGGACATGATCTGCATGCACTATGACCGCCCGGATACCCTGAGCCTCAGCCTGATTCTCGAGGTCAAGCGTTCGGTGCCGTCTATCCCGATCACCATGCTGACGATGCAGCACTCCGAGGACTTGGCCGTCTGGGCCTTCCGCTCCGGCGTCTGGGACTACCTCGCCTTGCCGTTGCAACCAGCCGAACACCAGCGCTACCTCAAGGCACTGCATGCCCTGTGTCAGCTGCGCAGCGCCCATGAACTGCCCAAGCCCAAGCAGCAGCTGGCGCGCATCAGCGAAATGCCGGAAAGCGTGCGCCTGACCAGCGACCACCAGAAACAGCGCCCCTTGCAGGACGCCATTCACTATATCGAGCTGCACTTCAAGGAACATATCGAGCAGCAAGCCCTGGCCAAGCGGTGCGGCATGACGCCATTTCGCTTCAGCCGCCTGTTCAAACAGACCTACGGAGTGGGCTTTCTCGAATTCGTCCAGCGTAAACGCATGGACAAGGCCGAGGAGTTGCTGAGCAACAGCGAGATGCCCATCACCAGCATCGCCTATGCCGTGGGCTTTCAGGACCCCTCCTATTTCGCCCGCAGCTTCAAGCAGTACTTTGGCTGCTGCCCCAGCGATTATCGCCTGGCCCTGGCCATGCAGCCCAAAACCAGTCGCGACGCGCCCAACGATAACCCCATGCAATCGCAACACTGGCGCGAACAGCTGTGCCTGGGCTGGAAATAGGCCGGCTAGCGAACACTCAGCCAAGCCGTTTCGTCAGAACAAAACCGCTGAATCCATTATCGGATCGGTACATCGGGCAAGCATCCATGAGGCTGCCCGAGACGTATCTCGCCGCATCGCCAAAACACCGGAATACCTCGTCTCTCGTTGCGAACGAAAAAAGGTGGGGATGCTTTTCGCCCACCTCAAGCGGATCATGAAACTCGACCGTTTACGACTACGTGGCCTGACAGGTGCCACTGACGAATTCACTTTGGCGGCGACGGTGCAGAGCCTGCGACGCATGGCCAAGCTTTCGCCTCAAGGGCCACCACTCACGGGATAGGTACGCCTGTTACGAGCAGAAACCCTCGAATGAACTCTCAAACCTGAGCAAGGACGCTCAGTGAAGCGCCGAAAGGCAACTGAAGTGGCTTGCAGCCACTTCGACAGTAGGCACACCTGACCAGCTGGCTGCCGCAGAACCTACTTTTTCAACAGAATCGGCCGGCCGCTGCCTATCGCAACACAGTGCTTGCGGTCTGAATCCGCCCGAAGCGCCATTCTCTTTCAGCCCTCCGGGTAGCAATCACATCGCTGCCCATGAACTCAGGGCAGACTCAAAGCATATTCGTGCCAGTGTTTCTTAAGGTATTCGATGAACACCTTGACCTTGCGCGTATTGCGCCGGTGGGTCAGGTACAGCATGTAGATCTGTGGGCCGAAGCCGCTGGGTTCACGCCAGTGCTCGGGCATCAGCTCCAGCAGCTCGCCGCGCGCCAGGTAGGGCGCGGCGCTCCACTGCGGTATGAACTGCAGGCCCTGGCCGTCGAGCAGACAAGCCAGCAGGAAGTCGTAGTTGTCGCTGGCCAGGCGTGGCACCGGCTGGTCCAGGCGGATACGCTGCTCGCCCTGCAGTACCCACCAGAAATGCCGGTTGAGCAGCGGGTGACGAAGGATCAGCCAGTCGTGCTGCAGGTAGTTGTCCAGGGTCACCTCACCGCCCTTGCGCGCCAGGTAGGCGGGGCTGGCGCAGAGCAGGATACGGTTCTCCAGCAGCGGCTGGGCGATCACCCCGGGCAGGTCGGTGGGGCCGTCGCGCAGAGCCAGGTCGTAGCCGCCGTCCACCAGATCGACATAGTCGTCGCTCAGCTCCACCTCTAGATGCACCAGCGGGTGATCCCGCAGAAAACGGCAGCACACCTGGCTGAGAAAGGCCGGACCGAAAGATGGCGGCGCGGTAATGCGCAGGCTACCGCGCAGCTCGTGCTGCAGTTGCTCCACCCCCTCGCTGGCCAGCTGCAGCTGCATCAGCGCCTGGCGTGCGCCTTCCAGGTAGATGTGCCCGGCCTCGGTTAGCGCCATGCGCCGGGTGGTGCGCTCGAATAGGCGCGCGCCCAGCTCATCCTCCAGCTGGGCCACGGCCTTGGTCAGTGCCGAAGGGGTCTTGCTCAAGTGCTCGGCGGCGCGGCTGAAATTGCCGTGCTCGGCAGTGGCGACAAACATGGTGAGCGCGCTCAGCTTGTCCATTTATCTATTCCTAGTGGGCACAGAAGTTGTGCGGGGATGGGCATTTTTCTGCTGGGGTGCACTGGTTAGCCTGTACGCAGACTAACAAAAACAGAGAAATCCCGATGAAGCCGCTATTCCCCTTACTGTTTTCAAGTGTACTGGCCTGTTCCTCATTGGAAAGTATGGCCGCCGTCGATCTTATCCTGCACAACGCCAAGGTCTACACCGCCGAGCCTGCTCAGGGTCTGCAACAGGCGCTGGCGGTCGAGGCCGGCAAGATAGTCGCGGTCGGTCGTGACACTGATGTGTTGCGCCTCAGGCAGGCCGGCACCCAGGTGCTCGACCTCGGCGGTAAGGTGCTGATGCCTGGTTTTATCGACTCTCACGCCCACGCGGTGAAGGGAGGCTTACAACTGGGCCAGATGCATATCGACGGCCAACAACTGGCGATCGCCGAACTGGAGCGGCATCTGCGCGAGGACCGGGCCAGGCAGGGCGATGTCCTCCTCATCAGCGGGATGCCCTCGGCCGACTGGAGCCGCCTCGACGAGTTCGAACACTTCAACCGGGGGGAATGGGCCGCGCGGCCTATAGTGTTGCTCGGCTGGGACCAACATACCGGCTGGGCCAATGACGCCATGCTGGCGCGTGCCGGAATAGACGCGGCGCGGGTAAAGCGTCTGAGCCCGGAGGAGCGCGATACCATAGGCCACGATCCGGATGGACAGCCCAACGGCTTTCTGGCCGAGGCCGGGCTCTATAGCGTGCTCGACCAGCTGCCAACGCTTACCGAAGAGCAACTGCTGGCGGCCGCCCGCGCCGCCATCGCGCATTACCAGAGCCTGGGCGTTACAGCCTGGATGGACCCGCTCAGCAATGACGCGCCAGGCCAGGTGCTGAACAATTCAGCCCTGGGCGTGCTGCCGATCTACCGCAAGCTGGCGCAGCAGGGCGAGCTGAATGCCCACGTCGCGGCGCTGCTGGGCGCGGACTCCAAGGCAACCCCTGCCGATCTGGACGAACTGGACAAGGTGCGCCAGCAGTTTCAGGGCATTGCCAACCTGAGCCTGCCGGGCATCAAAATCTTCGCCGACGGGGTGCCAGAGTTCCCGGCGCAGAGTGCTGCCATGCTGGCCCCCTACAAGAACTCGAACAAGCGCGGCGAACTGCTGATCGACCCCGAGAATTTCGGCGAGCTGGTGGACGCCGCCGATGCCCGTGGCTGGCTGGTGCATATCCATGCCATTGGTGATCGCGCGGTGCGCGAATCGCTAAATGGCATCGAGCAGGCGCGCCAGCAGCGTAGCAGCGGTATTCCGCACTCCATCACCCACCTGCAGATGGTCAACCCCAAGGAGTTCGCGCGCTTCAAGGCGCTGGGTGTGATCGCCTCCATGCAGCTCTACTGGGCCGCCGCCGATGAGCTGACCCATGACCTGGTGCAGCCCTATATCAGTGCCATGGCCTTCCAACACCAGTACCCGGCGCGTTCGCTGCTCAAGCAGGGCGCGACTATCGCCGGTGCCAGCGACTGGCCGGTGACCACTGCCGAGCCCTGGAAGGCCATCTACCAAGCGGTCAGCCGCAAGGGGCCCAAGGGCGTACTCAACGCGGACGAAGCCATCGACCGCGAGATCATGTTCCAGGCCTACACCCTCAATGCCGCCCGCGCTCT
>JBFJZW010000252.1:0-7162 GCA_041621875.1 Pseudomonas sp. | reverse complement strand
GCGGCGAGCTGCTGCTCGAACTGACGGGCCTGCTGCAGACCACCGGCAACTGGCCGCTGCAGCTCGAAGGCCAGTTGCAACTGCCCGCACCGCAGCAACAGCCCTGGCAGCTGGCCCTGCAGGTCGCGGGCGAGCTGCGTGAGGGCCTGCAGCTGCAGGCCGATAGCAGTGGCTACCTGCAGGGCCGCCTGAACGGCGAACTGCAGCCGCTGGCCGAGCACTTTCCTGCCCGCCTGCAGCTGCAGGCCGAGGGTTTCAGGGCCAGCACCGAGCTGCCGGACAGCCTGCGCCTCGACCAGTTGGCATTGAGCGCCGACGGCGACCTGCACAGCGGTTACCGGCTCAGCGGCAATGCCAGCCTGGCGGGGCAGACAGAACCCATCGCGCTGGTACTGGAGGCCCTGGTAACCGCCAGCGGTGCCAATATCGAGGCGCTGCGCCTGAGCGCCAGTCCGCAGCAGCAGGTGCAACTGAGCGGCCGCCTGGATTGGCAGGAGGGCTTTAGCCTCGACAGTCGGTTTGACTGGCAGGACTTCCCCTGGCAGCGCCTCTATCCGCTGGAGCAGGAACTGCCCGTGGCGCTGCATACGCTACAGGGCGAACTGGCCTACGACAATGGTCATTACCTCGGTCACTTTGCCGCCGAGCTGGAGGGCCCCGCCGGAGCCTTCAGCCTGCGCAGCCCGGTTAGCGGCGACCTGCAGCAGGTGTTTCTCCCGGAGCTGCGCCTGCAGGCCGGGCAGGGCCGCGCCGAAGGTCAGGTCAGCCTGGGTTTTGCCGAACAGCTGAGCTGGGATGCGCAGCTGCAACTCAGCGAACTGGACCCCGCCTTCTGGCTGGCGGAGTTGCCCGGCACCCTGGCAGGGCCGCTGAGCAGCAGCGGCAGCCTGAAAGATCAGCGCCTCGAACTGACGGCCGATATCGACCTCAATGGCCGCCTGCGTGGCCAGCCGGCTCTTGTCCAGGCTCGCTTCGCCGGTGGCCTGGAAAACGGCGAACTGAGCCGCCTGGAAGTGCGTCTGGGGGATAACCGCATTCACGGCAGCGCCTCGCTGCAGCAGCAACTACAGGGGCAATTGACCCTGGCCATGCCTCGCCTGGGGCAGCTCTGGCCGCAACTACAGGGCCAGTTACAGGGCCAGCTCGATCTGGCCGGCAGCCTGCAGGCACCGCAAGGCCAGTTGCAGCTCGACGGCCGGCAACTGGCCTTTACCGATCGGCGTCTGCAGCAGTTCAGCCTCAGCGCCAGCCTGGACAGCGCCCAGCGTGGCCGCCTGAGTCTCGCCGCCAGCGGCATCCAGTTGGGCGAAACCAACCTGGGCCAGCTGAGTGCCAGCGCCGAGGGCGACCGTCAGCGCCAGAGCCTTGAGCTGCAGCTCGAGGGACCGCTGCTGCAAACCCGTCTGGCGTTGGCCGGGCGTCTGGATCAGGGCAACTGGCGCGGCCAGTTGCAACGTGGCCAGCTGCAGAGCGGCGGCCAGGACTGGCGCTTGCAGCAACCGGCGACTCTCGACTACCTGGCCAGCGGCCAGCTGGATCTGGGCGCGCACTGCTGGCGCTCGGGACCCGCCAGCCTGTGCGGCGAGTCCCAGCGCCTGTTACCCGAAGCCAGGCTGCGCATGCGCCTGAGCGACTTCCCCATGGACAGCCTGGCACCCTGGCTACCCGAGGACTTCGCCTGGCAGGGCCAGCTCGACGGCCAGCTGCAGCTGGACCTGCCGGCCAGTGGCCCGAGCGGGCGTCTGCAACTGGATGCCGGCAGCGGCGTCTGGCGCGTGCGTGACCAGCAGCAGTGGCTGGACTTTGCCTACGACAGCCTGAGCCTGAACACCCAACTGGGGCCGCAGCGCATCGACAGCCAGCTGGAGTTGCGCGGCCCGAAAATCGGCGAGCTGATGCTGCAGGCCCGGCTCGATCCGCGCCCGGCGGATAAGCCCATTTCCGGCAGCTTCCGCCTGAGCGGCCTGGATCTGGCTCTCGCGCGGCCCTTCGTGCCCATGGTCGAGCGCATTGCCGGCCAGCTCAACGGGGCTGGCACGCTCTCCGGTGGTCTGCTGGACCCGCAGGTCACCGGCAACCTGCGCCTGCTCGACGGCGAGGTGTCGGGCGGCGAGCTGCCGCTGGACTTTACCCAGCTGCAACTGCAGGCCCGAATCGACGGCGAACGCCTGCTGCTCGAAGGCGGCTGGCGCAGTGGCGAACAGGGCCAGGCCAGCCTCGACGGCGAACTGAGCTGGAGCCAGGGCATGCTGGCCGATATACGCCTGCGCGGCAGCCGTCTGCCGGTCACGGTGGAACCCTATGCGGCGCTGGACGTCGAGCCGGACCTGCGCTTGCGCCTGCTCGATGGGGAACTCGCGGTAACCGGCAAGGTACTGATCCCCAGCGGCAAGATCGAGGTGCGCGAGCTGCCACCGTCAACCGTGCAGGTCTCCGCCGATGCCCGGGTCGTCGGCCGCGAAAGCCCGGCGCAACGAACTCCGGCAATCGCCATGGATATCGATGTCGAGGTCGGCCAGCAACGCCTGAGTTTCAGCGGCTTTGGCCTCAATGCCGACCTGGCCGGCCGCGTGCATATCGGCAACGACCTCGATACCCGTGGCGAGCTGAGCCTGAACAAGGGACGCTTCCGCGCCTATGGCCAACGCCTGACCATCCGCCGTGCGCGCCTGCTGTTCGTCGGGCCCATCGATCAGCCGTACCTGGATGTCGAAGCGATTCGTCGGGTCGACGAGGTGACGGCCGGGCTGCGCCTGAGCGGCAGTGCCGCGCAACCCACCAGCACGGTGTTCTCGGAACCGGCCATGAGCCAGGAGCAGGCCCTGTCCTACCTGGTGCTGGGACGGCCGCTGGGGCAGGGCGGCGGTGACAACAATATGCTCGCCCAGGCGGCGCTGGCCCTGGGCATGGCCGGCAGCGCGCCGCTGATCGGCAACCTGGCCGCGGGCCTGGGGCTGCGCGATTTCCAGCTGGATACCGAAGGCAGCGGGGCGACCACCAGTGTGGTGGCCAGCGGCAGCCTGTCCGAGCGCCTCAGCCTGCGTTATGGCGTGGGGGTATTCGAGCCGGCCAACACCATCGCGCTGCGCTATGAACTGAGCCGCCGGCTCTATCTCGAGGCCGCCAGCGGGCTGGCCAGCTCCCTGGATATTTTCTACCGGCGTGATTTCTAGGCCATGTTTCTGCGGGGCGCAGCTGGATTAACCTACTTAAATCTCGTTTAAATTGCGTACCTCGCTCAAAAAAACTGAGTGTTGAAATCTAAACAGTGAAAACCACTATCGCAGTCTTCATATACTGGCCGCCGCTGATCACTGGGCAGTCGTTGTGCTGGCTGGTATAGCCCGATTCGCTGTTTGCAGACGCGCCAACCCGGCTCGCTTCTGCCTAACAGCATGGCCTACCCGGCAATCGGACAAGCGAAGGCTATCCACCTCGCGTTCACTACAAGAATAAGGAAACCAACATGGAATTCATCAACACCCTGGTCAATCAACTCAATGGCGTGGTGTGGGGGCCGCCCATGCTGGTTCTGATCCTCGGCACCGGTCTGTTCCTCATGCTGCGGTTGAAGTTCATGCCGCTGACCAAGATCGGCGCTGGCTTCAAGCTGATGTGGCAAGGCCGCAAGAAAGGCGACGCCGAGAGCGGCGAGATCAGCCCTTTCCAGGCGCTGATGACCTGCCTGGCCGCCACCGTCGGTACCGGCAATATCGCCGGTGTGGCCACCGCGATCTTCCTCGGCGGCCCGGGCGCACTGTTCTGGATGTGGTGCACCGCGCTGGTGGGCATGGCCACCAAATACTGCGAAGTGGTGCTGGCGGTGCATTACCGCGAGAAGGATGACCGCGGCGAACACGTCGGCGGGCCGATGTACGCGATCAAGAACGGCCTGGGCAAGAAGTGGTTGTGGCTGGGCACCGCCTTTGCCATCTTCGGCGGTTTCGCCGGCTTCGGTATCGGCAATATGGTGCAGGTCAACAGCATGGCGGCGGCCCTGGAAGCCACCTTCAATGTGCCGCTGTGGCTGACCGGTCTGGTCACCATGCTCTTCGTCGGCATGGTCATCCTCGGTGGTATCAAGCGTATCGGTAAGGTCGCGGCGACCCTGGTGCCCTTTATGTGCGTGGCCTACATCATCGCCGCCATCGTGGTGCTGGTGGTCAACGCCTCGGAAATCCCGAAAGCCTTTGAGATGATCTTTACCTACGCCTTTACCCCGATTGCCGCCACCGGTGGTTTCGCCGGTGCCGCGGTAATGGCTGCAATCCGTTTCGGCGTAGCGCGCGGTATCTTCTCCAACGAAGCCGGCCTGGGTACCGCCGGTATCGCCCAGGCGGCCGGCACCACCAACAGTGCCGTGCGTTCGGGGATGATCGGCATGCTCGGGACCTTTATCGACACCATCATCATCTGCAGCCTGACCGGCCTGGCGATCATCTGCTCGGGCGTCTGGACCAGCGGTGTCAGCGGCGCGGCACTGTCGGCCGCGGCCTTCGAGTCGGCCATGCCGGGTGTCGGTGGTTATATCCTGACCGTTGCCCTGGTGGTGTTCGCCTTTACCACCATTCTCGGTTGGAGCTACTTCGGCGAAAAATGCTGGGAGTTCATGGTCGGCACCAAGGCGATCCTGCCGTTCCGCATCCTCTGGGTGCTGGCCGTGCCGTTCGGTGCCATTGCCCAGCTCGACTTCGCCTGGCTGGTGGCCGATACCCTCAATGGCCTGATGGCGATCCCCAACCTGTTGTCGTTGCTGCTGCTTAGCCCGATCGTGGTCAAGCTGACCAAGGACCATTTCGCGAAAAAAACCCAGGTGGGTGCGGCGAACGCTACAGTCTGACTCGTCGGTCAGTTAATATTGTGGGCCGTTAGGGGCGCGAGACTTGCCATTTGTCGAGCTCGCGCCCTTACTTGTTTACCGTCCCCAATCTGCATAAAGGATCGATCCCATGGCACAAGTCACCCTCAAAGGTTCCCCGGTCGAAGTTACCGGTCAATTGCCGCAAGTCGGTCAGCAAGCGCCATCCTTCACCCTGGTCGGCGCAGACCTGAGTGATGTCAGCCTGGCCAGCCTGACCGGCAAGCGCAAAGTGCTGAACATCTTCCCCAGCGTCGACACCCCGACCTGCGCCACTTCCGTGCGTACCTTCAACGCCGGTGCGAGCAAGCTGGCCAACACCCTGGTGCTGTGCATCTCCGCCGACCTGCCATTCGCCCAGGCGCGCTTCTGCGGTGCCGAAGGCCTGGATAACGTGATCAACCTGTCGACCATGCGCGGCTCCAAGTTTCTCAACGACTACGGCGTGGCCATTACCAGCGGGCCGTTGGTCGGTGTTGCCGCCCGTGCGGTGGTGGTGCTGGATGAACACGACAAGGTGTTGCACAGCGAACTGGTCAGCGAAATTGCCGACGAGCCGGACTACGCCGCCGCGATTGCCGCGCTCAACTAACACCCGCTAAACGATTGTCCAACGGCCTGCCTTGCAGGCCGTTTGTATTTCTGCGGGCTTTTCTGGTGAGCACTTTTTTATTTGCGGATCAGGCAGTTAGTTACGTAAGGAAATGGTAAATAGGCGGTAAAGAGACTTTGCAGGCTGGCTGATACTGCATATCGTTCAGGCTCCCCAAGGAAGTGATCCTCGCCATGCCTGATTCACAGTTCGCCACCCGTCCTCGCAACCTGTCGCGCCAATGGCTGTTGGGCTCGCTCGCACTGGCTGTTCTCGCCGTATTGCTGTGGTGGTTCTGGCCCACCCCGCCGGAAGCGCCCAAGCGCGGTGGCCCTTGGCGTGATGGCGGGCCGGTGCCGGTGCGCGTGGCGACTGTCAGCCAGGGTGACTTCCCGATTGAGCTCAAGGCCCTGGGTACCGTTACCGCCTATAACACGGTGAATGTGCGCGGCCGGGTCGAGGGTGAGCTGGTCAAGCTGCTGTTCAAGGACGGCCAGCAGGTCGAGGCCGGCGATCTGCTCGCGGTAATCGACCCACGCTCTTACGAAATCGCCCTGCAGCAGGCCCAGGGCGCGCTGCAGGAACACCAGGCGCAGCTGCGCAACGCCGAGCTGGACCTGGCGCGCTACCGCGGTCTATATGCCGAAGACTCGATTGCCAAGCAAACCCTCGACACCCAGCAAGCCCTGGTCAACCAATACCGCGGCAGCCTCATGAGCCTGCAGGCGGATGTCGCCACCGCGCGGTTGAACCTGGATTTCACCCAGATTCGCGCACCCATTAGCGGCCGCCTGGGCATTCGCCAGGCCGATGTCGGCAATCTGCTCAGCTCCGGCGATGCATTGCCGCTGGTGGTGATTACCCAGACCCTGCCGATTGCCGTGATCTTTACCCTGCCGGAAGCCGAATTGCCGGCGGTGGTGCAGCAGCTGCGTGCCGGCGCGACCCTGAGCGTCGAGGCCTGGGACCGCAGCGAACGCCTGATGCTGGCCGTAGGCGAGCTGGAGAGCGTCGACAACCTGATCGACACCGCCACCGGCACGATCAAGCTCAAGGCGCGCTTTGCCAACGCCGAAGAACTGCTGTTTCCCAACCAGTTCGTCAACGTGCGCCTGCGGGTGAAAACCCTGCAGAACGTCACCCTGATGCCGGCGGCCGCGCTGCAGTTCGGTGCCAGCGGCACCTTCGCCTACGTGGTGGACGCCGAAAACAAGGTGCAGCTGACGCCGATCAGCGTCGGGGCCAGCGACGGCCAGCTCAGCGTGGTCGAGCAGGGCCTCAAACCGGGGGATCGCTTGGTGCTGGAGGGTACCGACCGCCTGCGTTCGGGCAATCCGGTCGAGGTGATCGGTGACAAGCCCGTTGCCGCCCAGACCGAACCGGCGACGCCTGAGCGCCAGGGAGCAGCGCGCGTCCAATGAACGCCTCCCGCCTGTTTATCCTGCGTCCGGTCGCCACCACGCTGATCATGCTGGCGATCTTCCTGAGCGGCCTGATCGCCTACCGTCTGCTGCCCGTCTCGGCGCTGCCGGAAGTGGATTACCCGACGATTCGGGTGATGACCCTGTACCCCGGGGCCAGCCCGGACGTGATGACCAGTGCGGTCACCGCGCCGCTGGAGCGTCAGTTCGGCCAGATGGCGGGGCTCAAACAGATGTCCTCGACCAGCTCGGGCGGCGCGTCGGTGATCACCCTGCGCTTCAACCTGGAGG
>JBFJZW010000251.1:0-7187 GCA_041621875.1 Pseudomonas sp. | reverse complement strand
GTCCACCGGCACCCTGCTGGCCGCGGCGCTGCGCTACTGCCGTGAGCAGACCACGCCCAAGCGGGTGCTGACCTTCGCCTGCGACAGTGGCAACAAGTACCTGTCGAAGATGTTCAACGACTACTGGATGATCGACCAGGGCCTGATCGAGCGGCCCAAGCAGGGCAACCTGCGCGACCTGATCGCGCGGCGTTACGAGGAAGGCACCACCGTCACCTGCAAGCCCGACGAGACCCTGTCTGCGGTGTACGGGCGCATGCGCTTCCACGATATCGACCAGGTGCCGGTGATGGAGGGCGACGACGTGATCGGCCTGGTCGACGAATGGGACCTGCTGCGCGCGGTCAAGGATGCCCCGGAGCATTTCCAGTCGCCGGTGCGCGAGGCCATGGTCAGCAAGTTGCAGACCCTCGACCCGGACGTGCCGCTCGAGCGCCTGCTACAGACCTTCGACGAGGGCCATGTGGCGCTGATCGTCGAACAGGGCCGCTTTCTCGGCCTGATCACCAAGAGCGATGTGCTCAACCTCTGGCGTCGCACCCTGCGCTGACGGGCTGGCTCCGCCCAACCCTGCGGCCTTGCCCCGAACTTGATGAATACAGGAGCCAGTATGAGCGAATTCGAAACCCTCACCGTGCACGCCGGTTACGAGCCGGACTGGACCGGCGCGGTGATGCCGCCGATCTACGCCACCTCGACCTTCCGCCAGCAATCGCCCGGGGTGCACGCCGGCTACGAATACGGGCGCAGCCAGAACCCCACGCGTCAGGCGTTGGAACGGGCCATCGCTGAGCTGGAGGGCGGTGCCCACGGCTATGCCTTCGCCTCCGGCCTGGCGGCCTGCGCCACGGTGCTGGAACTGCTGCCGGCGGGCAGCCACTTGGTTGCGGTGGACGATCTCTACGGCGGCACCTACCGCCTGTTCGAGCGGGTGCGCAAGCCCAGCGCCGGCCTGCAGGTCAGCTATGTGCCGGCGGACGCCGACGCCGCCACCCTGGCCGCCGCGCTCAGGCCCGAGACGCGGATGATCTGGGTCGAGACCCCGACCAATCCCACGCTCAAGCTCTGCGACTTGGCCCAGGTCGGCCAGCTCGGCCGCGCCCGCGGCATCCTCACCGTGGCCGACAACACCTTCGCCTCGCCCTATCTGCAGCGGCCGCTGGAGCACGGCTTCGACATCGTCGTGCACTCGGCGACCAAGTACCTCAACGGCCATTCCGACGTGATCGCCGGCCTGGTGGCCATCGCCGATCGCGCGGAACTGGCTGAACAGCTGGCCTTCCTGCAGAACTCGGTGGGCAGCATCCTCGATCCCTTCTCCAGCTTCCTCTGTCTGCGCGGCATGCGCACCCTGGCCCTGCGCCTGCAACGCCACGTCGATAACGCCGGCGAACTGGCCGCCTGGCTGGCACGCCAGCCCCAGGTCGAGTCGGTGCTCTATCCCGGCCTGGCCAGCCATCCGCAGCACCAACTGGCGGCCCGGCAGATGCGCGGTGCCGGCGGCCTGATCAGCCTGAATCTCGCCACCGACGGCGAAGGCACCCGGCGCTTTCTCGAGGCGGTGCGCCTGTTCACCCTGGCCGAGAGCCTGGGTGGGGTGGAAAGCCTGATCAGCCAGCCGGCCAAGATGACCCATGCCTCGATTCCCGCCGAACGCCGCGCACAGCTCGGCATCGGCGACAATCTGGTGCGGCTGTCGGTAGGCATCGAACACCTGGACGATCTGCGCGCTGATTTGCAGCAGGCCTTGGTCGCGATAGCGGGTTAGCCAGAGCCTTATTAGAGCTAGGCGCGCCGCCCGACGGTTACTCGAGCCAATTGACCGCAGGAAACAGGCTGCTGAACGCCTCGGGCATCGCCACCACCTGGCCGGTTTTGTAGTTGAAGAACACGAAGCCCGACTTGGCCATCGCCACCAGGCTGCCATCGGTCGGGCGGGTAATGCGGAAGGTGATGTCGCCGCCGTATTTGTTGAAGTCCATCACGCCAACCTCGAACAGCAACTGATCGCGCGCATGAGCCTCCGCCCGGTAGGTGGTGGCCAGGTCGGTGACGATGATGCCGGTGCCGTCCTCGCGGGTTTCCTCGATGCCGAACTCGAAGAGAAAACGCGCCCGCGCCTCGGAGATCATCGAGATCATCGAGTCGTTGCCCAGGTGGTTGGCCGCGTTGATATCGGTTACCCGTACCGTCAGGTGGGTGCTGTAGCAGAACTGGTCTTCGGGAAACTCGAGTTTAAGGCGGGCCATGGGCAGGTCTCGTGCGCTGTTTGGAGCCGCGATTGTACGGCGGCTTGCGCGCTTGCGCTGCACGAGGTCTGGCTGCGCCGCATGCCGGCCGGCCGCCCGCTCAGCGGTGCAGGGTATTGAGGTGGTAGAAGGTCGCCCGGCCGCCTTCGGTACTCGGGCCGTAATTGTCCTGAATATAGGCCCCCGCCTTGAAGTACAGCTGTTCCTTGCTCCAGTACGCGCTCAACTGCTGATAAAGCGCGCCCCTGTCGCCTTCGCTGCTCTGGACGTTGACCCCCAGCTTGCCGCTCGAGGTGATGCGCAGCTTGTAGCTGAAACGCTCGTTCAGCTGGATGTTCTCGGCCAGCAGGATGTTCTGTACCTCTGCATCGCCTGGGCGTTTGCGCAGCAGCAGTTCCAGCCGACCGACGCCGCGCAGGTAGTGATATTGCAGTTTGGCCAGCGGATCATTGTTGCTGCCGGGTTGGTCCTTGCTGTGGATCTGGCCGATGACGACCTTGCCCTTGCTTGGCACTTGATTGACCGTCAACACCGCGCTCAGGTGGTTGTCGGCACTGTAGTAGTACCAGTTGCTCAGCGAGCCGTCGGCCTGGGTTTCGCGCAGTTCACTGCGCGGGTAGCGGGCGTCGGCGGTATGCGAGCCGTCGACCGGGACCCAGAAGGTGAGACTGCCGTCGTCATTGCGGCGCATGTACTGGCTCTCATAACCGTTGTTCAGGCGCGGGGTCTCGATGGTGGTGGGGGATGGGTCGGTGGGAACCGAGAGGTTCCAGGTGGTGAGATCAAGCACGACTGATCCTTAATGGTCTTGAACGTCTGTGAATGGCTTGGCTTCGGTGGCCTTCAGCGCATTAAGTTCAATCGGATCGACAGTTTTCAACCAGGCTGCTGGGGGCGGCCGGGGGCAGGCTCGTTTATCTGGACTCATCGACCTATGGCCGTCGCTGGCTTGCGGCCATCAACCCGCTGCAATCCTTGCCACGGGTTGATGGCCGCACAGCTCAAGCTGCCGGGCGTTGCTGGCGCTGGTAGAGGAACTCCATCACCGCCGCCCGGTAGGCGTGGTATTGCGGGTCGTTGGCCAGGGTCAGGCGCTCGCGAGGGCGAGGCAGCTCGACCTTGAGGATATCGCCCACGGTGGCCGCCGGGCCGTTGCTCATCATCACGATGCGGTCGGACAGCAGCACCGCCTCGTCGACATCGTGGGTGATCATGATCACCGTGTTGCCCAGTTCGGCGTGGATCTCCATCAGCGAGTCCTGCAGGTGGGCACGGGTCAGGGCGTCCAGCGCGCCGAAGGGTTCGTCCAGCAGCACCACCTTGGGTTGCATGGCCAGGGCGCGGGCGATGCCGATGCGCTGTTTCATGCCGCCGGAGATCTCGCTGGGGCGCTTGTGCGTGGCGTGGCTCATATGCACCAGTTCCAGGTTGTGCTCGATCCACTCGCGCATTTCACCGCGCGATTTCTTGCCCTGGAACACCTGGCGCACCGCCAGCTCGACGTTCTGATAGCAGCTCAGCCAGGGCAGCAGGCTGTGGTTCTGGAACACCACGGCGCGCTCGGGGCCCGGCTCGTCGACCTCACGGCCGTCGAGGATGACCCCGCCGGTGGTGGCCTTGTACAGCCCGGCGACTATGTTCAGCACGGTGGACTTGCCGCAGCCGGAGTGGCCGATCAGGGAGACGAACTCGCCTTTGTCGATGCGCAGGTTGACGTTTTGCAGCGCGCGGTATAGGCCCTTGTCGGTGGGGAAGTCGATGCCGACGCCGGTCAGTTCGAGGTGTGAATGGCTCATGGGAAGTCTCCTGATTAGCGCAGTACGGCATTCTTGTCCCAGCTGAACTGACGTTGCAGCAGGAGCATAAGACGGTCGAGGGCGAAGCCGATCAGGCCGATGACGATTACCGCCACCATGATCCGCCCGAGGGAGTTGGAGCTGCCGTTCTGGAACTCGTCCCAGATGAATTTGCCCAGGCCCGGGTTCTGCGCCAGCATCTCGGCGGCGATCAGCACCATCCAGCCGGTGCCGAGCGACAGGCGCAGGCCGGTGAAGATCATCGGTACGGCGGCCGGCAGGACGATGCGCCGCACATGGGACATGGGCGACAGGCTCAGCACCTTGCTGACGTTGTTCAGGTCCTGGTCGATGCCGGCCACGCCCACCGTGGTGTTGATCACCGTTGGCCACAGGCAGCACAGCGCCACGGTGATTGCCGAGGTGAGGAAGGACTTGGCGAACAGCGGATCGTCGCTGACGTACAGGGCGCTGACCAGCATGGTCACCAGCGGCAGCCAGGCCAGCGGCGACACCGGCTTGAACACCTGGATCAGCGGGTTGATGGCGGTGTAGATGCTCTTGCTCAGACCGCAGAGGATACCCAGGGGGATGGCGATCAGCGAGGCGATGGCAAAGCCGGCCATGACGGTGTAGAGGCTGGTGAAAATCTGCTGTACGAAGGTTGGTTTGCCGGTATAGGGGCGCACCTTCACTTCGGCGGCCGGGTTTTCCGCCAGCAAGGCGGCGTTGCGCGTGTCCTGACGCTCGTAGAAGCGCCGGGCCTTTTCGCCCTCCCTGAGGTGAGCGCTGACCAGGCCGGAGAACTGTTCGGAGACCTGCAGCGGGCCGGGGAACTGACCGAGGCTGGTCTGGATATTGTTGGCCAGCAGCTGCCAGCACAGCAGGAAGCCGATGATGCCCAGCATGGGCAGGATCAGCGCCGGGGCCCAGCGCTTGAGGAGCGCACTGCTGCGCGCCGACTTGAGTGTTGCGGTTATCGGGGTGGCGACGCTCGGGTTGCTCATCGTCCTGTCCTCTTGGTTAGGAGGGAGCCGGCGTACCGGCTCCGGGAGTGCCTGTTAGAGCTGCGTGTCACCCTTCAGGCCGATCTCGAACTGCTCGAGGTAGGCATTGGGCGTGCGGCCGTCATAAGGCACACCGTCGATGGTGTCGGTCAGCGGTGCACGGAAGCCGTCCTCATCGGCCGGCGGGAAGTCACCGGCGCTGAACTTGCCTTCTGCCACCAGTTCGGCGGCGGCTTCGCGGTAGATCTCCGGCAGGTAGACCTTCTTGGCCATCTCCAGGTACCAGTTGTCCGGCTTGGCTTCGGCGATCTGGCCCCAGCGGCGCATCTGCGTCAGGTACCACACGGCATCGGAGTAGTAGGGATAGGTGGCGTGGTAGCGGAAGAACACGTTGAAGTCCGGCACCTCGCGCTTGTCACCCTTCTCGAATTCGAAGGTGCCGGTCATCGAGTTGGCGATCACCTTGGCATCGGCCCCCACGTACTCGGGACGGGAAAGGATTTCCACCGCTTCCTGGCGGTTGGCGTTGTTGTCCGCGTCCAGCCACTGGCCGGCGCGAATCAGCGCCTTGACCACGCGCTTGTGGGTTTCCGGGTTGGCTTCGGCCCAGCTCTTGGACACGCCGAAGACCTTCTCCGACATGTTCTTGCGGATGGCGTAGTCGGCCACCACCGGCACGCCGATGCCCTTGAACACGGCGGCCTGGTTCCACGGCTCGCCGACGCTGTAGCCGTGGATGGTGTCGGCTTCCAGGGTGGCCGGCATCTGCGGCGGCGGGGTGACCGAGAGCAGGGCCTTGGCGTCGATCTGGCCGCTGGTGTCGCCCTTGTGCGGGGCGTAATAACCCGGGTGGATGCCACCTGCGGCGAGCCAGTAGCGCAGTTCGTAGTTATGGGTGGACACCGGGAACACCATGCCCAGGTTGAAGGACTTGCCGCCGGCGTTGAACTTGTCGATCACCGGCTTCAGGGCGTCGGCCTTGATCGGATGCACCGGCTTGCCGCCTTCCATCGGCACATGCTTCTTCATCTCCTCCCAGACCGCATTGGAGACGGTGATGGCATTGCCGTTGAGGTCCATGGTGAAGGCGGTGACCACGTCGGCCTTGGTGCCGAAACCTATGGTGGCCCCGATCGGCTGGCCGGAGAGCATATGCGCACCGTCCAGTTCGCCGTCGATCACCCGATCCAGCAGCACCTTCCAGTTGGCCTGGGCCTCCAGGGTGACGTACAGCCCTTCATCCTCGAAGAAGCCTTTTTCATAGGCGATGGCCAGCGGGGCCATATCGGTCAGTTTGATAAAACCGAACTTCAGCTCGTCCTTTTCCGCCTCGGCGGCGAGGGCGATCTGCACGCTCAGGGGCGACAGCAGCATGACGGCGGCACAACCGAGTCCGGCCAGGGTTTTCTTCAGTAGCGAACGGCGAGCGGTGGAGTTACGCATAGTGGTTCCTCAGGTCCCAGAAACGAAAAAAGACGTCGCGGACAGCCCTGCCAATGCTTGGCCGAGTGTCGTTGACGTCTTTGTCAATTTCGTCCCGATCACCGCCGTTGGCGATCTGAAGACGTGTGTAGGTGTCTTGAGGAGGTATAAGCAAAGGGCTTGCCAGTTTTGCATGAACGCAGACAATGCCGCCCTCAGGCATGGGCTTACGGAAGTTAGAAACAGTCTAGAATAGATTTATATATTTATATAAATCATATAGTTGAAGTGTATATCTAATTTTTATTAGAGGTTTTGAGGTTGACGCGCAGATGCCCCAGACACTGACCCACAAGGCTCCACAGCGGTGCCCATGAGCCATTGGCGTGCAGGTGCGAGCGGCGCTGAGCGCTTTTGGTTCGTCTGTCGGTCCTGGGGTGTTAGCGCCTCAGGCCCTGTGTCCCTGGTGCCGGGGAGCGGATCGCGGCTGCGCCTCCTCGACGAACTCCTTGAGCCAGCGCAGCACCTGCACCGCCTCCCAGCGAGCGGGATCGAACATGGCATAGGCCAGGCCCTGGTAACCGACCACATCGAGCTGCTTGTGGTAGCCGGCACGTTGCAGCAGGGCCTCGATTTCGGCAAAGCAGGTATTGAAGTGCACCCGGGAGAACGGCGTCTTGCCTTCGGTGACTATGCCTTCCAGGTGCAATTCG
>JBFJZW010000250.1:0-7217 GCA_041621875.1 Pseudomonas sp. | reverse complement strand
CAGCCGCCGCGCCTTAATCCTGATTGCCGTGAAACTGCTGAAACTGCCGGCGCTGCTTCTTGCTCGGCCGACCATCGGTCTGCACGCCCAGGGCACCGGCCTTGCGCTGCGCGGCAGCCTGCTCGCGGCGCTCGATGCTGGCAGCCGTTTCGGCATACAGTGCCTGCGCCTCGGGCGCGCCACGACGCACCGCCGACAGCGCCTGCACCACCACGCTGCGCTCATCGAAGCCGATGCGGATCACATATTCATCGCCCACCCTGGGTTCCTTCCCCGGCTTGCAGCGCTCGCCCCGGCAGTGCACCTTACCGCCCTCTATCGCCGCCTTGGCCAGGGCGCGGGTCTTGAAGAAACGCGCCGCCCACAGCCATTTGTCCAGGCGGATCTTGCCGTCGTCTTTATCGTTCATGGGACTTCCAGTCGCGTCGATCACTTAGCGGACATTTTGCCTGATGCAGTTGTCACAAGGGCCAACTAGAATGCCGGGAAATCTTGTGGGCTGCCCCTTTGAAGACTTTTGACCAACTTGGCGTGATCGGCCTGCGCGAATGGATCAATCTGCCGGATCTGGGCATGATCGGCCTGCGCGCCAAGATCGATACCGGGGCCAGCACCTCCTGCCTGCATGCCAGCGATATCCAGCCGTTCGACCGCGATGGCCAGCCCTGGGTGCGTTTTACCGCCCATCTCGGCACGCTGGTACAGCGCCGCCACCGCTGCGAGGCGCAACTGGTGTCGGTGAAGACCATCAAAAGCTCCAACGGCCACAGCCAGTCGCGCTATGTGATCCGCACCAGCGTGACCCTGGGCGAGCGCCAATGGCCGGTGGAATTCACCCTGACCTGCCGCAAGACCATGCGCTACCGGGTGCTGCTCGGCTCCAAGGCACTGATCGCCGGCCAGTTGCTGGTCAACCCGGCGTTGACCTATGTACAGAACAAACCCACCCTCGCTGACCCTCCTGGTGCCCAATGAAGATCGCCGTGCTGTCGCGCAATCCGCGCCTGTATTCCACCCGCCGCCTGGTCGAGGCCGGCCAGCAGCGGGGCCACGAAGTGGTGGTGATCGACACCCTGCGCGCCTATATGAACATCGCCAGCCACAAGCCGCAGATCCACTATCGCGGCCAGCCCCTGGAGGGCTTCGACGCGGTGATCCCACGGATCGGGGCCTCGGTGACCTTCTACGGCTGCGCGGTGCTGCGCCAGTTCGAGATGATGGGGGTGTTCCCGCTCAACGAGTCGGTGGCCATCGCCCGCTCGCGAGACAAGCTGCGCTCGCTGCAACTGCTGTCAAGGCGCGGCATCGGCCTGCCGGTGACCGGCTTCGCCCACTCCCCTGACGATATCCCCGACCTGATCCGTATGGTCAACGGCGCACCGCTGGTGATCAAGGTGCTGGAAGGCACCCAGGGCATCGGCGTGGTCCTGTGCGAAACCGAGAAGGCCGCCGAGTCGGTGATCGAGGCCTTTATGGGCCTCAAGCAGGACATCATGGTCCAGGAATACATCAAGGAAGCCGGCGGCGCGGATATCCGCTGCTTCGTGGTCGGCGACAAGGTGATCGCCGCGATGAAGCGCCAGGCCAAGCCCGGCGAGTTCCGCTCCAACCTGCACCGCGGAGGCTCGGCCAGCCTGATCAAGATCACCCCGGAAGAACGCATGACCGCCATCCGCGCCGCCAAGGTCATGGGCCTGTCGGTGGCCGGGGTGGATATCCTGCGTTCCAACCACGGCCCGCTGGTGATGGAGGTCAATTCCTCGCCGGGCCTGGAAGGCATCGAAACCACCACCGGCAAGGATGTCGCCAGCCTGGTGATCCAGTACCTGGAGAAGAATGGCGGCCCGCACCTGACCCGCACCAAGGGCAAGGGCTAAGCCGGCCAGGGCTACGCACACTCGAGTCGCGCCCCATCACCACCGGCCCGGACCCTACAGCGGCCGCAGCAGCGCCGACCTGTCGCGCTCCGCCCCCTCCTGCTCGGCCATCCAGTCGAGAAACGCGGCCTCACGCAGCGGCCGGCTGAAGTGGTAGCCCTGGCCCAGCGAGCAGCCATGCTCGCGCAGGCAAGCGAGTTGCGCCTCGCTCTCGATGCCTTCGGCGATGCACTCCAGGCCGAGGTTGCGGGCAATCACCAGAATGGTCTGCACCAGCATCAGGCCGCTGCCGTCTTCGCCGTGGATGTCCCAGGTGAAGCTGCGGTCGATTTTCAGGCGATCCAGCGGCAGGCGCTTGAGGTAGGTCAGGGAGGAGTAACCAGTGCCGAAATCGTCGATGGCGAAGCGCACGCCGAGCCTTTTCAGCTCGGTCATATTGGCGATGCAGCGCTCGACGTCTTCGAGCAAGACCCCTTCGGTGATTTCCAGTTCCAGGGCCGTGGCCGGTACCCGGTGGCGCTGCAGACAGTCGCGCACCCGTTCGACGCACTTGGCCTGGCGCAGCTCGCGGGGGCTCAGGTTGACCGCCAGGACCATCTGCGGCCAGCGCGGCAGCCAGCGCGCCAGGGCCATGCAGGCCTGCTCCAGCACCCAGTCGCCGAGCTCCTCGATCAGCCCGGTTTCCTCGGCCAGGGGGATAAAGTCGCCGGGCATGATCTCGCCGCGTTCGGGGTGCACCCAGCGCAATAGCACTTCGGCCCCGGCCACCCGCTCGGTCGCCAGCGCCAACTGCGGCTGGAACACCAGGTGCAGCTGGTTACGCTGGATCGCCTGACGCAGCTCGCCCTGCAATTGCAGGCGCTGGTCGATAGCGGCCTGCATTTCCGGAGCGAAGAAGTGCAGGCCGTTGCGCCCGGCATGCTTGGCCCGGTACATGGCGGTATCGGCCTGCTTGAGTACGTCGGCCGCCACCTGGGCTCCGAAGGGGTGCAGGGCGATACCGATACTGGCGCTGATCGACAGCTCGTGGCCCTCGATCCAGCAGGTTCCGGCGAGGCTCTTGAGCAGTTTTTCCGCCGTCGTCGCCGCCGCTTCGGCGGCCAGCTGCGGGTCGCTGTCGAGCCCCTCGAGCAGCACCACGAATTCGTCGCCGCCCATCCGCGCCAGGGTATCTTCGGCCCGCAGGCTACCAGCCAGGCGGGCGGTGACCTCCTGCAACAGGCCGTCGCCGACCAGATGACCGAGGCTGTCGTTGACCGTCTTGAAATGATCCAGGTCGATAAACAGCAGCGCGCCCAGGGTTTTCTCGCGTGATTCGCGATCCATCGCATGCTGCAGCCGGTCGAGCAGCAGCCGCCGGTTGGGCAGACCGGTCAGCTCGTCGCTGAAGGCCAGCCGCTCGATCTCGCGCTGATAGCGCTGACGCTCGGAAATATCGGTCACGCTGCCACGAATCAGCACCTGCTCGCCGGGCATGCGCACCAGGCGCACCTCGCAGGGAATCTGCCGGCCAGCGCTGTCGCGATGCAGCCAGTCGAATACCGGGGTCTCGCCAGCGATCGCCTGGCGCAGATAGTCGCGGCCGATGTCCGCGGAGGCCTGGCCGTTGGCCTGTTTGGCCGGGCTCAGCTCGAGCACGCTCTTGCCCAGCAGCTCCTCGCGCGAGTAGCGCAGCAGGCGCAGGGCATTGTCGTTGCAATCGACCATGCCGCCATGCGGGGTGAACAGCATGATCGCCTCCGGGGCGTGCTCGACGATGGTCCGGTAACGCGCCTCGGCCTCGAAGCGGGCGCTGATATCCTCGACCAGCAACAGAAACATGCCGACCCGACCGCTGGCGTGGCGCACCGCGCGCAGGTTCAGGCGCGTGTGCACCAGCGAGCCGTCCGGGCGGACGAAGCGCTTGTCCAGCTCGTAACCCTCGCGCGTGCCGCCGAGCACCTCGGCCAGCAACACCTGCTCGACGGCGAAATCGTCGGCCTGGGAGATGCTCGCCCATTTGCAGGCCAGCAATTGCTCGCGGGATCGTTCGAGAATGCTGCACAGCTTGAGGTTGACCTCCTCCCACTCGAAGCCCGGGCCGGTCAGGGCCATGCCGATCAGCGGTGCTTCGAAGAACAGGCGCAGGCGCTCGTCGCGCTCGCGCAATTGCTGTTCGGCGAGCTTGCGTGCGCTGACATCCTGCAGTGCCCCATACACCCGCACCAGTTCGGCACCGTCGCGCTCGGTGACGCCGCGGATGCGCACCCAGCGGCTCTTGCCCTTGGCGGTGAGCAGACGCACTTCGAGATCGAACTGATCGAGGCCCTCGAACAGTTGCTGCAGGGTCTGCTCGGCCAGCGCCCGGCCAGCGGCATCCATATAGCTCAGGGCTTGGTCCAGGTTGGGCGTGCCGTTCTTCGGGTCCAGCTCGTAGATGCGGAAGCAGCCCTCGCTCCAGTCCATGTCCTGGGCCGGCAGGTTGAGCACCCAGCCACCGAGGTTGGCGATATGTTCGGTCTGGCTGAACAGGTAGCTCTGCTTGAGCAGCTCCTCGCTTTGACTGCGCACCTGCTGGGCCATGTGTTCACGGGCGCTGACGTCATGCAGCAGGGCGACGAAATGGCTGATGCCCCGCTCATCGCGCATCGGCGCGAGAATGAACTCGCTCCAGAACTGCTCGCCGGTCTTGCGGTAGTTGCGCAGCACCACGTCGCAGGCCTGGCCCGCATGGACGGCCTGCTGCAGACGGCTGAGACCCTGCTGGCGGTGATCGCCAGCGAGCAGAAAGCTCCAGTTGCGCCCCAGGCTTTCCTCGCGGCTGTAGCCGGTGATGCGCTCGAACGAGGGGTTGCAGTAGATCAGCGGCAGCTCTGCCTGCCGCGCATCGGCAATGATCACCCCCAGCGAGCTGGCCTCCAGCGCCAGGTTGGCCAGGGCCAGCTGCTGCTGGGTGCGGGCGCTGCGTGCCAGGGACTGGCGCAGATCGCTCAGGGCGCGCCCCACCATCAGGCTGGCCAGCATAAACAGCAGCACGCCGAAGTGCAGCTCCAGGCGCAGCGGGTCGAGCCAGGCCGCGGTATCGGTGAGACCGCGCAACAGCGGCAGGATCAGCACCATCAGCGCGCTCAGGGTCGCCCCGCAGATGGCCCCGGCAAAGCCCCAGACCAGGGCCAGGCTGAGCATCATCACGCCAATCAGCGGCAAGTTCAGGCTCAAGGGCAGCAGCTCCAGCAGCCAGGGCATGCCCAGCACCACGCCCAACAGCAACGGCCAGGCGGGCCACTGGCGCAAGGCGGCTGGCACCGGCTCGCGGCGCTTGGCCAATGGCGAGTTGAGCCAGCCGCGACGCTGCAACCAGGGCGTCAGGTAGGTCAGCAGCGGGACGGCGACGGCCAGGGTCATCAGGCTATCGGCCAGCCACAGGGTCAGGGTCGCCGAGAACAGGCTGTATGTCGGCAGGTGGCCGCTCAGCCAGAGATTGGACTGCACGCCGATGGCCACCGGGACCAGCGCCAGCAGCACGCCGAACAACATAAACCGCACCAGATGGCGCAAGAAGGGCAAGGCCGGGTCGACCGGGCGCAGGCGACACAGCCACCAGGCCAGGGCCACGCCCAAGGTTTCCGGCACGGCATAGAGCGGGGCCCAGCGCCAATCCAGGCCCCACAGCGGGATGCTCAACAGGCTGTTCAGGTAGAGCAGCGGCAGCACCCGCGGCCCCCACCACAGGGTCATCACCAGGCCGAGGGCAAAAGGCAGATGCCAGAGTGCCACCCCTTCACTGAACTGGGTACTCAGGGATAGCCAGGTGGCCAGATGGAGCAATGGCAGCGGCAGCCACCAGGTCCATGTCGGTAGGCAATCGGAAGCTGCGGGCATGCTGACCTCATGTCATAACGCAGGTTGAGCATAGTTCAGCGCGGCACAGCGGGCGGTTCGGTATATCCAGGCACACATGGGCACCGATGCACCTGGCATTGCCCCCGGTTATACCGCGTCGCGCGGCAGCAGCAGGCCCAATGGTAAACAGACGCGGGCTTCCAGGCCACCTCCAGAGCGGTTGCGCAGCTCGACGCTGCCGCCATGCAGGGCGGCGATGCGGCGCACGATGGCCAGGCCGAGACCGGCCCCCTTGCCGCCCCGGGCCCGATCGCCGCGGATAAAGGGGTTGAAGATGCTGCCCAGCTCGGCCGGGTCGATGCCGGTACCGCGGTCCAGCACGCTGAGCACCACATAGGGCGCGCTGCAGTCGCCGGACACCGAGACGGCGACCTCGACCGCATTGCCGCCGTAGCGCAGGGCATTCTCGATCAGGTTGACCAGCAGGCGCTTGATCGACACCCGGCGCAGGGGGAAGGCCGGTACCGGTTCCAGGCACAGGCGCACCACTTCCTGCTTCTGGTTATAGGGGGCGACCACCTCGCGGATCAGCTCGAGCAGATCGAGCTGCTCCACCGGCTCGTCGCGGCCGTCGCGGATAAAGGCGAGGAACTGGTCGAGGATGGCGTCCATGTCCTCGATATCGCGGACCATGTCCTCGGTCAGCTCGGAATCGTTGTGGAGAAACTCCAGGGACAGGCGCAGGCGGGTCAGCGGCGTGCGCAGGTCATGGGACACCCCGGCCAGCATCAGCTCGCGCTCGCGGGCCGCCTGCTCGACGTCCTCGGCCATCTGGTTGAAGGCGCGATAGACCTCGGCCATCTCGCTCGGCGTGTCGCTGACCGGCAGGCGCACGCTGCGCCCCTTGCCGACCTGACGGGCGGCGAACACCAGGCGCTTGAGCGGCGCACTGAGCTGACGGACGAAGATCCAGGCCGCCGCGGTGGACAGCAGGCCGATGGCCAGGAACCAGCCGAGCACGTTCCAGATCCGCTGACCACGCAACGGATGCGGATACAGCGGCACCCGCAGCCACTGGTCGCCCAGGGTCGGCGCATGCACCCAGAGGGCCGGCGGACTCTTGGCGCGCACCCGTACTTCGGTGTCCGGGCCCAGCTCGGTCTGCATCTGCCGCTGGAAGATCTCGCTGTAGGGCCAGTGTTGCTCGGTGGTCGGCACCAGCTCGCGAGGCACCGGCTTGAGCCCGGCCACTTCGGCAATGGTGGCGCGGTCTTCCGGGTCGGCCGCCCAGTAGGCGCGCAGGGTCAGCGCCGCGCCGTGGCTGTACTGGCGGTCGACCAGCACGTCCTCGTTCATCATCAGATAAACCAGGGTCAGGGCCTTGGAAAACAGCACCACCACCAGCACCAGCCAGAGGGTGCGGGAGAAGAAGCTTTGCGGGAACCACAGCGGGGTTTTCATGGATGCTTACACGAACGCCTTGTAGGAGCGGGCCATGCCCGCGATTGAACTACGGAT